>SLQY01000278.1 GCA_007131235.1 Wenzhouxiangella sp.
CGGGCCGCAAGGCGAGCCCGGGCCCCAAGGCGAGCCCGGGCCCCAAGGTGAGCCTGGGCCGCAGGGTGAGCCTGGACCTCAGGGTGAGCCCGGGCCCCAGGGCGATCCAGGGCCCCAGGGCGAGCCCGGACCGCAGGGACCGGCGGGACAGGACGGGGATACCGGTCCGGTTGGACCACCAGGGCCGGCCGGTGCAATCGATCGATCCGCGCCACGCGACAACATGATCCGTTTGATCGATAACCAGGGCACGCATCCCGCGATGACGGTGGGCCCGGATGGGAACCCGATCATCGTTTACCACCATTCCAGCGCAGGGCAGGTAAAGCTGGCCGTCTGTAATGATCCGGATTGCGCCTCGGCGACCGTGTCGTCCCTGACGACGACCAGCGCCAGTCGTGATCACGATGTCACCATCGGTTCGAACGGCCTGCCCATCATTGCCTGGGTTCGCTCGTCGAACTACAGCTTGCAGTTGCTGTTGTGCGCTGATGCTGCTTGTTCGACCGGGGCAGTTCGGACGATCGCGAGCGGGGTCAGCACATCGAACGACGGTCTTTCCCTGGCCATCGGACCCGACGGTCTGCCGCTAGTCAGCTACCGTAACAACGCCAACAATCTGGTCGTCGCCGCTTGCAGCGCGCCCGATTGCTCGTCCTCGTCGATAAACCAAATTTCTACTGGCGGTCAGCGCTCGTCCATGGTTATCGCACCATCACCCGGGGGCCAGGGTACGCCGCTAATCAGTTTCATCGACGACTCCGGATTTGTTGCCGTCGCAGCCTGCAGTCAATCCGATTGCAGCAGCAGCACAGTCCATAGCCATTCGACGCTCGGTAACAACGTTGAATCAACCTCGATCACGATCAACCGGCTGGGACAACCGCTGGTCTTCTTTACCCGGGGCACACCCGGTGGCGGTTCCTATTTGCTGTCCTGCACGACCAATTGTACCGGCCAGGCCAATAGCACGACCTTGTCATCGGCGCGCTTCGACGCCATGACGCTGGGCACCCGGGCACTGCCGGTGCTGATCGATTCATTTTCGGGCGGATTGAACCTGATCCAATGCGACAACACCGCCTGCACCGACCGCCACACCCTCAACGAGTTCGGCGGCAACGCGGCCCAATTCAGCGCTATCACGGTCAGGTCCGATGGTCGACCGATCGTGGCCTACCGCAACACGGACAGCCAGGCATTGGAAATTCTCGATTGCGCCAATGCACTTTGCGCCCCGTACTTTCGGGCTCGCTAGTCAGCCCGGAGTAGCGTCAGCCAATGGTCCCACTGGCTCTTGACAGCGCTTGCCGATTCCCTGGAATGATTTCCTGGAATGACGCGCACCCGATCGCGTGCCTTGCGCGCGAATTCATGAATTGTTCGGGCTAGTAGGTTCGCTTGGACGACCAGGTTGAGGTTTCCGGTCGGACTTGTTGAGGCGGCATGCTTGTGGGCAGGGCCAGGGAGAACAGCCAGGCGATCAGGAGCATGAAGGCGGCGACACCCAGGCAGCCGGCGATACCCAACCACTGGTAGCTCAGCCCGGAGAGCAGGCAGCCGAGCAGGCGACCGCCGGCGTTGGCCATGTAGTAAAAGCCGACGTCCGTGGTAACGGCGTCGCCTTCGCTGTAGGCGAGGATCAGGTAGGAATGCAGCGAGGAATTGACGGCGAAGACCAGGCCGAACAAGGCCAGACCCGCAACCAGCGTGATGTTGACCATTGCACTCGGGGTATCGGTAACCGTCTCCCCCAGCAAGACTTCGACCGGAGTCACGACGGCCAGGGCTGCCAGTATGGCCAACGGCAGCGTGGCAAGGATGAAGGCCCAGCGTCTTTGCGCGGTCACCTCGGTGCTTAAGCCATCGGCAGACCGTGTGACCACCCTGGGCGCAATCGCCTGCACCGCCCCGTATCCGATCACCCACAGGGCCAGAAAACTGGACACGCCGACGAAACTCCAGCCGCCAACCTCGTAGAGAAAGATCGGCACGCCTACCACGAACCAGACATCGCGCGCGCCGAACAGGAACACGCGCGCGGCCGACAGCCGATTGATGGCCCGGCTCTTGGCCAGGAGTGACAACAAGGTGGGCTTGACCCTGGCCCGTCCCATGCCACGCGGCAGGGTCAGGCCAATGGCGATGAGGATCATGGCCAGCAGGCTGGCGAGCAGCCACAGCGCGCCCTGGAAACCCAGGCTGGCCAGCAGCATCCCGCCGACAAAAAAGCCGGCACCCTTCATCGCGTTCTTCGAGCCGGTCAGCAAGGCCACCCAGCGAAACAGCGCGCCCTCGGCATTGGCCGTGACCAGCACCTTGACCGCACTCTTGGCGCTCATCTTGGTCAGGTCCTTGGCCACGCCAGCCACGCCCTGGACCAGCGCTGCATAAGTCACGGCCAGCGCGGTGGTCCATTCCGGGTTCAGGAACGACAAGGCAGCCAGCGCGCCGACCTGGAGGCTCAAGCCGGCATAGAGGGTGGACTCCAGGCCGAAACGGGCCGCGATCCAGCCGGCCAGCAGGTTGGTCACAACGCCCATGGCCTCGTAGAGCACGAACAGCAGTGCGATTTCGAAGGGGCTGAACCCGAGCAGATGGAAGTGCAGCAGCACCAGCATCCGCAGCGCGCCATCGGTAATGGTCTGCCCCCAGTAAGCGCCGGTGACCAGCAGGTAACTGCGAACGTTCATGCTACGGGCGCAGGGTCTCGCTGACCTTCGCAGCCAGTTCGACCAGGCGGCAGGCGTAGCCCATCTCGTTGTCGTACCAGGCAAACAGCTTGATCTGGGTGCCGTCCACGACCAGGGTAGACGGAGCATCGATGATGGCCGAGCGGGTGTCGCCGCGAAAGTCCACCGACACCAGTGGCCGTTTTTCGACGCCCAGTATGCCGGCCAGCGGGCCATTGGCGGCCGCCTCCAGCAGCGCGTTGACTTCGTCTGCGGTGGTCGGGCGCTCCACCTCGAACACGCAGTCGGTCAGCGAGGCGTTGAGCAGCGGCACTCGCACGGCATGACCATCCAGGCGGCCGGCCAGCTCGGGGAAAATCAGGCCGATGGCGGTCGCCGAGCCGGTGGTGGTTGGTATCAGCGAGGTCAGGGCCGAGCGCGCCCGGCGTAAATCCTTGTGCGGCGCATCGACCACCACCTGGGTGTTGGTGACATCGTGAATGGTGGTGATCATGCCGTGGCGAATGCGCAGGGCCTGGTGAATGGGTGCCACAACCGGTGCCAGGCAGTTGGTGGTGCAGCTGGCGGCGGTGACGATGGGGTGTTGAGCGTGGTCCCAGCTTTCCTCGTTGATGCCCATGACGATGTTGGGCACGCCGCCGTCCTTGACCGGCGCGGCAACGACCACGGCCCGGGCACCGGCGGCCAGGTGCGGCTCCAGCAGGGCCCGCTTGACGAAGCGACCGGCACTTTCAATGACCAGTTCCACGCCCAGATCGCGCCACGGGATGGCAGCCGGCTCGGCATGATCACTGAAGCCGATGCGCTGGCCATTGACCAGGAAAGCATCCGCTTCGCATCGAATGTCAGCCGGCCAGCGGCCCTGCACGCTGTCAAATTCCAGCAAGTGGGCCGCGGTTTCCACGCCGCCCTTGATCTCGTTGACATGAACGATGTCCAGGGTCGCGCCGTCTCGGGCCAGGCCAGCCAAAGCGGCCCGCAGGGCCAGGCGACCGATACGGCCGAAACCGTTGATTCCGACTCGCATCAGGCAAGACGCCTGGCTGACGGCGCTGCACAGCTTTCCCCGGCGCCGGCGAGATCACTGAAGCCGCACAGATCGGGATGACCGGCGCAGCAGTCCTCGGTCAGGTAGCGAATCAAGGCCCGGGTGCCCTCGACATTCACGCGGTAGACCACGTGCCGGCCGTCGCGCCTGGCTTCAATCAGCCCGGCCTGGGCCAGCCAGCGGGTATGAAAGGACAGGCTGGAGGGGGCAAGCTCGAGTTCGCTGGCGATATCGCCGGCGTTCATGCCGGCAGGGCCGGCGCGCATCAACAGGCGGAAGACGGCCAGGCGGTGGGGGTGGGCCAGGGCGGAGAAGCTTTCTACGGGAGAGATTGTTTCCATATTTATAGAATAGTGGAAGTTTTGGGTTGGAGGGAAGAGGGAAGATCCGGGGGGAAAGGTTTATATTGGTAGTTGGTTCTTAATTGAGTGATTGGGATGTCCGGGAACGGGAACGACAAGGACACCGCCTGTGTGCATGCCGGGGCGGTGGCGCAGCCGGCGGCCCTGGGGGTGAATACGCCGGTGGTGACCAGTTCGGCGTTTGATTACCGGGCCGACCATGTGCGCTATCCGCGTTACCACAACACCCTGAACCATGACGTGGTGGCGGCGCGGGTGGCGGCACTGGAATCGGCCGAGGCCGGACTGATCACGGCCAGCGGCATGGGCGCGATCAGTGCGGTGTTCCTGGGGCTGATGCGGCCGGGCGATCATGCCATTCTGCTGGACGGGATTTACGGCGGCACCATAGACCTGGTCAGTGGCCTGCTCGAGCCACTGGGCATGCGTTTTTCGACCTGGGACGGGGTGCCGGACTCCCTGCCCGGTCTGATCGAGGAACGAACCCGGCTGGTTCATGTGGAGTCGCCCACCAACCCGCTGATGGACGTGGTCGACCTGCGCGCCGTGGCCCAGGTAGCCCGGGCCAGCGGGCTGATCAGCGTGGTCGACAACACCTTCGCCACGCCCTTGCTGCAACGGCCGGTAGAAATCGGTTTTGACCTGGTGGTGCATTCCGGCACGAAGTACCTGGCCGGGCATTCCGACCTGCTGTGTGGTGCGATTGTCGGCCGCGCCGAGCTGATCGCGCGCGTGCGCCCGACCGTGATTCGCTTGGGATCCAGCCTGAACGGACGCGAGCTTTCCCTGCTCGAGCGATCCATCGCCACCCTGGCCGTGCGCGTCGAGCGCCAGAGTGCCAATGCCGGCGTGCTGGCCAGGCTGCTGCAAAGTCACGGATCCGTCGAGGCCGTGCACTACCCGGGCCTGGCCGATCACCCCGATCATGCCGTGGCCGCCCGTCAGATGAGCGACTTCGGTGCCATGCTGTCGTTTCGCCTGGCCGACTCGATCGACCCCGACCGCTTTCTTGATGACTTGAAGCTGGTCCGTCCGGCCGTCAGCCTGGGTGGCGTGGAGTCAACGATTTGCCAACCATCGCGCACCAGCCACGCCAAGGTCGGCGCGGAAATCCGCCAACGCCTGGGCATTGACGACCGGCTGATGCGTCTGTCCGTGGGTATCGAGGCCGCCGATGACCTGTGGCGCGATCTTGATCAGGCCCTGGCTGGCGATTGAGTATGCGGCTACCGTCCCACCTGCCGCTTGCCGTGGCGCTTGGCCTGCTGGCCTGGGCATTCTGGGCCAGCCCTACGCTGACCGAGATCGCGGCCGGCATTGCTCTGTTCCTGTTTGGCATGATGTCGCTGGAACAGGGCTTCAAGGCCTTTACTGGCGGCACCCTGGAAACCCTGCTGCGCCGCTCAACCAACCGGCTGTGGAAGAGCTTGAGCTTCGGCGCAGTGGCCACCACGCTGACCCAGTCCAGTTCGCTGGTGTCGGTGATCACGATTTCCTTTCTGTCGGCCGGTCTGATGACCCTGCCGCAGGGTATCGGTGTCATCTTCGGGGCCAACCTGGGCACCACCTCGGGTGCCTGGCTGATTGCCGGGCTGGGGCTGAAGATCAACGTCAGTGCCTTCGCCATGCCGCTTTTGACCTTTGGCGTGATCCTGATCTTCAACCGGGCCAAGCCGCTCAAGGGGCTGGGCTACGTCATGGCCGGGATCGGGTTCTTGTTCCTGGGCATTCATTTCATGAAGGAGGGCTTCGAGGCCTACCAGGACACCCTGGACCTGACCCAGTTCGCGGTTGCCGGGCTGACCGGCCTGTTGCTCTACACCCTGATCGGCATCATCGCTACGGTCATCATGCAGTCCAGCCATGCCACGCTGGTGCTGACCATTACTGCCCTGGCCGCTGGCCAGATCACCTACGAAAACGCCCTTGCGCTATCGATTGGAGCCAACGTGGGCACCACCATTACCGCGCTGCTGGGCGCGGTCGGGGCCAATATCGAAGGGCGGCGACTGGCCGGTGCCCACCTGGTTTTCAACATTGTAACCGGGGCCATTGCGCTGACCTTTATCCAGGTGTTCCTGGTTGCGGTGGA
Organism: Wenzhouxiangella sp.; assembly: GCA_007131235.1. GTDB lineage: Bacteria > Pseudomonadota > Gammaproteobacteria > Xanthomonadales > Wenzhouxiangellaceae > Wenzhouxiangella. The sequence goes on from SLQY01000278.1 coordinate 6,196, forward strand.
AATCGGCAGCGGCTGGCTAGGCATTGCCGACGACAACCACACGCTGCGCCTGGCCCTGTTCCACACCTTGTTCAATCTCACCGGCATCATGGTGATGGTGCCATTCATCCCGCGCCTGGTTCATCTGCTTGAAACACGAATGAAACCCAGGCCAGTCAAACTGGACTCACCAAAGTTCATCAACGACAACATGCTCGAAATGCCCGCCGCCGCCCTCGAAGCCAGCCGCAAGGAGCTGGTGCGGCTGTTTGGTCGGGCCTACGATCTTTCCGCCCAGGTCCTCAACTATGAGCCCGGCCAACTGCGCCGGATAGCTTCCAGGCAAGAGCTGGAGTCTGTTCCGGAGCGAATCCTGAATCCGGACGTCGATGAGCTCTACCGACGCAAGGTCAAACCGCTGCATGGCCTGATTCTGGATTACCTGGCCCGGATTCCGGTGCAGGGCAAGCGCGCCCAGCAGCTGGTCATGCTGCGAGTCGCCAATCAGCAGTTGATCGAAGCGGTCAAACACGTCAAGCACTTGCAGAAGAACCTGGTGCGCTACCTCAACGCGGCCAATCCGCATCTGCGCCAGGAATACCGACAGCTCCGCAGTCATCTCGGTCATCTGTTGCACACCCTGGAACGACTGACCGTGTCTCCAGCAGATGCCAATATGGAAGCCGGCGAGGAGGCAGACGATATTTCGCTGCTGCTAGACGAATTGAGCAACGATCTAGAGCAGCACGACATCGTCAACAACGGTCGACTCGACGAGCTGATCCGGTCTCGTCATATCAGTGCCGAGCAAGCTACCTCGCTGATGAATGACAACAGCTACGCCTACCGGATGGGCAAGAACCTGTTGAGCGTCGCCCGGGCAACCTTCCAACCCTTCGAGGAAGTAGACGCCGAACTGCACGAGGAGCTGGCTCTGCAGCCTGAAGAGGTTCGCGCCGTGCTCGAGACCATGGAAGACCGATCGGGCCAGTCCAGGGAGCTTCGATCATGAGCAAGTCACTGCGAGAGAAGCTGCATCGCTTCCTGTCGCGAGATTTTCGCGAGCAGATCGAAAAGCGCGACAAGCTGAAGAAGCTGATGGGCCAGATGCGCAAGAAGCAGAAGAAGCTCGAAGATGAGCTGGCCAGCGAGTACGATCCGCTGCTGCAGGAAGAACTGCGCACGAAGATCCGTCTGCTCGAGGAGCAGCGCCGTAAGGGACTGGACTTGCTGAAAGTCCTGCGTGAAGAGCGCAAGGGGTGAGGCCGAAGGTCTGGGTAGTTGCGTCGAGGCAGTGTAGTGAGACGCGCGCTGGGATTCCGGCGCGATGGGCTTGCCATTTGATCTGAGTCAGATCGAAGGCCAACGGCCTGGCCTATGATGCCCGCTGGCCTTCAAGACGATCCGCCAGTGAACGAGACACGAAATCGCTTCGAGTATCGCGCCTTTGCCGCCGACTTCGGCCTGGTTGAACCGCGCCTGCGTGAGCTGGGCGGGACGCCACTGATCCGGGAAAGCGCGGAGATTTACCTGGTTGCTGCCGGACGAGGCGACCAGAACATCAAGATCCGCGCCGACCAGCTTGATATCAAGCAACTTCTCGCAGAACGTGACGGCTTCCAGCAATGGGGTCCGCTGGGCAAGTGGTCCTTCCCCTTGCCGCCGGATGCGCTAGCAGCGCTCAGCGCAGCGCTTGGACTTGACACTACCCTGCCTGAATCCAGCGGCCAGGCTGTCAACAGCCTGGTCGGTCATTTCAACGCCAGCCGCGAGCTGGTCATCGTCGATCTGTTCAAGCGCCGCTTCGGCTTCGAGGTGGGTGACTGCCAGGCTGAAGTGGCCGAAGTGACCATCAATGGTGCGGCACTGAAAACGGCCTGCGTCGAGTCCACCGAGCTTGACCAGGCCCGACGCTTGATCGATCGGCTCGGCCTGGTGGCCTACGCCAATACCAGCTACATCGAGGCCCTGATGCGGGTCACCGGACTGGTTCGGTGACAGACGGCAAGACCGAGACGAAAGAATCCGGGGAAGCGTTCGGCGGCAAGGGTGCCGATGCCCTGGAAATGGGGAATTACCGGATCGACCGTTTGCCGAAGCGGGAGCGATCGAGCACCGAGATGTGGATGGCCCGAGCCGGCATTCCGCTGGCCCTGTGCTGTTTCGTCCTGTTCGGGTTCATCTGGACACCGGAATTTTTGATCGCCTTCAGCGCCGACACGCTGCCGGATCGCGCCCTGGCCGTGTTTGACGAAGTCGGACGGGACGAGATGATACGGCGCAATGCCTTCATGCTCGCCGTGTTCCTGGTCGGCATGATCCTGTGGACGGCACAGTCGATTCCCAACTACCTGACCTCGCTGATCGTCATCATCCTGCTGGTTTTCACCGGCGTGCTAACCGAGCGCGAAGCCTACGCCCAGCTAGGCCACCCGATCATGTGGCTGAACATCATGTCCTTCATCCTGGCCAGCATGCTGGTCAAGACCGGGCTGGCCAAGCGCTTCACCCTGTGGTTCATCCTCAGGTTCGGCAACAGCGCTTCGAAGGTGTTCTTGAGCTTCATTGTCATCAACGTCACGCTGTCAGCCTTCATCTCGGCAACCACGGCCAAGGCCGCCATCCTGTTGCCCATTTTCATGGTCGTTGCGGCCATCTACGGCTCCCGACCGGGCGGCGGCAAGGGCAACTTCGGCCGCAATATCGTCTTGCAGAACCTGCTCAACATCAACCTGGGTGCCGGCGCTTTTGTCACCGGCTCAGGTGCCAACCTGCTGGCCGCGGCCCTGATCAGCGGGGCCATCGCCGGCGGCGTGTTCTTCGCCGACTGGATGATCGCCATGCTGCCGACCATGCTGGGACTGATGCTGATCGGCTACATCCTGGGCATGAAGCTGGTCTTTCCGCTCGCCGACAAGGAGCGCCTGCCGCAAGTGGAAGGCGGCATGGCGCGGCTGAAAGCGGAGTACGACAAGCTTGGGCCGGTGCGCTGGGACGAGATCCGCGCCTCGATTATCTTTCTGACCATTCTGAGTCTATGGGCAACCGATCGCCTGCACGGCATCAGCCCCACCGCCATCGCCTTTGTCGGCGGCATCGTGGCGCTGATGCCACGGGTCGGTATCGTCGAATGGAACGATGTGGACATTCCCTGGCACCTGATGCTGTTCTCGGCCGGTGCCTACTGCCTGGGGGCTGGCTTCGCCCAGACCGGCCTGCCAAATATCGGCGTGGATGCCTTTTTTACCCGCATTGGCCTGGACCAGGACACGCCGTTCTGGGTGCTGTACCTGATCCTGACCGGGGTCATGGCCTATTCGGCCCTGTTATCGCAGTCCAAGACCATGCGCACGATGATCTTCGTTCCAATCGCCATCGGCACGGCCGAGCACTTCGGCCATCCGGTGATCAGCCTGGCCCTGCCGGTCGCCTTCCTGATCGAGCACGTCTACGTGTTGCCGTTCAACTCCAAGCCAGCCGCGCTGCTGTATGAAACCGACATGTACAGCCTGACCGATGCCATCAAGTACGGCATCATCATGCTCACCCTGGGCTGGCTGGCCGTGATCATCATGGGCGAAACCTGGTTCCGCTTCCTGGGCATCACGCCGAATGGGGTCTTTGGCTTGTTCTAAAGCCTGAAAAAGGCAGGGAACCACCGAAGACACCGAAAACACCGAAGAGGTATCTGAGATAGGGCGGCTTTCCTACCATTCTCGATAGGGATGCTCGATTAGGTTGGCGTTGAAGTAGCGGGGGTCGCCGGAGACCTCTTCGCCGAGCCACTCGGGCTTGTCGAAGGGCTCGTTTTCATCCTGAAGCTCGATTTCAGCCACGATCAGGCCGTCATTGACGCCGTGGAACTCGTCGATTTCCCAGACATGGTCGCCGGCACGCAAGCGGTAGCGGGTCTTGTCGATGACCGGCTGCTGGCACAGGTTTTCCAGCATGTCGATCGCATCGGCGACCGGAATTTCGTACTCGAACTCGGCCCGGGAAACGCCCCGCGTCCGACCCTTGATGGTCAGCCAGGCCTGGTCATCGACCACGCGCACCCGCACGACCCGGTCCTTGTTGGTGGACAGGTAGGCCTGGCGATAGCGGCGACCGTCGGCCCGGTCGCGGTAGGCGTGGCCGTTGACCAGGAATTTTCGTTCGATTTCCGTTCCCATGACCTTGCTCTCAACTGTCGCTGTTGTCGTTTTGTAACGAAAGCTTAACGTTTTTTGACTAGCCTCAAAAAAGTTTCTTTAGCCCCCGCGCATACTCAAACGGAACGCTGAGGCGATGGCCGCCATGGTCATCTAGCGAGTCGCGTTCGGGAGAAGTCTTTTTTACACTTGGACAGGAGAACACAACGCCATGACAAGCAAGCTTAACAAACTGGCTCTGGCAGTCGCCCTGACATTGGGGGGAACCGTTGCGATGGCCTCCGAGACCGATCGGCTGATGGAGTTGCTGATCGAGAAGGGCATTTTGACGACCGAGGAGGCCGAGATGATCCGTGCAGAAGCGGCCACCCAGAAGGAGGAAGACCGGGTCAAGCTGACCGGGCAGGAGTTCGGCTACGAGCCAACCGCCCCCCTGCGCGACGACGAGGTGACTATTCAGGTGCCGCGCTTTGGCGCTGAATCGCGCGACGGTGCCAACCGTTTCCGCATGCGTGGCCGCATGCAACTGGATGCCGCTTACGCCGATTTTGGCGACGACATTCGGAATGTCGCACGTCAGAGTCACAACTTCCCCACCTATGGCGTGATTCTGCGCCGGGTTCGCCTCGGTGCACTAGGCATCATGCGCGAGAACTGGGAATGGCAGATTGAAGCCGACTTTGCCGAAAACGAAATCGACCTTGCCAATGTCTACATGGCTTACCTGATGGATCACGGTCGCCTGGCCGTCGGTCATTTCAAGGAGCCGTTCGGCATGGAATATGCCACCAGCTCGCGCTACATCACCTTCATCGAGCGCTCGGCGCCGGCCGATGCCTACAAGGTCAACCGCGAACCGGGGATCATGTATGAAACCATCCGGCCGAACTGGTATGTCGGTGCCGGCATCTTTGGCAACGGCATCGACTTTGACCGGGAGGTTCGTGAAGGCTGGGCAGTCTCGCTGCGCGGCTCGTTTGCGCCTTACCTGAACGGGACTGACTTCATTCACGTCGGCGGTGGCGTCAATCGGCGCTGGAATGCCTTTGACAAGGACGCCAACGAGTACCAGTCCGTTCGGCTACGCGCTCGTGAAGGCACCCGCGCCATCGATGCGCGCCTGGTCGGTCGCGACGACATCGAAGGCGTGGAAGATTTTACCCGCATGAACCTGGAATTCGCTGCCGGCTTCGGACCGTGGTGGGCCCAGGCCGAATACTACCGGGTCAACCTGAACCTGGATCCGGACAAGGGTGATGTTCGCGTCGACGACGACTCGCTGACCCTGGACGGCTGGTACGTGCAGACCGGCTTCTTCCTGACCGGCGAGTCGAAAAACTACCGCGCCTTCAGCGGCGACTTCGGCCAGCAACTGCCGAACAACAACTTCAACCCGAGAAACGGGACCTGGGGTGCGTTCGAGTTGGCCTTCCGCTACGGCATCGCCGACTCGCGCGAGCACAGCCGGGCCGGCCGTGGCCAGAAGCTGGAGCGCTACACCG
>SLQY01000083.1 GCA_007131235.1 Wenzhouxiangella sp.
CCGCGGTCGATGTGGTAGACGCGGTCCACCACGGTATCGCCCTCGGCCACCAGCCCGGCCAGCACCAGGCAGGCCGACGCGCGCAGATCGGTTGCCATCAGCGGCGCGCCGGTCAGGCGCTCGACACCGCGAATGATCACCGTGTTTCCTTCCAGGCGCATATCAGCACCCAGACGCTGCAGTTCGAGTACGTGCATGAAGCGGTTCTCGAACACGTTCTCGCGCACGACTCCCGTGCCCTCAGCAATGGCATTGAGCGCGGTGAACTGGGCCTGCATGTCAGTCGGGAAACCCGGGTAAGGTGCAGTAGCAACGTTGACCGCACGCGGCCGACGCCCGCCCATGTCCAGCTCGATCCAATCGGACCCGGTATTGATGTGCGCGCCAGCGTCTTCAAGCTTGGCCAGCACCGCATCAAGCGTGCCAGGTGCGGCATGGGCGGCCCTGATATGGCCACCGGTCATGGCCGCTCCGACCAGGAAAGTGCCGGCTTCGATTCGATCCGGCAGAACCCGGTAGTCGAATCCTTCGAGCCGATCGCAGCCTTCAACCGTGATCGTGTTGGTGCCGTGACCACGGATATTGGCACCCATGGCAATCAGGCACTCGGCCAGATCGACGACTTCGGGTTCCTGGGCGGCGTTTTCGATGATGGTTGTCCCCTCGGCCAGGGTCGCGGCCATCAGGATATTTTCAGTCCCCGTTACCGTGACCGTGTCCAGCACCACGCGCGCGCCACGGAGGCGATCGGCGGTGGCATGGATGTAGCCCGATTCCACGCTGATCCGGGCGCCCAGCTGATTCAGACCATGCAAGTGCAGGTCTACCGGTCGGGCCCCGATGGCACAGCCACCGGGCAAAGACACGCGCGCCTCGCCGGCGCGCGCGACCAGCGGGCCGAGGACCAGGATCGAGGCCCGCATGGTCTTTACCAGGTCATACGGCGCGATATGACTGCTCAGCCCGCCTGCATCCAGGCTGATGGCCGCATCATCGTTCAGCGAGATTTCCACCCCCAGGTGCCCGAGCAGCTCCATCGTAGTGGTCACATCCTTCAGATGCGGAACGCCGCGCAGGCGACACGGTCGGTCGGTCAGCAGCGAAGCCATGAGGATGGGCAGGACAGCGTTCTTCGCCCCTGAGATTTCCACCGTGCCGTGGAGCGGTACGCCACCGGTGATCAGAATTCTAGCCATGGCAAAATTTCCTGGAGTACCGGGCGCTCACGCCCAGCGCGTCAATCGGCCACTTCTTCGGGGCTTTTCAGGTCAAGGCTCAAGGCGTGGATCTCCCGGCCAAGTTCCGACCCGATAGCGGCATGAACCAGGCGATGTCGCTCGATGCGACTGCGACCGCTGAAGTCGGCAGAGACGATGCGAGCGCTGTAATGGACATTGTCCTCCGACATTACGCGGACATCGGCACCGGGCATTGCCTGTAAAATACGCTGTTCGATTGCTGCGGGATCCATCACGGCGTGACCTGGAATGAGATAAAAACGAGGGAATGAACTTGGGGGTTACCTGTTCAATCCCCAAGTCTAACCCATCCATGCCACTTCGCCATGTCCTTTGACCGGACGCCGACCAGACCATGAACGCTACTCTTGCCATCGCCCTGCTGGAACTGGCTGCCGGATTCGTCCTGCTGATCTGGGCTGCCGACCGACTGGTCACAGGCGCCTCTGCGCTCGCCCGCAACCTTGGTGTCTCGCCGCTGATCGTCGGCCTGACGATTGTCGGGTTTGGCACTTCGGCACCGGAAATGCTGGTCTCGGCCATGGCCTCGGTACGCGGCAACCCTGCCCTGGCCATAGGCAACGCGGTTGGCTCGAACATTGCCAATGTGGGTCTGATCCTCGGCCTGACCGCGATGATTTACCCGCTCAGGGTAGAGCGCATCACCATGAAACGGGAGTTTCCGGTGCTTGGCCTGATCATGCTGCTGACCCTGGCCCTGATGTGGAACCTGAACTTGAGCCGCGTCGACGGATTCATCCTGGCCGGGGCCCTGGTGCTGCTGGTGGGCGGCATGGTTGCACTGGGCCTGGCCCGGGGTGAATCCGATCCGCTGGCGGCCAGTCTGAGCAGCGAGGTACCGGAAGGAATCAGCACCCGGGCGGCAGTGGGCTGGACCCTGCTCGGATTGCTTCTGCTGCCGCTCAGCGCCCATATCCTGGTCAACGGGGCGGTCACCCTGGCCATGATCGTGGGCGTATCCGAGGCGGTGGTCGGCCTGACAATCGTCGCCCTGGGCACGAGCTTGCCCGAACTGGCGGCAGCAGCATCCAGCGCCCTGAAAAAGGAGGATGACCTGGCCATTGGCAACATCCTCGGCTCCAACATGTTCAACCTGCTTGGCGTGCTCGGCATCGCAGCCCTGGTTCACCCGCTCTACATCGAACCCATCCTGCTGCACCGCGACGTCACCGTCATGTTCGTGCTGACCCTGGCCTTGTTCGCACTGCTCTGGCGCCGACGCGGCCCCGGGCTGATCAGCCGACCCGCGGCTGCGCTGCTGTTCACCAGCTTCATCGTGTACCAGGCCACGTTGATCTATTTTTCCCTGACCTCATGACGCTGGCCACAACGGCTACACTGACGGCATGAACATCGATCCCTCACGCTTGCTGCGCGCGGCCAGTGAAGTGCTTCATACCGAGGCCCGGGCCATCGATGCCCTGGCCGAGCGCATCGACCAGACTTTTGTCGCCGCCTGCCAGCTCATGCTGCAGTGCCAGGGTCACCTGATCGTCACCGGCATGGGCAAGTCCGGCCATATCGGCCACAAGATAGCGGCCACGCTGGCTTCAACCGGCACGCCGGCCTTCTTCGTCCACCCGGCCGAGGCCAGCCATGGTGACCTTGGCATGATTCGACGCGAAGACTTGTTGCTGGCCCTGTCCAACTCCGGCGAAACCGAGGAAGTACTGCGCCTGCTGCCCGTCCTCAAGCGCCTCGGTATCGGCCTGATCGCAATGACCGGCAACCCCGACTCCACCCTCGCTCGCCACGCCGACCTGCACCTTGATACCAGTGTTGACCAGGAGGCCTGTCCGCTGGGCCTGGCACCCACCGCCTCGACATCGGCCCAGCTTGCCCTCGGCGATGCCCTGGCAGTCGCCTTGCTCGATGCCCGCGGTTTCACGGCCGAAGACTTCGCTCGTTCCCATCCCGGCGGCAAGCTCGGTCGACGCTTGCTGGTCACCATCGCCGATGTCATGCATGGCGGCGACGATCTGCCGCGAGTTCGGCTTGAAGCCAGCCTGGCCGACGCCATCGTGGAAATGACCCGCAGTCGGCTCGGCATGTGCGCCGTCCTCGACGCCGACCAGCAGATTGTCGGCGTGGTCACCGACGGCGACCTGCGCCGACACGTCGATGAACTGGGCGACATCCGCAGCACGCCGGTCGAGCGCATCATGACGCCGAAGCCGCGCACCATTGGCGCCGACGAACTGGCCGCCAAGGCGGTCGAGGTCATGCAGCATCACCGCATCCAGGGTCTGCTGGTTACCGATCGCAACGACCGGCTGATCGGCGCGCTGAACTTCCAGGATCTGCTCCAGGCGGGCGTCGTATGAGCCAGGCCTGGTCCGAAGGGTTGTTGGCCAAGGCCCGAGTCATTCGCGCTGCGGTATTCGATGTCGACGGCGTCATGACCGACGGCCGGCTTTACTACAGCGAGGATGGGTCAGAAAGCAAGGCCTTCCACACCCGGGACGGCCTTGGTCTGAAGGGGCTGATCAACCAGGGCTTCGGCGTCGGGGTGATCACCGCTCGCCAGTCCGGCATCGTCGCGCGTCGGATGCAGGAACTGGGCATCGAGCATTTCATCCAGGGTTGCCGTGACAAGCAGGCGGGGCTCAAGGAAATGGCCAGCCGGCTTGCGCTTGCGCCGGATGAGCTGGCCTACATGGGTGATGACCTGGTCGATTGGCCAGCGCTGCGCCAGGCCGGCCTGAAATGCGCACCAGCCGATGCCAACGACTGGATCCGCGATCGAGTCGATGTTGTCACAACCGCCAACGGCGGTCGTGGGGCCGTGCGCGAGATCTGCGAGCTGATCCTGGCAGCGCATGGCCGGCTTGACATCTGGCGTGGCCAGTTCCAATGACCTGGCGCCAGGTCGCGCTGGCCAGCCTGGCCCTGATCATCGCCTTCGGCGTGCGCTGGTGGTGGCCCACGGAAAGAGCGCCGGCGAGCCTGCCCAGCCTGCCCGATCCGCGCTTCGACTATACCCTCGAGAATTTCTCGGCCCGATTCAGCAACGATGCCGGGGAGCTCGAGCTACTGGTATCAGGGCCGGTCCTGGTGCACGACTCGGCTTCGCGCACGGCCACGCTGCAACAGCCGCGCTTTCACTTCGAACCCGGGGGCAATGACTGGATCGGACGGGCCGACCAGGCCCACTTCGCCCGCGCTGAAGACCTGTTGCGGCTGGAAGGCAACGTCCATATCAGTAAGGCGCTGCCACTAGGGGCAACCGTGCTGACCGCCGAGCTGCTGCAACACGACCGGCGGGCGCGTACAATCTCCAGCGATCAACCCGTAGAAATTCGTCGCCCGGGAACTTGGCTGCGCGCCGGTGGCCTGAGAATGAAATTGGATGAAGACCACATCGAGTTGTTCAATGACGTACATGCGCAATTACAGACTGCCAGGTAAGTTGCTTTTGATCGCGGCCCTGACCGCGTTGCCCGTCTTGACGGCATTGGCCGGTGACAGTATTGATCCGCGGATCAATATCACCAGCGAGTCCGGCGGCTTTGACATCCGGACCGGCGCCTACTGGATGCGCGACGATATTCGCATCGAGCGAGGGCAGCTCAAGGTCCGGGCCGATGAAGGTCGATCCTTCAGCGGTGATGACGGCCAGATCGTCAGGGTCGAGCTCAGCGGATCACCCACCACCTGGCAGGATATTCTCGACGACGGCAGCGAAGTTTTCGGCCGCTCCGACGAAATCGTGTATGACTTCATTGCCGAAACAATCACCATGATCGGGAATGCGCATATCGAGAACGTGCAAGGCGCATTCAGTGGCTCGAAGCTGGTTTATGACCTGCCCAGCCAGAACCTGGTCGGCGACGGCGGAGTCAGGCTCGTCATCGAACCCCCCAGCGGCCAGTCCAGTCGGCGCCCGCCGCCAGCACAGGACGAGAGTGCGCCGGAGCCGGAAGACCCGGAAACCGACTAGGCCATGCTGGTTGCCGAACAACTGGTCAAACGTTACAGCGGGCGCGCCGTTGTTCATGGCGTCAGCCTGGATGTAGCACGCGGTGAAATCGTCGGCCTGCTGGGGCCCAACGGTGCCGGCAAGACCACGACCTTCTACATGGTTGTCGGCCTGGTTCCCTCGGACGGGGGCCGCATCCGCGTTGGCGATACCGATCTGACCCGGGCCAACATGCACCAGCGCGCGCGCAAGGGCCTGGGCTATCTACCCCAGGAAGCCTCCATTTTCCGCAAGCTCAGCGTGGCCAATAACATCATGGCCATCCTGGAGTTGCGCAAGGATCTCAATCGCGAGACGCGCCGCAACGAACTGGGACGGCTGATGGATGAGCTGCATGTATCCCATCTGGCCGACCAGGCCGGTGTCTCGCTGTCGGGCGGCGAACGGCGGCGCGTGGAAATCGCCCGTGCCCTGGCCGGCAACCCCGACTTTATCCTGCTCGACGAACCCTTTGCCGGCGTCGACCCGATTTCCGTTGGCGAGATCCAGCGCATCGTCAAGCAGCTCACCGAGCGCAACATCGGCATCCTGATTACCGATCACAACGTGCGTGAAACCCTGGGCATCTGCGATCGGGCCTACATCATCAGCGAGGGCCGGGTCCTGACCCATGGCCGACCCGAGGACGTCATGGCCGATGAGAACGTACGAAACGTGTATCTGGGGCAGGAGTTCAGGCTTTAACGGGTGACGTGTTGTGGGTTGCCGAGTCCAGCGCGGTGAGAAAGTTTGCCACCTCGGCTTCAGTGGTCGACCAGGAACAGACCAGGCGAGCCAGGTCGGTATAGCCGGGCCAGATATGGAATTCGAAGCCAAGTGATTTCAGCGCGGCCAGTTTGTCGGGACTGGCGCGCATGAAAACCTCATTGGCCTCCACGGGCCATTCCAGCGCCGCGTGCGGACTTTGCTCTATGCCGCGAGCCAGCGCTGCCGCGCGCTGATTGGCCTGACCGGCCAGCGCCAGCCACAGGTCATCGTTCAGCATAGCCAGCAGCTGGGCGGAAACGTAGCGCATCTTGGAGAGCAAATGGCCGCCGCGCTTGCGCCGTCGCTCCATGCCCTCCAGCCACTCCGGACGTCCAAAGACGACGATGGCCTCGGCCGTGATTGCACCATTCTTGGTCGCGCCGAACGACAATACATCGACCCCGGCCTGCCAGGTAATTTCAGCCGGGTGACAGCCAAGCCAGGCCACGGCATTGGCGAAGCGGGCACCATCCATGTGCACGAACAGTCCTCGCTGATGGGCGGCCTCGGCCAATGCACCGATCTCCTCGGGCCGGTAGACGGTCCCGCACTCGGTCGCCTGGGTGATCGAAACTGCTGACGGCTTGACGTTATGCACGCCATGCACGCCGGCGGCGTCGACAAAGGCGCCAACATCGCCGGCACTCAAGCGCGCATTGTCGCCGGCCAGCGGCACCAGCTTGGCACCGTGCGTGTAGAACTCCGGCGCCCCACCTTCGTCATTGTGGATGTGAGCCTGGCGGTGACACACGACAGCGCCCCAGGGCGGACTGAGCTCGGCCAGGCTGACACAGTTGGCCGCGGTTCCGGTCGCCACCGGCAAAACCCAGCATTGAGTATCAAAAAGCGCCGAAAAGCACTCATCAAGCCGCCGACTGTATCGATCGTTGGCGTAAGCGGTAGCGAAGCCGTCGTTTGCCTCGACCAGGGCCTGGATCACCGCCGGATGGGCCGGTGCTTCGTTGTCGCTCTTGAAGTTCATCGGAAAACAGCGCAGGACAAGGGGTGAAAGAGAAGAGGATAATACGCCACGAGCGCTCTTGTTGCTCCCTGGCCGCCAGCTACTCACCGCGCTTTGTCACAATATCGCCCCATGCTTCCCTCCATCTCTCCCGACCAGGTCATGCAGTGCGATTTGCCGTGGCTGAACCGCCGCCGGGCGCAGCTGGCGCGCTTTCGCGGGCCAAAGGACAAGCACGAACGACTACGGGATCAATTCGAGCGGCGCTTGCAAGCTTCCATGGCGCGGCGTCAGCAACGGCAGGCGTCTGCACCGGAGGTCGCCATTCCGGCCGAGCTTCCCATCAGCCGGCACGCTGAAACCATCGTCGAGGCCGTCCGCGACCACCCGGTCGTGATCGTGGCCGGTGAAACCGGCTCGGGGAAATCGACCCAGTTGCCCAAGCTCTGCCTGCTGGCTGAACGCGGACAGCGCGGCCTGATTGGCTGCACCCAGCCGCGTCGAATTGCCGCGCGCTCGGTGGCTCGGCGGGTCGCCGAAGAGCTGGGTAGCGAACTCGGCCGGGATGTCGGCTACCAGGTCCGTTTCAACGAGCAAGTGTCGGCCGACAGCTATATCAAGTTCATGACCGACGGCATCTTGCTGGCCGAAGTTCATCGCGACCGCCAGCTTGATGCCTATGACACCTTGATCATCGATGAGGCCCACGAGCGCAGTCTCAACATCGATTTTCTGCTCGGCTACCTCAAGCAATTGCGTCAGCGCCGGCCCGACTTGAAAATCGTCATCACCTCGGCCACGATCGATACCGACCGATTCTCGGCCCACTTCGACGATGCCCCGGTGATCACGGTCGAAGGGCGCGGCTATCCGGTGGCCATTGGCTATCAGCCGCCACAGGATGGTGAGCCCCTGCCCCGGCAGGTTCAACGCGCCGTCGAACAGGTCAGCCGCATCGACCCGCGTGGCGATGTCCTGGTTTTTCTGCCCGGCGAGCGCGAGATCTTCCAGGCCGCAAGAACCCTGCGCCAATCCAACCTGCGCAACACCGAGGTGCTGCCCCTGTATGCGCGCCTGCCCGCGGCCAGCCAGGACCGCATCTTCCAATCCGGCCAGCAGCGCCGCATTGTCCTGGCCACGAACGTTGCCGAAACCTCGCTGACCGTACCCGGAATCCGTTTCGTCATCGATTCGGGCCTGGCCCGGATTTCTCGCTATGCCGCCCACTCGCGGGTGCTGCGCTTGCCGGTCGAGCCCGTCTCCCAGGCCTCCTGCAACCAACGTGCTGGACGCTGCGGCCGGGTCGGTCCCGGCACCTGTATCCGCCTGTTCGACGAGGCTGACTTTGGATCGCGTCCCGCCTTCACCGAGCCGGAAATCCAGCGGGCCGGCCTGGTTGGTGTCGTTCTCGAAATGCTGGCCTTGCGGCTGGGTGAACCGGAAGCCTTTCCGTTCATCGATGCACCACCCAAACGACTCATCGGCGAAGCCTGGCAGACCCTGGTCGAACTCGAGGCGGTCGATAGCGAGCGACGCCTGACGGAGCGGGGTCGCACCCTGGCCAGGCTGCCGGTCGACGCGCGCCACGGCCGCATTCTGATCGAGGCCAATCAACGCGGTGCGCTGGCCGAAGCCATCGTCCTGGTCAGCGCACTGAGCGTGGCCGACGTGCGCGAGCGGCCGCTGGAACAGCAGCAAGCAGCAGACCAGGCGCATCAGCAATTCGCCGTCCCGGAATCCGACTTTCTCAGCCTGCTCAAGCTTTGGCAGTGGTGGCAACAGCAGCGCCGCGAGCAATCCCGCAGCCAGGCCGATCGCCTGGCTCGCAAGCACTTCCTGAGCCCACAGCGATTGCACGAGTGGGGGCAGTTGCACGGGCAGCTCAGCCAGATTGCTCGCGCTGAGGCCTGGCCGGTCCCCCAGCTCGGCGACATTGAAAAAATTGACGCCGAAAGCGTGCACCGCAGCCTGCTGGCGGGACTTCTGTCGATGATCGGCCAGCACCAGGAAAGCGGCGAGTACCAGGGCGCGCGCGGCCACAAGTTCCGGATCTTCCCCGGTTCGGTCGTGGTCCGTCGCCAGCCTGGCTGGCTGATGGCCGCCGAACTGGTAGAAACCGGCCGCACCTATGCCCGGCTGGTCGCGCCAATCAAGCCCGCCTGGCTTGAGCAACAGGCCGGCCACCTGGTCAAGCGTCGGCATTTCGATCCGGCCTGGGATCGCAGGAGCGGCCGGGTTATGGGTTTCGAGCAGGTCAGCCTGTACGGCCTGGTACTGGTCGACAAACGACGGGTTCACTATGGGCCGCACGACCCGGAGACCGCTAGGGCGCTGTTCATTCGGCACGCCCTGGTGCGCGGAGAAATTCACAGCCAGGCGGAATTTCTCAGGAAAAACCAGGCGTTGCGCGACGAGCTGGCTGACCACGAGCGCAAGCGGCGCAAGCGCGACGTGATCGCCGGCGAAAGCCAACTGATCGCCTTCTTTGACCAGTGCCTGCCCGCCGACATCTGGACAACGAAAGCCTTCGCAGCCTGGTACCGACGCCTGGAGCCCGAGCAACAGTCCCGGCTGCTTTACGACCGCGCCACGCTGCTGCGCGAAGACGCCGAACTGGCCGCGCGCGACGCCTTTCCCGACCACCTGGTCATTGGCCGCGAGCGCTTCCCGCTCAGCTATCACTTCGACCCGGCCAGCGATATCGACGGCGTGGTCCTGGATTGCCCGCTGCACCTGCTCAACCATCTTAACAGCCAGCGCCTGGAGTGGCTGGTGCCCGGCCTGTTGCGCGACAAGATCACGGTACTGATCACCAGCCTGCCAAAATCCATGCGCCGCAGCCTGATCCCGGCCGCCGAGTTCGGCCGGGCGGCCTGTGAGGCACTGGCAGCGCCTGAGGGCGATCTGCTCGAGCGACTGGGCAGCGAACTGCAACGCATGACCGGCCTGAGCATCGGTCGCGATGATTTCCGCCTGGACAAGCTGCCGCCTCACCTCCGCTTCCTGGTCCGGATTTTTGACGAGAACGGCCAGATGCTCGGCCAGTCCCGTGATATCGAGACATTGAGCCGGCGCTTCTCCGGTCGGGCCCGGGCCGAGTTCATGGCCCGGCAGTCAGCACGCTGGCAGCGTGACGGCATTGACCACCGTGCGCTGGAAACGCTGCCGGAATCGGTCACCACCCGTGGTGGGCATACCGCCTGGCCGGCGTTTGTCGCCCAGGGTCGCAAGGTCGGCATCCGCTTGTTCGATAGCCGCGATCAGGCCTGGTTGGCCCATGGCGAAGGCATCGGCGTCCTGCTGCGCGAAGCGTTGCTGGACAAGTGGAAGTACCTGGAAAAACATCCCGGCCTGTCGCGCCAGGCCCAGTTGGCCTGGACCCGGATCGAAGACATCGCTGCCCTGGCTGAGCAGCTGCGTCTGCAGGTCCTGAAAGACTGTTGTGGCGACAGCTGGCAGGTTCGGGACGCAGCCAGCTTCGACCGGCTGGTCAGCACGGTCAGACCAGAGCTGGTCGAGCGCTACCAGCGCCAGGCCGGCGTCCTCGACGAGTGCCTGATCGCCTGGCACGCGATCCAGCGCCACCTCGACAGCCTGGCCCAGGCTGCACCCTCTGCCGTGGCCGACATGGTGTCCCAGGTCGACGATCTGATGTATGCCGGTTTCCTCGCCGATATCGACGCCGAACGCCTGACCCATTACCCGCGCTACCTCAAAGCCGTCAAACTCCGCCTGCAAGCGCTGGAACTGGACCCGGTCCGTGACAGTCAAAGACAGGCACAGGTCGCGCCATGGTGGGACGGTTACCTGGCACTGCTGGCCGAGCAGGGCATTTACGGTCCCGAACTTGACCGATATCGCTGGCTGATCGAAGAATACCGGGTCCAGGTCTTCGCCCAACAGCTGGGAACAGCCGAAAAAGTGTCCGTGCAGCGTCTGGCGGAATATCAGCGCAAGGCCGAAAAATCAACTCTTTAACGCAACTTTTACCGCCTTTGTTGGACTAATGAAGGTCTGGGAGAAGTACAATACCCGCTAACTGTTTCTGTTGGATCTATTGCTGTTGTGAATTCACCGATCTCGAAGTTTCCGAGACCAGGCGTGGCTGCTGGTTTCGTCCTGCTCTTGTCCACCGCGTTCGCCCCGATTGCCGCCGTCGCCGGAACGGACGGAAAAAGCGCCGATCCTGCAACAGTGTCCACTACCGGCAAGGCCTATGAGCTATTGCTGGGCTCCGGCCTCTCGTTTCCGCTGCGCTCGCATGCCTCCACGGGCGGGGATCCAAGAGTCCTGACCTACAACCTGGCCGACGGTCGGCTGGAATTCAGCCTCGGTATCGACGAGGGCGTGGTGCTGGCATCGCGGGCTTTCTGCATGGATCTGAACCCGAGCACGCAGGGTACGGCAGCGCCGCGCCTGTATGCGCGCAACATCGACAACCAGGTCGTCATCGACTCATCGCTCGGACAATCCCTGAAATTCCGGGAAGCAAGCACCCGTTTCGAAACTTCGCTGGCTGCCAGCGCCCGCTGCTTTGCCTACGTCGACGGCGGCAAGGATGGCATGGTGTTTTCCATGCTTGGCGGCGCAGTGCCCGAGCCCCGGTTGTTTTCCGATAGCTTCGAGAGCGCCCCCGGCCTGACCATCAGCTTTCTTTCAGCCGACACCGAGGCATCCGCGCCACTGAGAACCGTCGCCAGACGCTCTGAGGGTGAAGGCAATGGTGAATTCAGGTATCGCCTGCGCCTGAGCAACAAGGGCACGATGAATGTCGACAACATTTCCTTGCAGTTGCTGGAAATGTTCAATGCCGAGTTCTTTCCAGCGCGCTTTGATGCCGCGCTGGATGACGTTGAAGTCGAATGCG
>SLQY01000351.1 GCA_007131235.1 Wenzhouxiangella sp.
CCGTAGGCCAGCATCAACTGGGTACCGTTGATCAGGGCCAGTCCATCCTTGGCCGCGGGCTCCACCGGCTCGAGTCCATGACGTTGCAGGGCGGCGGCAGCCGGTTCGGGACCGCTGCCATCCGGCTTCCAGCATTGGCCCTGGCCAATCAGCGGCAGGCTCATGTGAGCCAGCGGAGCCAGGTCACCCGAGGCGCCAACGCTGCCGCGTGAGGGGATCCAGGGGATAATGTCGTGCTCGGCAAAGCGCAACAGCTGCTTGAAAACCGGCAGCGAAATACCGGACTGACCGAGGCCGAGAGAATGAATCTTGAGCTTGAGCATCAGACGTGAGATTTCCACGGGCACCGGTTCGCCGGTGCCACAGGCATGGCTGAGCAGCAGGTTGCGCTGCAGTCGACCAAGCTGATCGTCACCAATTCGCTGGCTGGCCAGGGCACCGAAGCCGGTGTTGACGCCGTAAATCGCCTTGTCGTGTGCGAGCGCGGCCTCCACGACCGAGCGCGAACGCACCACGGTGCCAGCATCGGCTCTCAACGCTTTCCAGCGCTGGTCGAGATCGGCGTACAGGTTGCGAATACTGACGGACGACTTCATGATGACCTGACTCGTTGGCGACTGCGGCTCTCCAGTGCAACTCGAATGGTATCAGCTTGTCATTGCAGGAGGCTGGCCATTAGGCTTCGCCATTCCGATGCAGGCTGCCTGTGTCGTCCCGTTTTTGCTGCGTAACGAGGACAGAATGTTGACTCTCGGACAATTTTGCCGTCAACTGCGCATCGAGGGTAATGTGCTGTACCTGACCAGCCTCTTCGACTGGTATGAAAGCGATTTCGTCGAACAAGCTGGCTCAATCGACCAGTTCATCGCCAACCATGCCGATCCTGTTGCGCGCGAGGGCATGGCCGGCACTCGAAGCGTTCGCTTCATCGCCTACGACTGGGACCTCAACTCACCGCAGAACATGCAGCCGTGGATTGATTAGTGGGCCAGGCCGGGCCTGTCCCTGCCGGTCACGGCCGTTGCCCAGCGAGTCACCCCCCAGTTTCAACATAAGCCCCGGAGCGCGTTCCAGCGGGTCGGAACGCTGCGCCCCGAGGTCGGGGCGCAGGCGGTGTTGTCAGTGCCCGAATGAAAGGAGGGCAGCGCTGGCACATGTCGGCAGCCGTGGTCAGAATTGGAGTCGATCCTGGAATATCACGTCGATCGAGATCACGGCTTCGGCCTGGTTGTTTTCCGGGTGGATATCGAGCAGGTAGTGCGGTGGGCCTGTTTCAACGCCGGCCTCGATCAACGCGACAATCTGTGCCGGCAGACGATCGGGTAGCAAGGTGCTGATGACCAGGTCGAGGCCGCCGTTACTAGGCAGGTGAATCTCTGCGGGCAGAGAGTCGTTGCCGTGTTCTGCCGGGCATTCGCTTCCCGGCAGCGGTAGACAGACCCAGCTGAAAAGCTCGGCGGGCGGCGAGAGCTGCCAATCAGGGACCACCAGCGTGGCCGCGTCCGGCCCCAGGTTTCGAAGTTCGACCAGCCAGTCGATGCTTGTACCGGGATTGGCCACCGATTCCAGCGACGTCAGCGTCACGCTGATATCGACCAGGTAGCCGACTTGAAACATCCGTGCCGATGAGCTGCTCGGACTATCGGACGCTGAGCCCTGGTAGCTTGCCACCAGGCTGCGCTCACCGGGGTTGACGAAGGTGATCGGACACTCGAAAACCAGGGCTTGATCGACCGGCTGCGGTTGTTGCGCCTGGCAACTCTCGCCGCTGCTGGCCGTGATCACGACCTGGTTGCCCTCTGGCATGCTGCCTGCCACGCTGACTGTGGCGGTCATGGTGACAGACTGTCCTGGTCTTGCCTGGGGTGGATCAATGTGCAGGGTGGTGACGCTGATGCGGGCGAACCGGGCATCTACCGTGCAGTCGGCAACGATGGGTGCGGTGGTGAACAGGTTGCCATCCAGCTCGCCCCCGCAACTGCCCTGGACGCCCACCAGCACGTGGTCGTCAGCGGCCAGCAATTCGAAGCTGATGGTCTCGCTGAGGGCGACCAACTGCGGCTCGTCGGGCGCTATGCTGCCGCCCGCCGAAACCAGCGGCGTGACGATGAAGCCTGCCAGTTGGCAATGGACTTGAACGCCAGTCACGTTCGATCCGTTGATCACGCCACCGCCCAGGCTCACCGAACAGTGCTGCTCGGGTTCATCGGGTTGCGTCAGCACGCTGACGGCAAAAAGGCTACCGTCGGGCAGTGAACTGGCGAAGGTAAACGGCCCATCGTCCGTGATGACCAGGTCGTCTGTGCCATTGTTCTGCAGTACCAGGCCCTGGCCCAGCAGGCCGCTGACCGAGCCCCCGACGCTGTAGCTGTTGGTGATGCAGATGACCTGGATGTCGTCGATGTCGCTGCCATCGACCACGCCGCTGGCCGCGTTGACGCCGCAGGTCTGGGCGGGTTGGCTGGGCTGGCTGACAATGCTGACGGCATAGCTGGTGCCGTCTGGGAGTAGGGTCGGGAATGTAAACGCGCCGTTGACCTCAATGGCAATGGTTTCCTGGCCATTGATGCGCAGCGCCAGGCCGCTACCCTCCAGTCCGGAGACCTGGCCGCCGATGCTGTGAAAGCTGCTGCTGCACTGAACCTGGATGTCGGTCACATTCGTGCCGATAATCGTTCCCTGGCCGTCGATAACCTGGCAGAACTGCGCCGGGTCGGTCGGCTGGCTCGACACTGTGACGGCATAAGGGCTGCCGTCGGGCAGAGGAGTTGGGAACTGGAACGCGCCATTGGCGTCGACTGCCAGCGTTTCATCCTCATTGTTGGCCAGAACCAGTCCACTTCCCTCCAGGCCGACGATGTCGCCGCCGACACTGTAGGTGAACTCGGTCAGCACCTGGTGGATGACTTGTTGCAGGCTGCTGTCGCCATCGTCGTAATCTGCAGAACCGCTGAAAAAGGCGACCAGCTCGCGCTGTCCCGGTGTGTTGAATTCGATCGAGCATCCAAACAAGGCCTTGCCATCGCCGAAGCCTGGCGGCCC
>SLQY01000165.1 GCA_007131235.1 Wenzhouxiangella sp.
GTTGGCCGGCGGCATATGCCACCCGAGTTCGGATCGGGGCCGATGGCCAGCCGCGAGTGGAATGCATTGGCGCAGCCAGCCTGCTCCAGCCAGCCAGGCCTGACTTCCGCTTTTCCAACCAGGTCAGTGAGCCAGCAAGATGACCGCACAAGACCGCTCCGGCCTGCCTGGCAAACTGTTGCCCATCCTGATTCCGGGCATCTTGATGCTGGGCTTTTCCAGCTTCGCGGCAGCGCAGGTGCTGCAAGTAAATTACGTCGATCCGCCAGGCTTTGGTTTCGGCGACAACACGCCAGTGCAGCCATTGCCCGGCAACCCGGCCACCACCCGCGGTGCCCAGCGCCGGGCGGTCATGGACGCAGCCGTTGCAATCTGGGCCAGCCGCCTCGACAGCTCCATCCCGCTTCGCGTATCGGCCGGCTTCGAAGATCTCGGCTGCGGCGATGAAACCATTCTCGGCCTGGGCGGATCGACCGGTTTTGCCTGGAATTTCATCAACGCCCCGCGTCAGAACATCAACTTCCCGGCATCGCTGGCCACCGCCTTGCGCGGACAGTACTTCACCGAGCTGAGCGCCGAGCTGGAAGTAAGCTTCAACATTCGCATCGATTCCGGAGCCTGCATCGAGGGCGTGGAGAGCTTCTGGTACGGTCTTGATCCGACGGTCGTCCCGGCCTTTGGGACCCTGTCGTTCCTGGAGCTTGTCGCTCACGAGCTCGGTCATGGACTGGGCTTTCAAAGCTGGACCGATCGCGATACCCGCGACTTCCTCGGCTCGCCGCCGCGACCGGATATCTGGTCGGAGTACTTGCTTGGGCTGACCGAAAACCTGACCTGGAGCGAGATGAGCCCCGCCCAGCGCCGGGCCAGCTCGACATCGGGCACCAACCTGGTCTGGATCGGCGAACAAGCCAACCTGCGCGCCGCCGAGCGCCTGCTGCCGCCGGGACGCGTCAGCGCCGAGCCGGCGGTTGGCGGCCAGCGTCATTTCCCGGCCTGGGTGCAGGGCTTTCCACCGTTCCTGCCGCCACAAGGCCTGACCCGTGAGCTGGTTCTGGCAGATGGCTCCAACCCGGGTAACCCGGCTGATCCCTGGCACCGCAGCCTGGCCTGTTCGGCCCTGGACAATCGTGACGAGGTGGCCGGCAAGATCGTCCTGGTCAAGCGTGGCGAGTGTACTTTTGCAATGAAGTGGCAGAACGTGTTCAACGCCGGCGCAGCAGCCCTGTTGCTGGTCGACAACCAGCCGCCCGGTTCCGGCGCCATCGAACGTGACCGCGGAATTGCCCTGGACCGCAATCTACCGATCCCGATCTGGCTGGTCAGCCGTCAGACCGGCACCCGCCTGCGTGATGCCCTGCCCGGTCTGCAGCTGAAGCTGGGCTACAACCATGCCGCGGCCGCGCGTGGCACCAACCAGGGCTTTGTCAACATGCTGGCCTCGCCCGACACCATTGACAGCAACGTGTCCCACTTCAGCAACGCAATGTTCCCGCAGTCGCTGATGAACCCGTCGCTGACCAACCTCGGTTTTGGCGGCGACCTTGACCTCGTACCCGACCTCTTTTACGACATAGGGTGGCGCTCCGATGCCCCCAAGCTGGCCCAGTACAGCGGTAACTGGTTCAATCCTGCGCGCAGCGGAGAGGGCTGCCAGTTGACCATGGAGGATGGCAACGAGATTCCGGTTCTTACCTGTTACCTGTACCGCGATGGCGAGCAGTTCTGGCTGATCGGCAACGGGGTGCACCTGGGTGACCGCTTTGACTTCAGCGGCATGACGATTACCGAGGGTGCCGATTACGGGCCGGACTTTCGTCCCGAGGACGTGGTTCGGCGAACCTGGGGCGACATCGTCATGCGCGTGCGCGACTGCAACAGTGCGCGCTTTGAATTCATGCCCGGGCCAGACCAGCAGCTGCCCGACTTCGACACCAACATGGTCAAGATTGTCGCAGGCAACTGTAACCGGCGCGCCAGCCAGCAGATCAATCGCTTTCGAAGCGGCAATTACTTCGACCCCGAGCGCAGCGGAGAGGGCATCCAGATTGCCCGCGAAGCCGACGGAGCGAGCTGGGTACTGACCTGGTATACCTATCAGCAGGGTCAACAACTATGGATGATCGGAGCCGGAGAACTGGTCGGCAATCGAATCGAATTCGGTGATGTGCTCTTTACCCGCGGCGGCCAGTGGGGCCGCGACTTTCGCGCCAGTCAGATCGAACGTATCGACTTTGGCACCATCAGCGTGCAGTTCGATGGCTGCAACGATATCGAGGTGACCTTCGACTCGGACCTGCCGGCGTTCGGCTCGGAACAACGGCGCATGACTCGGATCATCCCCCGGCAATGCTGAATCAGCGACCCAGCGGAATGCCCAGGGTAAAGAAGCCCACCAGCAGCGCCGTCCAGATCAGCATGAAGGCAATGGAATATGGCAGCATGATCAACAACATGTCGCCAAAGCCCATATCAGGCCGATACTTGCGCATGAAAGCCAGGATGACGCCGGCGTAGGTCATCATCGGGGTCACGATATTGGTGGCTGAATCGGCCACCCGGAAAGCCGCTGCAACCAGGTCCGGTGTCATGGCCGGATTGACGAAATAGAGCATCGGCACGAAGATCGGCCCCAGCAGCATCCATTTTGACATCAATCCGCCAATGAAGATGTTGATGATGGCAGTCGTGATGACAAACCCGATCAACAACAGTACGGGGAACTGCTGCAGCCCAAGAGCCAGGAGCGTCTCAGCACCCAGGTAGGTGATGTAGGAGCCCAAGCCGCTGTAGCTCAGCAGTCCCAGGAAGTTGTAGCAGAAGAAAGTCAGCACCAGGATGTAACCCATGGTGTTCATCTGGCCGACCATGGCCTTGACCACGTCGGCAATCGAGCGAAACGTGCCCGCGGCAATGCCGAAAAACAGGCCGATGATGACGAAAAAGATCGAGATCAGCAGGATGATATTGTCCATCCACGGCTGAACCTGGCCGCCGTCCTCGGTCTCGAAACTGGCCAGCGGGCCATAGATCATTCCCAGCACCACGACAAGAGCCAGCACCAGGCCGACCAGGCTGGCGCGCAGGCCGCGCTGCTCGGATTCCGAGGCTTGGAACTCCCCGGCCTCGATATCCGCCGGCACCTCGAAGGGCTGTCGATCCAGGCGCGGCTCGACAAAGCGTCGGGTAACGAAGTAGCCGGTAAAGGTCAGGACAAAGGTCGATACCACGATGAAGTAGTAGTTCATCGTTGCCGGCCGCAGCGGTGTGCCATCTGCCGTCGCAAACGGGACGCCCTGGGCCTCGGCAAAAGCCTGGGCATTGACCCCGATGATGGCGTCGACCGGCCCGGGAAACAGGTTGGCACTGAAGCCGGCCGACACGCCGGCAAAGGCGACCGCCATGCCGATCAGCGGGTTGCGCCCAAGCCCGGCATAAAGTAGGCCCGCCAGGGGAATGAGCACCAGGTAGCCGGCATCCGTGGCAATGGAACTCATGATGCCCATGAACATCAGCAAAAGCGGCAGCAGGGCCTGCGGAATGTGACTGCCGGCGCGCTTGATCAGCGCCCCGAAAAGCCCGGATCGTTCGGCAACGCCAATTGCCAGCATGACGACAAAAATCACGCCGAGCACGCCGTTGCCAAAACCCAGCCAGTTGGCGAGCAGTGCGTTGTCGAAAACCCAGCGCACATGCTCTGACTGATACATGGGCAGGATTTCGTAGGTGACCGGCTCACCGCCCGCACCCATGGACTCGAAGGTATGCCCGCCCATCAGTACCGTGACCAGGAAAGCGAGCGGGTACAGGGCCATGAAGATAATCACCGGGTCCGGGATCTTGCGTCCGGCCCGTTCGACGAATGCGCCGAAGCGATGACCATAGCTGGAGGAGTTTGTCATGATGCGGCGTCCACGGGCAAGATGAGTCAGGTTGGCTTTTCCGCGCCGCAGTATAACCGCCTCTTGATCGAGCTTTGCCGGCATCGCGCGCGGGCGCGCCGCACCCTCACACTGCTGGCCCGTGAGTTAGACTGCAGAACTGCACTACCAAGGCGGGATAGATCAACGGTTCATGGACAAGCGCGCAACACAATCAGGCGACGGCAAGCTGCCGCGCGCGCGGCTGTTGTTCGTCGACCGCAGCCGGCTCATGCGCAAGGCGGCCGATCGCATCCTGGGCGACGAGTTCCGGGTGTTGCTGGCCGAGGATGCCCAGACCGCGTGGGTAATTCTGCAGGATGACCCGCTGATTCAAGTGGTCTTTTACGACCAGGTCATCAGCGAAGGCAACGATGACCTGGAGTTGCTCAAACGGATCCGAAGCTCCGAGAGCCGACGGGTGCGTGCCACCCCGGTGGTCATCATCACCGATGACGATGACAGCGAGGCGCACCGCCAGCGGGCCCTGAGCGCGGGTGCCACGGACTTCATTGACAAACCTTTCCGTCCCAGCGAGCTACTGGCCCGGGCTCGCGCCCATGCCTCCACCGCCGAAGCCATTCAGCGCCTGCGCCTGCTGCAGCGTCGCCAGAACAAGGACGGCGAAACCGGGCTGGGCAACCGCCGTTATTTCTTCGAACGCCTGGCCCAGGCACTGAGTTTTGCCCGCCGCCAGCACCAGGTACTAAGCCTGGTGCACATTCATCTCGATGGACTGAACAAGGCGCTCAAGACGCGCGACCCATTGTTCCGAAAAGCGCGCATGGCCCGGCTGGGGCGCATGCTGCACCGAGCCATTCGCCAGGAAGATACGGTCTACCGCACCGGGCCTGAAACCTTCAGCTTCATTCTGCCGGGAACCAACGAGGCCGGTGCCGAGGCCGTGCGCTGCCGCCTGGTTCCGGAACTGGATGGTATGGGCATGCTGACCGACCGGGGCGAGCTGCAAATAAAGGCTCGCTTTATCGTTCAATCGCCACGCATCGAAGACGATGAGGGTGTTCTGGAGGCCTTGCGGCGCATCCGTGTCGGCATGGGAACACTGCTGGTTGAGCGCGAAGCTCGACATCACGATGATTCCGAGGCCCATCACGATGACATTGACTCGCTGCTGGAAATGGCCCGGCACGGCAATCTCGACGAGGTCCGCGAGCACCTGCCGGAAGTACTGGCCAAACTCAAGCCGCTGCTGGAACTGGTCAACCAGCTGGGTAACGTGACCGGTGCCAAACCCCCTGCAGCGGAATCAAGCACCCCCGCCCGCAAGGTGGAACGACGCAAGCCGGGCAATTGATCAGTCCCGCGATCGCCAGCGACGGCGATCATCATCCTCCTCGCCGCGGGCCTCGAAAACCGCACTCTGCTCGAAAACCCAATCAATCATCTCGTTCATCAAGCCTTCCAGCGCCAGCTCGAAACCAGCCACCAGGTCATCGAGCGCCTTGCCGTCGATCTTTTGTTGTTTGGCGAAGGTCTGACTGGCCATCGGGCGGGCACTGCGCTGATGGACCAGGCTGGCCTGCAAGACAATTTCGACGGTCAGACCAGCGCTACCGTCATCGACGGCTTCGAAGTGACGCAGCTCAGTGGCCAGGCTGTAGCGGGTGCGCATGCCACCGGCGCGGCTGACGCCGGTGAAACTGCCGGTGTCAGTGAAGGACTGGATCATCAGCGATTGCAGCATTTCCGGGGCACTGTCCAACCAAGCCGCGCCTGCGTAGACCTGGAGTCGGGATGGTGCCCGCCTGACCAGGACCCGGTCGGAATCCCGCATCGCGTCTGTCATTGGTCGCTGCACCTGCAGTGACCAGCCAACCGCCTCCTCATCGCTGCGCTGATCGATCTGAACTGACGGTGCCAGGATGCTCATGGGTGACGAGCTGCGGGTCAGCATGCAGCCGCTGAGCATCGGCACGGCCAGCACGACGACGACCGCTGCGGGCAGGAAAGAAAATGGCTTCATTGCGGATCGTACTCCTCGGGCTGATCACCGCCAAGCAGAAAGCGGGTCGGGTTGCGCTCGAAACGGTTGCTGACCCGCGACAGCTCGCGGATCAGGTGACGGAATTCCTGCAGGGCCGGGCCAAACTGGCCCAGGCCCTCGACACCAAACTCCGACAGCGCCTGCTCGTTCTCAGCGATCACATTGTCGAGGCGCCGCGACAGCGAGGCGAAAGCTTCCAGGCTGTCGCTCAGGTCATCGCTGAGCTTGGGCAGGATGTCGATCAGGTTCTCCTCGATGCCGTCCATGGCCAGGACCACGTCTCCGATCGCCTGGCGGGCATCGTTGAGCACCTCATTGAGCTGCTCGCTGCTGGCGTGGGCATTGCGCACGATCTGGCCAAAAAGATCGCTCTCGCTGTTCAGCGCTTCGGCAAACGCTTCGATGTTGTTGAGCGTGTCGGCGACCCGCTCGGCATTGTCTTCGCTGAGGAAGTCCAGCATCCGCAGCAGCACCTCGCTGGCCGTGGAGGCAATATCCTCGGAAGCATCGATCAGGCGCTGCAGCGGTGACTCCTCGGCCACGATTACCGGCAGCCTGTCGGGGGGATCGGCCTCCAGCGGCGGTGCTTCCGGGCTGCCGCCGCGCAGCTGGATAAAGGCCACGCCGGTCAGCCCGGCAATATTGAGCCGGGCCGTGGTGTCAGTACGAATGGGCGCTTCGGCATCCAGGCGAACCACCGCCACCACCTGGCCCGGATTGTCCGGCGCCAGGCCCAGCGACCGCACGTTGCCCATCTGGATGCCGTTGTATTGGACCGAGCTGCCGACAGACAGGCCGGTGACGGCCTGGGTAAAGCGAATCTCGTAATCCTGGAACGCGGCATCGGCCTGCCAGCGCGCTGCCCACAGGCCAAAACCCACGGCCAGGAGCAGGGCCAGCAGGGTAAAGGCTCCGATCAAAACATGACTGGCGCGGGTTTCCATGATTGCAGCTCCGTTACCGTCTGGCAGCCTGGGCCGCGCGAGCGCGCGGACCGTGAAAGTAATTCTGGACCCAATCGTGGTCGAAGGCGGTCACCTCGTCGATCGGTCCAATCGTCAGAATGCGCTTCTCGCCCAACACCGCGATCCGGTCACAGATGGCATACAGCGTATCAAGATCGTGGGTGATCAGGAACACCGTCAGGCCCAGGGACTCTTTCAGCGTCCGCAACAGATCGTCGAAAGCAGCCGCACCAATCGGGTCCAGGCCGGCAGTCGGCTCATCTAGAAACAACAGCTCCGGGTCCAGGGCCAGGGCTCGGGCCAGGCCGGCACGCTTGCGCATGCCGCCGGACAACTCGGACGGCAGTTTCGGTGCGGCTTCCGCCGACAGGCCAACCAGGCGAATCTTGAGCAGGGCCAGCTCGTGACGCAGGCGTGCCGACAGTTTCGGAAACTGGGCCTTGAGCGGCACCTCGACATTCTCGGCCACCGTCAACGAGGAAAACAGCGCGCCATCCTGGAACAGCACGCCGCTGCGGCGCCTGAGCATTTCCAGCCCACCGGCATGATCAATGTGCTGACCAAACACCTTGATCTGCCCACCCTGGGAGGGTCGCAGGCCCAGGATGGCGCGCATCAGCACCGACTTGCCGGTGCCGGAACCGCCAACCACACCAAGAATCTCGCCACGCTGCACTTCCAGGTCGAGATCCTGGTGTACGACCTGGCTGCCGAACTGGTTCTTCAGCCCGCGAATGACAATCGGCGCCTCGCTCACCAGCCAATCTCCATGAAAAATATCGCGGCCAGGGCATCGATCACGATTACCAGGGTGATGCTCTGGACCACGGCCGAGGTGGTGCGCTCGCCCACCGACTGGGCCGTACCGCCGACCTTGAAGCCCTCCAGGCAGCCAACCAGGGCAATGACCAGGGCAAACAGCGGTGCCTTGACCAGGCCGACCAGGTAATGGCGAAGCTCGATGGTTTCATAGACCCGGCTGATATACATCTCGATCGGAATACCCAGCGAGTAGACGGCGACCAACAGGCCACCCAGCAGTCCAGCCAGCATGGCAAACACCGCCAGCAACGGCAGCATGATCAACAACGCGGTCAACCGCGGAATCACCAGCAGCGCCACCGGATCCAGGCCGATCGTGCGCATGGCATCGATTTCCTCGCGGCTTTTCATCGTTCCGATCTGGGCAGTAAATGCACTGGCCGTGCGCCCGGCCAGCAAAATAGCGGTCAGCAGCACGCCCATCTCGCGCAGGAAAGCATAGGCCACCAGGTCGACCACGAACAGCTCGGCACCAAAGTCCTTCAGCACCGTGGCGCCCAGGAAGGCCACTACCGCACCGATCAGAAAGCTCAACAGCGCCACCAGGGGAAGCGCATCGAGACCGGTCTGCTCCATGTGATGGACGGTGGCCGTCGGTCGCCACAGGCGCGGGTTGGGCACCACCTTGACCAGGGTCACCAGCGTTTGCCCGGTAAAGGCCAGCAGTTGGATCAGATGGCCCCAGCTCTCGGTCACCGCAGCGCCGATATGCGCCAGGACCCGGCGCCAGCGTGCTTCACGCAATAGCGGCTCGGGGCCATCGTCGGCCTGGGCCTGATGGACCGCGTCGAGCAGGGCGCGATGCTGATCGGACAAGGTGACCGCCCCCGGCGCAATGTCGAAACGCTGGGCCAGGCGCAACAACAACATCGCACCGGCAGCATCCAGGGCGCTGATCTCGCTGCCGTCAAGTGCCTTGACTGGTTGGCGGCTGCGCTCGATCTCGGCGGCCAGGCGCTCAGCCTGATCGACGCGCCAGGCCCCGGCCAGGCGCAGGCACTGTCCGGGGCCGGTAACGACCTCGATCGTCGGGCGCTCAGTCACGCAGGGGATCCGGCAGTTCGGTGCGGTTCATGCTCCTAAGGTAGCAGAATGCAAAGCCGACGATAGCGAATCGAATGCTCTCTGGATTCCAGACCTGACCAGGATGGCCGTCGGGACCGATCGCAGAATTGACCTCGATCCGACAAAAAAACCCCGGCCGAAGCCGGGGTCAAGTGGCAATGCCTGGAGGGCATCAGAAACGCCGTGGAGATCAGAAGCCAAGCACCGTGGAAAATTGCAGACGGTTCATGTTGCCGGAAGCGCCGGACTCGATTTCGCGCCGGGCGTAGATGTATTCCATGCCGAAGCGCAGGTGCGGCGTGGCCTGGTAGATCAGGTTGGCATGGGCGCTTTCGGCCGACTTGGTTACACCCATACCGGTCAGGTCAGTATCGTTATCGGCGCGGAAGGCAGACAAGGTGAAGTTCGAGCGCCATTGATCGGTCCAGAAATGCCGGTAGGAGACAAAGCCGCCCAGCAAGTCAATCGCCTCCAGTTCACCGTTGGCGTCGAGCACGGCGTCGTTGGAAGTATTCAAGCCGAGGTAGCGGCCAATGCCCGGGCCACCGGAAACCATCCAGCGCAGGTCGTTCCGGCCGATATCGAACTTGCCGGACAGGCTCAATCCAAACGCCATTTCCCGATCGGTACCGCCGGGTCCGGCAATACCCAGTTGACGGCCCAGGCCAGCAACGGTGAAGCTGCCCCACTCAGCGCTGTGGTTATAGCGCAGCACCAGGTCAGGAATGTTGGCCGTATCGGTAACTAGTCGAGCGCCGCCGCCAAATGGAGTGACCGTGGTTTCAGGGTTTTCAATGGCGAACTGCCACGGGCCGTTGGTATAGCGAATCTGCGGCTGGCGAATGAAGATCGTGCCTTCTGCCGGTCCGACGAAGTCGAGATTTTCCGGCAGTGCGCCAACATTGAAGAACGTCGACCAGGCCTGCCCGGCCAGCAGGTTGCCCCAGCGCACAAAGGCCTGGCGAATGCTTGGGCTGGTGGCATTGGTCAGGCGCTCGTCGCCGCCGGTGCTGGCCGAGAAATCGAATTCCAGGTAGGCCTGCAAGTCCTGCTCCGGCCGCAGCACGTTGAAAATGAACCGCGATTCGCGAATGTGGGTATCGAAATCCGTGGTCGAGCTCTCGCCGCCGACCGGAATGGTAGCCGGGACATAGAAGTCACGCAGGATACTGTTGGCTGGCGTCGACCCGGCAGAGTAGCGGCTGTACATCATGTCGTGCTTGATGAAGCCGGAGAAACTGAACTCGGTGCCCGGCCCGGACGGGCGCCGCGCTTTCTCTTCGTCCAGGCGTGCGATCTCGGCGCGCAGCTCCTCGAATTCTTCGTCACGGGCCGGCGCAGGCGGCGGTTCCGGGGCGCGCTGCTGATCCATTATCAGGCGCTGCACCATGCGTTCCAGCTCGGCGACGCGCTGCTCCAGGGCGCGTTCCCGTTCGCTGGGATCGGCATCGGCCCAGGCCGGCGCACTCAACACCGCGACCAGCAAGACCACCAATCCCTGCAGCGAAATTCTCTTTGCCATGATCGATTTTCTCCTCTCCTAAGAAAAGCCGAGCCGTGGGCTCAAGTCCACGGCGTTGCAGCCGACTATGCGATGCTCGCAGCGCCCAGACCATTGGAGATTGGTCTATCAGACAAAAGTCGCATCCTGCACGCGGCGGCCAATACACCGACCAATGTCGAATGGGTGAACCGCAAGCAGTCTTGCTACTATCAGGGCCTGATTCGATTCTGCCTGGAGCCTGAACCCATGTCCGAGAGCAAGACTTACCCTGTCGCTGAGTCCATGCACGATGCCCTGGTCGACCATGCCCAGTACGAGGCCATGTACGACGCCTCGATCAAGGATCCGGAAGGCTTCTGGGCCGAACAGGCGCGCCAGCGCCTGGACTGGATCAAGCCATTTACCAAGGTCAAGGACGTGTCCTTTGCCCGGGACGACCTGCATATCCGCTGGTTCGAAGACGGCACGCTGAATGTCAGCGCCAACTGTCTGGATCGTCACCTGAGCGAGGCGGGCGACCAGACCGCCATCATCTGGGAAGGTGACGATCCCGACGAAAGCCGCAAGATCAGCTACCGCGAATTACATGGCATGGTCTGTCGCCTCGCCAACGCCCTGAAGGACCAGGGCGTCAAGAAAGGCGATCGGGTCACCCTCTACCTGCCGATGATTCCGGAGGCGGCCGTGGCCATGCTGGCCTGCGCCCGCATCGGCGCGGTTCACTCGGTGGTTTTCGGTGGCTTTTCACCCGGCGCCCTGGCCAACCGCATCGTTGACTGCCAGTCATCGGTCGTGATTACCGCCGATGAAAGCCTGCGCGGCGGCAAGCGCGTGCCATTGAAGAAGAACGTCGACAAGGCCCTGGCTTTCGATGAGGTCACCACGGTGGAAAAAGTCATCGTGGTCAAGCGCACCGGCGGCGACATTGATTGGGAAGCCGGCCGCGACCTCTGGTACGAAGACATCACCGAAGCCGCCGAGCCGGACTGCGTGCCTGAAGAGATGGGCGCCGAAGACCCGCTGTTCATCCTCTACACCTCGGGCTCTACCGGCAAACCCAAGGGCGTGCTGCATACCTCGGGCGGCTACCTGTTGTATGCGGCCATGACCCATGAGCTGGTGTTCGACTACAAGCCCGGTGACATCTACTGGTGTACCGCCGATGTCGGCTGGGTCACCGGTCACAGCTACATCGTCTACGGTCCGCTGGCCAACCGCGCCACCACCCTGATGTTCGAGGGCGTACCCAGCTATCCGGACAACTCACGATTCTGGGCCGTGGTCGACAAGCACCAGGTCAACAGCTTCTACACCGCGCCCACGGCCATTCGCGCCCTGATGCGCGACGGGGACGAGCCGGTCAAGAAATACTCGCGCAAGAGCCTGCGCGTGCTTGGCAGCGTTGGCGAACCGATCAACCCGCAGGCCTGGGAGTGGTATTACCACGTCGTCGGCGATGGTCGCTGCCCGATCGTCGATACCTGGTGGCAGACCGAAACCGGCGGCATTCTGATCA
>SLQY01000277.1 GCA_007131235.1 Wenzhouxiangella sp.
AATCGATTCGACAAGGCCCGACTGCTCAAACGTAGACGGCGATGAGCCTGGCGGAATCCGTGCTGCGCTGCCTTGGCCAGGGCCAGGTCCGACTGCGCCAGGACCTGTGCCAGGAGCTCAATATCTATCCTGAGGAACTGGCGGCTTCCTGCCGGGAACTGACCGATCTAGGCCTGGTGTTCCGGGATGCGGGTGCCGACTCGCTGCAACTGGCGGCGGCCATCGACTGGCTGGACCCGGTGCGCCTTCATTCCGCCGCATCGACACTGGGCCTGGAGCTTGCCATCACCGGACTGTGTGCTTCGACCAACCTCAGCCTGGCCGGCGATCTGGACCAGCGTCAACTGCCCTGTGCGCTGCTGGCCGAAGGCCAGAGCGGCGGCCGGGGACGACGGGGTCGCGGCTGGTCTTCGCCACCCGGCGGCGGCATTTACCTGTCCATCGCCTGGCGCTGCCCGCGCCCGCTGACCGAGTTGGCCGCCCTGGGATTGATTGCAAGCCTGGCCGCGGCTCGCGCGCTCAACGGCTTCGATCTGCCGCCCGTCAAGGTCAAGTGGCCCAATGACTTGCAGGTCGGGGGCCGCAAGCTCGGCGGCTGCCTGGTCGATGTCAGCGGCGCGGCCACGGGGCCCAGCGAGGTCGTGATCGGCCTGGGCATCAACGTTCAGCTGCCAGCCACGACAGGTATCGATCAGCCATGGACGGACCTGCATCAGCTCGGCTGCACGGCCGACCGGACCAGCCTGGCCTGCGCCCTGCTTGAACAGCTGGTTCAGGCCTTGCGCACTTTCGATACGCACGGCAGTCAGCCGTTGCTGGCCGATTGGCCCGACCTGGACGCGCTGTTCGGGCAAACCGTTGAGGTCAGCTGGGATGACGGCAGGCGGCTGCTGGGAACCGCGTCAGGCATTGACGCGCTCGGCCGGCTCCGGATCACAGCCGCCGATGGCAAGCATCACATTCATAGTGGAGACATCCGTGTCCGCGCCGCCTGACTGGCTGATCGACCTCGGCCACAGCCGGATCAAGTGGGCGCAAGGACATGCCGGCCGCCTCGTCACCGACAGCAGCGGGGCCTGCCCGGTGGATGAGCTGGCCGAACTGGAGCTGGCCCTGGGCGGCAAGACAACCGCCCGTGCCCTGGTGTCCGGTCAATCCAACCCCGAAGTGGTTGACGCGGTGTCATCGCTGCTGCTCAAGGCCGGGTTATCCTTGCACGCCGTGACTACCGGACACCCAAGCCTCCCCGTGCCCCCGGCCTACGCTCAACTTGGCGTCGATCGCTGGCTGGCGCTGCAGCGTCCCTGGCTGGAACAGCGTCATGGCCTTTGCGTGATTGACTGCGGCACTGCCATCACGGTGGACCTGGTTGATGACCGCGGCCGCCACCGTGGCGGCTGGATCATGGCCGGGCTTGGCAGCCTGCGTCACGGCTTGCTCAGCCGGGCCCGGGGCTTGCCCGCGCCAACCAGCGAGCCTTTCGATCTCGACCAGCCGGCCACGGCCTCGGCCCGAGCCATCGCCAGCGGCACGCTGCTGCAGGCAATCGGCGGCATCGAACAGGCCGTGCTGCGCTGCGAGGCATTGCTGGGTCGCAAACTGACACCATGGCTGGGTGGCGGAGACGCCGGCCCCATCGCCGCTGAACTGCGTCGGCCTGTCACCCGTGCTGACAACCTCGTCCTGCATGGACTGGCCCTGGCTGGAGCAGCGCTGTGAATGCCGGCCAGTGGCGGCTACTCGCCGTGGGCGTGCTGCTGGCCAACATCGCCCTGGTGTTCTGGATCGTGCTGTGGCCCCGCAGCGGACCGGAAACGGCAGATCGCCTGGTGCCGCCGCTGGACCCTGCCCTGCCGCGACTCGAACTGGTGGCAGAGATCTCCGACAGTGAGCGCGCCCAGGCCGGCGGCCAGCTTTGCTTCAGTATTGGACCGTTGCCCAGCCCGGATGCGCTGGAACGGGCCGAAGAGCGGCTGCGTCCCTTTACCGCCTCGTTTCGCTCGCGTCAGACCGTGGCCGATAGCGAGCTGGGCTGGACGGTGTATCTCCCGGCCGCCAGCCGTGCCGAGGCGATTGGTCTGACCCGCGACCTGGTTGAGCGCGGCGAAGAGGACTTTTTCGTGATCACCAGTGGGCCACTGGAAAACATGGTCTCGGTCGGCTTGTTCGAAAGCATCGACAATGCGCGGGCGCGCCAGGCCCGCATGCAGCGCCTCGGCTTCGAGACCCGGCTGGAGGTGCGGCGAGAATCGATACCGCAATTCTGGGTCGACTACCGCATCGGCAGCGAAGATCGGTCGCCCTGGCGTTTCATCGTCAGGGCCTCGCCCGGCGCCCAGCATCGCGAGATTCCGTGCTGGGATGATTGAGATTCCGGGTTTCAGGTTTCAGCTTTCAGCTTTCAGGAAGCGCTGGCCGGGGGTGGGTCTTGGAATTTAGGCTCAAGGCGGCCGTATTCGGGAGCCGCGCCGGGCCGTGGCTGCGGCTGATGCGCTTTGATCGGCCGATCGGCATCGCCTTGCTGCTGTGGCCGACCTGGTGGGGTTTGTGGCTGGCTGCCGGCGGCCTGCCCAGCTGGAAGAACCTGGTCATCTTCACCCTTGGCGTGGTGGTAATGCGCGCGGCCGGCTGCGTCATCAACGACTACGCAGACCGCCACCTCGACCCGCACGTTGAGCGTACCCGAACCCGACCGATCGCTGCCGGCGAGATTCGACCAGGCCAGGCGATGGCGCTGTTTTTCGCCCTGTTGCTGATTGCCCTGGCACTGGTCCTGATGACCAATCGCCTGACCGTGCTGATGGCTTTCATGGGTGCCTTGCTGGCCGGCACCTACCCCTTTTTCAAGCGTTTCACCCATTTCCCCCAGGTCGTGCTCGGCGCGGCCTTCGGCTGGTCGATCCCCATGGCCTTCGCCGCCGAGGCCGGCCACGTGCCGGCGCTGGCCTGGTGGCTGTTTGCCGCCAACCTGGTCTGGACCGTGATCTACGACACCCAGTACGCCATGGCCGATCGAGACGACGATCTCAAGGTCGGCGTCAAGTCAACGGCCATCGCCTTTGGCCGCCTGGACGTGCCCATCATCGGCGCACTGATGGGTCTCAAACTGGCCCTGTTGCTCCTGATTGGCCTGAAATTCCTGCCCGACCCGATGTATTTCACCGCCGTGGCGCTGATATTCCTGCACTTCCAGCTCCAACTCTGGCGCATCCGCGAACGCGACCCGACCGCTTGTTTCCAGGCTTTCCTGAGCAATCACTGGATTGGATTGTTCCTGTTTGCCGGGATAGTGGGGAGTTTTTTGAAAATCTAGGTTTACGGGTTCCGGAAGCCCAACCTGAACCCTCAAAGACCCTCCTACGCCCTCGCCACCACCCAGACATCAACCCGCTGCACCCCGGCACGCTTAAGCACCCTTGCACATTCATCCAGCGTTGCGCCGGTGGTCATGACATCATCGACCAAGGCGATATGGCGCGCTCCGGGCGGCAGCCAGCGCAAGGCAAACGCCGATCTCACGTTGCCGCGACGACGGGCCGCGGGCAGCCCTGACTGGGCATGGGTAGGCCGACGTCGCCGCAGCGCGGCCAGCCACGGCAAACCGGCCAGGTGCAGCGACAAGTCCCGACACAGCAACTCGGACTGGTTGTAGCCTCGCATCAAGCGTCGGCGGTAATGCAGCGGCACCGGCACCATCAGGTCCGGCCGGGGCGCACCTGACAGGGTCAGCCGCCGGGCCAGCAGGGCCGCCAGCACGCGGCCTGATGCAAGGTCGTGGCGAAATTTGAAGCGATGGACCAGGCGTTCTATTTCGCCTTCCCAGGCAAAGCCCGGGAAGGTGGCATCGAAATGCGGCGGTCGGGACAGGCAGCGTCCACAACGCGAAACCGGACTTGGCGTTGCCAGTCCGCAGCGACGGCAGGCTGCGGTCAACGCTGGAAGCTCCGCCTCGCAGCCGGAACAGCAATCCAGCCCGTCGCGACCGGCCAGGCCGCAAACCAGGCAAACCGGCGGATACATTAGCGCCGACAGGGAATCAAGCACCCGTGTCCGCCCGCTGCCCTGGGTCCACGCCATCCTGCTCATGAGCGCATTATGCTATGACTTAACATCGCATTGAACCTAGCCCGAACAATTCATGAAGCAGAGCATCGCCGCCCGCCGAGCCTTCTCCCGGGCCGCGTCGGAATACGATCAGCACACCGCGCTGATCCGGGACATCGGCCAGCGCCTGCTTGAACGCCTCGATGGGCTGCGCTTTCAGCCCCGGACTATTGCCGACCTGGGCTGCGCCACCGGACACCAGGCACTGGCCCTGCACCAGCGCTTTCCCGCCGCGCGCATCCTGGCCCTGGACTCCAGCCGGCCCATGCTGGCCCAGGCGCGGCGCCATCGCGGCTGGTGGAAACACCGTTTCGAACTCGTTTCCGGTCAGATCGAAACCTTGCCGCTGGCCGAGGATGCCGTCGACCTGGTTTTTGCCAACTTGAGCCTGCATGGCAGCACTGCGATCGATGCCTCCCTGGCCAACATGCGTCGAGTGCTGCGGCCAGGTGGTCTGCTGCTGCTCTCGGTGCCAGGGCTCGATTGCCTGCGCGAACTACGCCAGGCCTGGCAGGCGGTGGAGCCGGGCACGGCAAGGGTCATGCCATTCACCGAGGTGCAACGACTGGGTAGCGCCCTGACCCGTGCCGGCTTCACCGAACCGGTCCTGGACACGGACTGGCTGAAATCAACGGTCGAAAGCCCGACGGATCTGCTTCAATCACTCAAGTGCAGCGGCTTCATCAACACCGCTCCCGCGCGACCCCGGGGCCTCACCCATCCCGACCGCCTGGCCAAAGTGCTGGCCGCGCTGGCTCAATCCAGCGATCAAGGCGCTGCGTTCCAGGTCAGTTGGGAGATCGTTTACGCATCGGCGTGGGCGCCGGATCATGGCCAGCCGATCCGCGCGGGCGCTGGGGAGGAAGCCAGCATGCCCATCAGTCGCATCGGGATCAGGCGTCGGGACCCATGACCTTGTTGCGGCCCGCACTCTTGGCCTCGTACAGATACGCATCGGCCCGCTTGAGCAACTCGGACATGTTGTCCGTTGCTTCATTGAAATCGGAAAACCCGATGCTGATCGTGACCTCCTCCCGGCGGCCATCATCGAGCACATAAGCCGCTTCGCTGACCGCCGCGCGCAGCCGCTCGCACACTTCTCGAGCTGCCGCAAGCGGTGTTTCCGGCATCAGTACGGCGAATTCCTCGCCCCCGATTCGGGCCAGGGTGTCGTCGGCGCGCACGCGCTCACGCAGGACCTTGGCGAGCTGGCGCAGCACCGCATCACCGGCAAGATGTCCGATTCGGTCGTTGATTTCCTTGAAGAAATCAATATCGATGATGGCCAGGACCATTTCCGCCTCGGGACGGCGAATACAATCGCTGACCGCATCGGCCAGCACCTGCATGAAATGGCGTCGGTTGTACAGGTCGGTCAGCTCATCGCGCAGGGCATGCTCGCGCAGCTCATTGAGATAGCCTGCCTCGAGATTGCCAGCGGCCAGGAACTTGAGCACCGACTGGCCGATACGAACCTGGTCACCATCGACCAGGCGGTGACGATCAATGCGCTCATCGTTGACGTAGGTCGCATTGGTAGACCGCAGATCCTCGATCCAGGCCTGACCATCGCGCAATGAAATCCGGCAATGCGAGCGCGACACGCTGCGCGATGCAATCTGGAAATCGGCATCGCTGCCGCGACCGATCACAACCGGCTGATCACCCAGGTCGATGCGCGCACCGAGCCGGTCACCCCGAATCACGACCAGGCAGGCACCGTGGCGATGCGCCGTGTCCATACCACTGTCTGACAGCAGCAGGGTGCAGGGGTCAGTCTGTTCACCGGAGCGCGAAGCGGAGGTCATGAACTCATCCTGGGTGGCGACCCGTCTTGACTTTCCATGCAGCCGTCTGGCAGCGCAATGCCGGGTCCGACAGTGAATTCTAACCCAAGCGCCGGTGAATGGAAGCTGGGCCAGTTCGTTGCCTGGCTCGCTTGTCGCCGCAAAAAAAATGGGCCGGCCCCGTTTCCGGTGGCCGGCCCAGCCCCTGGGTGGATCCCCACAGTAGCGGCAAGCCCCACTTGCCGCCGCAAACTCCAATGTCTAATCGCGACTTTGGACGCCCGGCCAGTGTACGCAAGGGTGGTGGATCTGGCATTGTCCGGGTGCGACTATCGCTTGTCTGCTTGCGACAATCCGCCGCCAGGATGGCCCGGCAGCGCCCAGTCTGCAACGAATCAGGCTGACTTACGCTGCCGGCGCCAATGATCGGGTGGGGTGCCGTACTGCTTTCGGAACAGGCGACTGAAGTGCTGGGGGCTGGAGAATCCGCTGTCCAAAGCGATGTCGCTGACCGTCATTTCGGTTTGTTCAAGCAAAACCAGGGCTCGCTGCAGGCGCTGGTGGCGGATGTAGGCGGCCGGCGTCAGCCCGGTCATGGCCTTGAGCTTGCGCTGCAGCGTTCGCCGCTCGACACTGACCTGGTCGGCCAGACGCTCGACCGAGAAATCGGGATCGGCGATATGGCGCTCGACCAGTCCGGCAACCTTGTCGAGGAAATTGACATCGCCCGACACCAGGTCCGGACTTCCGACCCGCTCGTCAGCCGGCACTTCAGCACCCCCACTGCCCTGCAACCGCCGCCGCATGCGCTCGCGGTTATCGAGCATGCGACGCAGCCGCAGCACCAGTTCAACCGACTCGAACGGCTTGGCCAGAAAGTCATCTGCACTCAGGCTGAGGCCCTTCAGGCGGGTCGCCTGATCCTGACGTGCGGTCAGCAGCAACACGGGAATGTGACTGGTAGCAAGATCATCGCGCAGGCGAGCCAGCAAGGTCAGGCCATCCATGCCGGGCATCATGATGTCGGACAAAATGAGGTCGGGCACGGCCTGGCGAGCCAGCACCAGGCCGGCCTCACCGTCGGCTGCCTCGATCACCTGCCATTCGCCAAGCAGGATTCGCCTCAGGTATGCGCGCAAGTCGCGATTGTCTTCGACAATCAGAATCGTCGGCGCGGAATCAGCGGCGCGGCTGGCCGGCGCTGGGGCAGCAGCGACTTCCGGAACAAGCAGGGCCTTGTCCCGGGCCACCGACTCGAGATTGACCAGCCCAAGCTCTTCGGTCGGGCAGACATCACGGGCTGCCGGCAAAACCACCCTGAAGCAACTGCCTTTGCCTGGCTGGCTGTCGAGTTCGACCCGCCCGCCCATGGCCACGGTGGCCTCACGAACCAGGGCCAGGCCAACCCCGGCCCCCGAGATCCCCTCTCGCTCGGCCGATTCGAGGCGGTGGAACCGCTCGAATACCTGCGCCTGCTCGTCCTTGGGAATGCCGGGACCGGTATCGCGCACGGCCAGGTGCAGCCTGCCTGCTTCGCCATCGAGTGACACGTCGACCTCACCACCGCGCGGACTGAACTTGATCGCATTGGTCAACAGGTTCAAAAGTATCTTTTCGACATGGGCCTGGCTGCAGTGCGTAGTCCAGCCGGGCTCAACCTGCGTTCGGAGCACGACACCACGCTGCTCGGCCAGGGAACGAAAGGCTGCAACGCTGGCCTCGACGATCGGCGCAACCGCCCACGGCCTGTCAACCAGGGCGTCGGCATGCAGGCGCAGCCGCGACAGGTCGAGCAACTGATCGACCAGGCGCAGCAGGTGGCGAAGGTAGCGACGGCCACTGGCGATGGCATCGCGGTCGCTGCCATCGCTGTCCAGGCGATCCAGGCTGGCCTGAATCAGCGTCAACGGGGTACGAAACTCGTGCGAAACATTGGCGAAAAACAGGGTACGGGCCTCCAGCGCCTTTTCCAGCTCGCCTGCCTGGCGCCGGGTAACCGCCTGCTGTTCCACCAACTCTGCCGTACGCTCATCCACCAGCGCCTGCAGAGCGCGCCGTCGACGGACCTGCAGACCCCAGAACAGAGCAACCATGGCCAGCGCCAGCGCGGTATAGGCCACGTAGGCCCAGCCAGTCAGCCAGGGCGGCGGCCGAACCTCGACAGTCAGCAACAGCTTTTCTTCGGACCAGAACCCGTCGCTGTTGGCGGCCCGGGCATAGAACCGGTAGCGGCCGGGGGCCAGGCCAGCGTAGCGAACCTGCCGCTGGTTGCCGGCTTCGATCCAATCCGCATCCAGTCCCTGCAAGCGGTAGGCGTAACGAACCCGGCCCGGATCACTGAACTTCAGCCCGACAAACATCAGCTCCAGGTAGTTCTGGTCGTGGGCAAGCTGCAGTGCCGGCACCTCGCCACGGCGCCATTGCCAGGGCTCACCGCGCACGTTGACGGACTGCAGGTGCAAGCGCGGCGGCTGGGTCAGCTCGGCGATCGCGTCCGGATAGAACGCATTGACACCATTGATACCTCCAAAGTAAAACCGCCCTCCTGTCCCGAGGAGGGCTACCGTGTTGTTGAATTCCAGGGCCTGGATGCCGTCCTGAGTGATGAAGTGGCGCACGGCCCCGGTGTCGGGGTTCCAGCGCATCAAACCGTTGTTGCTGCTCATCCAGAGCTGGCCATCCTGTTGGGCCAGAATGGCGTAGATCGTGGTATCAACCAGGCCGTCTTCGCGGCCATACCAACGCAGGCGCGGCTCACCGCCTGCCAGCTCAAGGTGCGCCAATCCGAAATCACGAGTTCCGATCCACCAACCAGACTCGTGATGTTCAGCCAGGCCGTAAACCTCGGATTTACCGGGGGCGAAATGGCTGGCCGCATCGACGAAGATGCTGGCATCGGGATCGGCCGGATCGAAAAGGCCGACACCGTTCCCAGCCCCGACCAGGACACGACCGTCGGCCAGCGGCAGCAGACCGTTGACCGCGCGCCCAGGCCAGACCGTGCCAAAATTGCTTGGCGTTAACGAGCGGCGATCCGAACCGATGTCAAAGGCGCGCAGACCCCCATTGCCACCCACCCACAGATGCTGCCCATCAAGCGACAGGGCGAGACTGCGGTTACTGCCGCGATGGCGGCCATCGTCATCGCTTTCGGCCAAGTTCAGCTCGACCACCACGGCGTCCCGACGGCCATCAATACCGATCAGGAACTGGCGCTCCAGCACCCAGATCATGGCACTTTCCGGGTCAGCGGCAATGGCCCAGACCGCGTCGGTTGGCAAACGCCGCTCGTCCTCGCCCAGGAAGTGAAAGGCGCTGAACCATTCATGGGATTGATCCGACCGGCGTACCAGGCGCCTGACACCACCGTGGTCCAGCGCCAGCCACAGGAAATCCTCGCCGTCGAGATGCTGCTCGGCGATGCCGCGTACGATGTTGAGGCCGGCGAATGGAATCTCGCCCGGGGCACTGCGATCGGCGATATGCATGAAGCGGTGCTTTTGTGGCGAATACCGCGCCAGTCCGCCCAGCCGGCTGCCGATCCATACCGAGCCATCATTGTCGATGAAGGCCGTGTAGCCGGCCCCCAGCGTTGAAGGCGGGATACTGAACGAATCACGCGGATCATGGCCCAGCAGCTGCATCTGCTGCCCATCGGCGGACCACCGCGCCGCGCCGTACTGGCTGGTGAACCACAGGTCACCATCGGGGTGCTCGATGATCCGAACTCGCTGGCGGGTGTTTTCGTCAGCTCGAATTCGTCCCCCGGAGAAACGCTCGACC
Source organism: Wenzhouxiangella sp. (assembly GCA_007131235.1). GTDB lineage: Bacteria > Pseudomonadota > Gammaproteobacteria > Xanthomonadales > Wenzhouxiangellaceae > Wenzhouxiangella. The sequence goes on from SLQY01000277.1 coordinate 9,675, forward strand.
CAGCGGTCTTCCGCGGGCCAGTATTGAATGACGCGGGTCGACAGGGCCAGCCACAACGACCCATCCGAGGCTCGATCAACCGCATTGAAACGCCCGTAGGGAAAGCCGAGGCGGTCTAGGTCCAGGCGGCGCCTGGCGGCCAGCGTATCGGGATCAAGCACCTCGACGGCATCGTCGTAGGCCACCACCAGCAAGCCGTCCTGGGTTTCGGCCAGGGCATTGTAGAAGGGATAGACCGGCGCTCTTTTCAGGTCAATCACTCGCTGCATCACCTGCTCGTCGGGGCGCTTGCGCCAAAGCCCCGCTCCATTGAGCAACCAGAACCGACCAGCGCCGTCAAGCACCGCCGACCGACGCGACATGTACGCGTCTCCGACCGGCTCGGCAAAGGGCAGCTCGGTCAGGCGACGGCTATCGGGCCACCAGACCATCAGCATGTCAGCGCCCTCCAGAAACAGGCGGCCATCATCGGCTTCCAGCAGGATTCGAAGATCGCGGCCGGCACGGTCGGCCAGCGAGGGTGGCAGGGCAAAGCGCTCGGCGCTGCCACTACGGGTATCGAACAGGTTCAGGCCGTTGCGGGTCGCAACCCAAAGCGCCCCGTTGGCCGACAGCAACAAGTCAGTGATCGCACTGTCACTGAGGCTGTCGGGCTGGTCCGGATCATGGCGCCAGGATTCGAAGCGGTAGCCATCAAAGCGATCAAGGCCGAACTGCGTCGCGAACCAGAGAAAGCCATCGGGGCACTGGGCGATGGCCTGGATCGAGGATTGAGAAAGCCCCTGATCCATTGAGATACGCTCGAAACGGACCTGCTCTGTGGCCTGCGCCTGGCTTGTCAGCCAGACCAGCATGCCGACCAGCAACATCTGGCTCGCCCAAGTTTGTCGTTTTTTCACGAGCGCTACCGATTCATCGTTACAATCCCGGCTCCGTCAACCCACTACAAAATGCCGCGCACAGGCCTCGCTGTCAACTTCAACAAGCCCAGAAAGCCCCGCATGGTATTCTGTAGGCCATCCTGCGGGCAATGCCGAGAGCGCCCGCGCGACTTCAAGAAATGCGAAGGATTGCCACCAACAACATGTCACAAAAGCAGCAACAGATCGAAGCCCACAACAAGGCCACCGACGAGTTCCTCCAGCTCGCCAACCGCATGGCCAACGAGCAAGGTCTTGATATCAAGATGATTTCGGCCGCCATGATGGCCGCCTCTGGCATCTACGCCACCTTCATGGCCGCCGGCAACCAGGGCTTTCTTGCACCTGGCGGCGTCGACCGCGTCGCCGAAGTCTACAAACGCAACCTGGCCTACATCCAGGAGCGCAAGAAAGAAGAACTCGAAGCCCAGGGCCTGCAACCCAAGCCGGTTGCCCAGGTCCAGGCAGAAGCCGACAACGGCCAGAGCTGATTTCCCCAGGGGCCCTTAGCTCAGTTGGTTAGAGCAGCCGACTCATAATCGGTAGGTCGTAGGTTCAAGTCCTACAGGGCCCACCATCTTTAGCCCCTTAAGATTTGATGATCGCAAGTAGCGAGCTCCGGTACGAAGGCATGCCGGGTCACTTTTGTGACCCACCCGGCAGCTGGCTGATCCCCTCAGTCAGGGCCGTTGTCGCCTCCGCTACGGAATAGGCCCGCAGGGGCCGCAAGCGGCCTTGATGCTTGCGGCCCGCGAGCACTTTTATCCAGGCTCAGTCGTACAAGGCCTTTTGCAGCCGGCCCTGGGCAGCCCGGGCCTCGTCGATATTTCGCATTCGAAATATCTGAGCGATGCGGCTGACATTGGCTTCGGCCAGGTCGCCGGCCGTCTCGATACCGGCATTCTGCAATGCCCGAATCTGGTTGCGGTTGAAGCGACCACTCAGGAACACACCGGCCGGCATCACGGCAACCGAGGTGTCGGGTGACAGCGCAGCACGGGCATGATCCTGAGTGCTGACGCCACGGTTGTCACGAATGTAGGCGTTGAGTCGCTGCTGGGCCAATGCGGCCTGACGCGTGTCGATATCCAGCAATCGGCCCAGCGACAGCGCGTTTGCTTCGAGCAGATCACGAACCGTACGAATGCCGGC
>SLQY01000115.1 GCA_007131235.1 Wenzhouxiangella sp.
CGAGGATGCCGAGCGGGCCCACGAGCTGCAGGTTCAGGCCAATGAGGAAATGACCGAAGCGGTCGAGGAAGCCGGACTGGACGTTCAGTCTTTCAACGAGATCGCCATGGCCATCCAGAACGATCCCGAGCTGCAGCAACGACTCACTGCCATGTTCCACGAGCAGCAGTAAGCTTTTACCAGTGAGGACAGGCCGTTACCACGGGTGACGGCCATCAAAGCCACAAACCGGAAACCGGGCGTCTAGCGATGCCCGGTTTTTTTTACCTGTATTGAAAGCGGCATCGAAAAGCGGCTCGCTGCAAGCACCTTGGCTGGAAGGTCGGCAGCGAGCGACCTTACTTTCCCGGACCGTAGATGGTCTGGCCGCTACGCGCGTACTGATCGAGCACGGAAGCAGCCTGGGCCCGCTTCAATCCCGCGGTCACGCTGATGCCGCGCGCCTTGAGCTTGTCGATCCAGGCGTCGGGACGATCACCTTCATCGAAGCCGGCCGCCTCGGCATCGGCCTTGGTCGCCCCGCATAACACCGATTCAACACCGGACCAGGGGATCGCACCCAGGCACATCGCGCAAGGCTCACAGGAGGTGACCAACTGCAGCGGCGCGGCCGGATGATCGGCCAGGTTCCAATGCCCCGACAGTTGTTGTGCCAGGCTCAGGGCAACGATCTCGGCATGCGCCGATGAGCACGCGGCCGGCTCGACCCGGTTTACCCCGAGGGCAATGACCTGGCCGTCTTCGGCGCTGACCACCAGCGCGCCGAATGGCCCACCGCTGCCGGCCACAACGTTCTGCCTGGACAGGCTGATCGCCACTTCCATGCGCTCCTCGGCCGAGGGCAGCCGATCAGGCATGCGGCGTCGGAATTCCGCAATCCAGGACGGCAGGTCCACGCGCAGCGCGCCCTGGACACTCATGCCCGCCCTCCAGCCACCCGGCGCGCCTCGAACAGGGCAACACCGGCAGCCACCGACACATTCAAGCTTTCGATGCCGCCAGCCATGGGGATGTTCGCCAACTGGTCACAGCGCTCGCGGGTAAGCCGGCGCAAACCCCGCTCCTCGCTGCCCAGCACCAGGGCCATTGGCCCCTCCAGGTTGGCCTGATAAAGGCTGGTGTCGGCGTCACCTACCAGGCCCAGGCGCCAGATACCGTGATCGGCCAACAACGCCAGAGAGCGCGCAAGATTCGTGACCTGGGCCAGCGGAACCAGTTCGGCGGCGCCGGCGGCGGCCCGACGCGCTGCCGGGGTCAGGCCGGCGGCGCGGTCCCTTGGCGCGATCACGGCCAGCACCCCGGCGGCGGCCGCGGTGCGCAGGCAAGCACCAAGATTGTGCGGGTCCTGAACCTCGTCCAGCACCAGCAACAGCGGGGTCTCATCGCTGCGTTCGAGCAGATCAACCAGACCGTGATCATCAAGCGCCTGGCGCGGCTGGAACTCGGCAATCACGCCCTGGTGGCGCACCCCGTCGGCGAGGCGATCAAGGCCGCGATCATCGGTTTCCTCGACGGCAACGCCGGCCTTGGTCAGGCGGGCGGACAAGTCGTCCAGCCTGCGATTGCCGCGCTTGAGCCAGGCCCTGACCAGGCGCTCCGGCGCATGCCGAAGCAAGCCATCCACGGCATTGATTCCCATCGCTCGTTCGCGTTTCATGCTCAGTCCTGGTCCAGTTCGAGGTCGATCTTGCGTTCATCGATGCTGACGGCGAGCACGCGCACACGAACCCGCTCGGCGAGACTGAAGCGCAGTCCGCGCCGCTTGCCACTGAGGCTGTGACTGACCGGATCAAAATTGTAAAAGTCGCCCGGCATGGCGGTCACATGCACCAGGCCACTGACGCCGAAGCGGGTGATCTCGACAAACAGCCCGAAGCTGGTCACGCCGGTCACCACGCCGTCGAAGCTTTCCCCGATATGGCGCTGCATGAACTGGCATTTGAGGCGGTCATCAACATCCCGGCCGGCGTCTTCGGCGCGACGCTCAGTCCAGGAACAGTGCCGCCCCAGTTCAACCATGCGCGATTCGCTGTAGGGAAAGGCATCCTTGGACTGGCGTCGGCACAGATGCTTGATTGCCCGATGCAGCAACAGGTCCGGGTAGCGCCGAATGGGCGATGTGAAGTGGGCATAGTGGGCCAGGGCGAGACCGAAGTGGCCCTTGTTTTCCGGCTGGTAGACCGCCAGGCTCAGACTGCGCAGCAACACGGCGTTGAGCAGGGACTCGTTATCACGCCCGCTGACCTGGGCTTGCAGTGCGGCGAACTGGGACGGCTCCGGGATATCCTTCCAGCCCACTTTCAGGCCCTGGGCGCGGATAAAGTCCACCAGCCCTTCAAGCTTGTCCGGCGGCGGTGGCTCGTGGACGCGGTACAGCATGGCCAACCCGCCGCGGCCGACAAAGCGGGCCGCCTCAACGTTGGCCGCTACCATGAGCTCTTCGATCAGACGATGCGTGTCGTGACGCTGGCGCCGCCTGATGTCGGCAACCCGACCCTCGGCATCAAACTGGAAGTAGACTTCCTGCGAATCGAAGTCCAGCGCGCCGCGCCGCTGGCGACGCTTGAACAAGGCCCGAAACGCCTCGAACAAGGCATCCAGGTTGGGCAGAACGTGACCGAAGCGCTCACGGAGCTCGCTGTCGCCGGCGGATATCATCTTCTGAACCTGGTCGTAGGTCAGGCGCGCGTGAGAGCGCATGACGGCCTCGTAAAAGCGGCTCGAACGAACCTTGCCGCCTTCATCGAGGCGCATTTCACAGACCACACAGAGCCGATCCTCGTCCGGTCGCAAAGAGCACAGGCCGTTGGACAGGGTTTCCGGCAACATCGGCAAGACCCGGTCGGGAAAGTAGACCGAGGTACCGCGGCGATGTGCCTCCTGGTCCAGTGACGATTCCGGCCTGACGTATTCGGCCACGTCGGCAATCGCGACCAGCACCCGAAAACCGTTATCGGTGCGCTCGGCAAAGACAGCGTCATCGAAATCGCGGGCATCGGCGCCATCGATCGTCAACA
>SLQY01000286.1 GCA_007131235.1 Wenzhouxiangella sp.
AAGCCATCCTCAACCAGCACGTCGCCTTCGCCGAAGGTGGCGAGCCAGGGGAAGCCCTCGAAATCGATGCAGTTCGGGTTCGGGCAGAAGGTGAGGCAGATGTGGTCGAGGTGCAGGTCGAGGCCGCCAATAGTGACCTCGTTGATCTGCCCGGTGATGGTGACGACGCCGCGGATGCCGAAGCTGACGGGTTCGTGCACCACTTCGATGGATGCGCCGCCGATGGTGAGGCTGTCGAAATCCGCCATGGACTGAAGGATCGCGCTTTCACCGTTGATGACGAGTTCGGTGCCGGGCTGGGCTTGGCCGAAATGGAAACGCATGGTCTGGATGCAAGGCGCGTTGATGAGTGTGAGGGCGGCATCTTCGAGGTGCAGTTCCTGGCCGAGGTGGTTGGCGCGGCGGATGTCGGTGATGGTGCCGGTACCCTGCCCGGAACCGCCGCTGAATTTGTCGATGAAGAGGGTGATGTTGTCTTCGATGAATGACTCGCCGGTCTGATAGACGGTGCCGAGGGTTTCCTCCTCGAAGTCGATGCAATCGCGTACGCAGCGGCGGGCGCAGAAGTGGTCGATGGCCAACGCGACCCCGCCGATCGAAAAGGAATCGAACTGGCCGGAAAACGAAAGCGTGGCGGAGGGCAGGCTGCCGTGGAACGCGAGGGAAATTTCCACGCCGCCGAGGGTGATGCCGTCGAGGTCCTTGAGGTCATTGACGAGAAGCGATTCGCCATTGATGGAGATTTCGATGCCCGGTGCGCCCTGGAAGATTTCGAGTGAGGCGGCATCCACGCAACCACGAGTGAATGAAATGCCCGCATTGGAAATCAACAGTTCCTGGCCGTAGTGGTTGGCGAGGTTGTCTTTGCCGATGTCAACCGTGCCGTTGTTTCCCTGGAACGGGATGACGGTGATTTCGATGCCGTCTTCAACGAAAGAATCGCCAACAGCGAGTTCACGGTCGATGCCCTCGAAGTCGAGGCAGTCCGGGTTTTCCGGGCACGGCGTGTGGCAGACGTTGTCGATGAACAATTCGGAGCCGCCGATGCAGAATTGCCGGATGCCGGAAGAGAGCGAGTCGATGGTGATGCTGCCACCGGCTCCACCCGGGTTGACGGCGATGGTGGCGCCGCCGACGGTGTGAGTGCCGGGTGCCAGGCCGGCGAGCTGGATGGTGTCGTTGTCCACCGTGAAGGCAACGAAGCCGCCGGCGTTGGCCCATTGCAGGGTGATCTGGCTGGCGCAGGCGAACTGGAAGCAGGCGGTGGCATTCGAGAGCGCGAGCACCTTATTGCCGCTGCCCTGGGGAAACTCGGTGATGCCTCCGAAGCCATTCGGGATCGGCTGCCCCTGTTCATCGAAGGCTACTCCGATGGAGATGCCGACGCGCTTGGACTCGAAGGTGGAGCCGATGGGGATGTTGTTCGAGTAGTTGAACTCCTGAAAATCGATGCAGATGGGATCGGCCAGCGCAGTGGTGGCGGAGAGGACGGCGGCGGCGAGCAGGGTGGTGAGGGATGTTTTCATGGGTGGTAGATTTGGTCGGCGGGAAAGTCATGGACCCGGCTACGGCGCAAGAATCGCTTCGAAGCGGTAGAAGGCCCGGCCAGGAGGTGGGTCGTTGTCGGTGATCTCGAAGGAATCGGCGTTGATGGTGGCATTGACGCCGGCGGCGGTGGTTTCGTCGCTCGTGGGGCCGACGAAGCGGAAGATTTCGGTGAAGCTGCCGGGTTCGAGGGTGGTGGAGCGGGTGATGCCCAGGTCGTCGGGAAGGGTGTCGCCGGTGGTGAGGGTGACGCGGTGATAGACGACATGTTCGATGCGCCCGCCAAAGATCGTGATCGCGCCGTCGGCCTCGTTGATGTCGTTGTAGGCGCGGCGTGGGCTGTCTTTGTTGGTGATGAGTTGGCCACCACTCACGAATGCAATGCCATCTAATGTGGTCCATGTGGAAGGTGAGCCGTGGTGCGCGGGGGGCGGGGCGATGTTTCGGAAGCCTCAGAACGCGCCGCCGGATTGCCCGGCGATGTTGCCGTCCGGGTAGGCGAAGGTTTCGATGCCGATGATCGTGGCGCGGGCGGTGGCGGCGAGCGCGAGGACGGCGAGGAGGCAGGCGGTGGCTTTTGTTTTCATGGTGGTGGGAGAGATGGGAAATATCATTCCAGTTCAATGGCGCGGAAGAAGAGGCGTGGGGTGGCCATGGGGCGGGTGATGGTGGTTTCGAGGACGCCGGGCTGGCCGGGGACGGGGGTGAAGATGGCGGCAGGGACGGGCGTCCAGGGATCGGTGAGGCCGAGGTCGGTGCTTTGATCGAGCACGGGGGTGCCGGGGCCGGACGGGGTGTAGCGGAGGACGATCTCGCGCTGGTTGCCGGCGACGGGAGTGATGGAGTGAACGACCAGGCTGCCGCCGATGCCACCGCTGCCGGGTTCAAGATTGAGCGAGGCGGTCGCGGTCGCGCCTGCGGGGTTGATGAGGGTGGCGTTGGTGGTGGTGGACCCGTTGATGGTGTAGGAGGCGGCATCGGGGTTGACGAGGGCGTTGATGATGGTGGTGCGCGAGGAGGGCAGGTCGAAGGTGGCGTTGGCGGGGTCCATCAGGGAGGTGACGATCCAGCGGCCTGTGTCCGGGAAATACTGGCCGTGGCTGAGTGGCGGACGGCTGACGAAGGTGAGGCCGTCGGGGAGCGGGACGAAGACATGGACGTTCAAGGCCTGCTCCGGCCCGAGGTTGGTGACGGTGGCGGTGATTTGCACTTCCTCGCCCGGTTGGGCATCGGGGTTGTCGATGGAGATTTCGAGCACGAGTTCGGCGGACCTGCCATCGACGATCTGGATGGGGAGGGTGGTGATGTTGTTGGATGGGTCGAGGTCGATTTCGTCGGACGTGACCTCGAATGTGGCGGGCGTGTGAATGCCGGTGGCGCGGATTTCCGCTTCGATTTCCAGCGTGGCGGTCTGGCCGGGCATGAACGGCAGTTCGACCGGATCGTCCCAATCCCCCATGAAGGG
>SLQY01000037.1 GCA_007131235.1 Wenzhouxiangella sp.
AGCAGGGTCTCGGCTTCGGCCAGATGGCCGCGCTCGATCAGAACGTCAGCCAGGTCGCGGCTGGTGGCCAGCACCCACAGGTTGTTGTCGGGCAAGGTCTGGCGGAGCCGGTTCCGGGCGTCTCGAAGCAGCCGCTCGGCATGGTCCAGATCGCCCTGCAGTCCGACCAGGGTGCCGCTCAGGGCACGCGAGAACTGGGTGGCCTGGTGATCTTCGCCGAACAGACGGGCACGCAAGGCAAGCGCCTGGTCGAGCAGGGTTTCGGCCTCGGCCAGCTTGCCAACCTGCATCAAGGCACCGGCCAGGTTATGCATGGCAATCGCGGTTGACGGGTGTTCGCCGCCCAGCGCTTCGCGCCTTAATTCCAATGAACGGCGGAACAGTGGGATGGCCTGATCGGGGCGACCGCGGTCACGGTGGGCGGCGGCCAGGTTGTTGAGATAGATGGCCTGGTTGACCGGCGTCGAGTCCGCTTTCTCGACCAGGACCAGGGCCTGCTTGTAAAGAACGATGGCACGGTCAAATTCGCCCAGGTCGTGATGGGCATTGGCCAGTTCGTTGTAGTCGACAAACAGGCCCGGGTGGTCTTCGCCGAACAGCCTGATGCGCGCCTGCACGGATTCGGCGATGGCCTCGCGCGCGCCTTCGTGGTCGCCCAGCCCGCGCAATACCTGGGCCAGCATGCCCTGCGTGCCGACGTAGGACGGATGCGTGGCACCGATGGTGCGGCCCTTGATGACCAGCGATTCCTGGTAGCGTTGGGCAGCCTCGGAGAGCCGGCCGATTTTCTGCTCGGCCAGCCCCAGGTTATGTAGAAAGCGGGCCGTCCGGACCTCGTCATCGTCCAGCGCGCGCGAGCTGGAAACCGCGTCGGCGAAGCTGTCACGGGCGGCTTCCAGGCTGCCGGTGTCCAGTAACCACAGGCCCCACTGGTTGTGCAGGGCCAGCCGGGTGTCGGCTGTCAGCTCCGGGTACTGCGCGAGCATGGCCAGGCCGGTCTGCAGGGGCAGCCTGGCCTCCTCGTAGCGCTGCTGACGGATGCGCACGTAGCCGAGCAGGCTCAAGGCCCTTGCCCGAATTTCAGGCTCGCTTGCTTGGCTGGCCTGCTCCAGCAATTCGTCGGCGAGGTCGAAGGCTTCCAGTTGCTGGTAGACCTCGGCCAGGGCCAGGAGCATTCTTTTCTGCAGGTCCGGTTCCAGGCCCGGGCTTTCCTGCAGGGCACGGTAGCCGCGCTCGAGCACGTCCTGCACGCTGACCTCTTGCCCCAGCGAACGCTCGGGCGAGGCCTGGCCGATGATCTCGATCAGGAAGTCCAGCACTTGGCCGGCGTGGCGGGCTTCCAGTGCTGCGGCTTCCTCGGCCAGGCGCGCGCGCTGGTACTCGCCCAGCCACTGCCAGGCCAGCATCGCGCTGACGCTCACGGCCAGCACGGCGGCGGCAACGACGGGGCGATTGCGGCGAACGAACTTGCCCAGCCGGTAGCCCAGGCTGCTGGGCACGGCGTCCACGGCCCGGCCTTCCAGGTAGTTGGCCAGGTCAGCGCTCAGCGCCGCTGCCGAAGGATAGCGACGCTCCGGCTCGATGCGAGTGGCCTGATCGATGATGGCCGCCAGATCGCGCGGCAGCCGGCGCTGCCATTCGCTGCGGGTCAGCGACTCGTCCTGCGCCGGCCGGCGCGCGGCATGCTCGAAACCCAGCAAGGCCAGCAGCAGGCGGCCCAGGCCGTAGATATCGCAGGCCGTGGTCAGCGCCGCGCCGGCCAGTTGTTCAGGGCTGGCATAGCCGGGCGTGTAATGGCGACTGGTCTGTTCTTCGCTGGCGGCCGGGGCTGAGAGCAGCTTGGCAATGCCGAAATCGACCAGCACCGGGCGGCCATCGGCAGTGATCAATACATTGCCCGGCTTGATGTCGCGGTGGATGACCAGGTTCTGATGAGCATAGTGGACCGCTTCGCAGACGGGCAGCAGCAGGCCGATACGCGCGGCTTCGTCAAGATCCTTGTCGCGGCACCACTGGGTAAGCGGCACCCCGTCGATGTATTCCATGACCAGGTAGGGTTGACCATCGTCGGTGCTGCCGCCGTCAAGCAGGCGTGCGATATTGGGATGGGCAAGATCGGCCAGGATCTGGCGCTCGCGCCGCAGTCGTTCCAGCGCGGCCGGTTCGGGAAAGCCGCGGATCAGCTTGATTGCAACCCGGGTCCGGTATTCCTGGTCGTCGCGCTCGGCCAGGTAGACTGAACCCATGCCGCCCTGGCCAAGCAACTCCAGCAGTCGGTAAGGCCCAAGCTGGCCTGCCGCCGGCACGCTGGCCTCAGCACCGACATGGCCTGCGGCTGCGGCGACGGCGCGTTCGACACGCGCATCGTCGCTGGCGTGGCAGTCCAGCAACGCCAGTACTTCGTCTAGCAGGCCGGGGACGTCGCCGCAGCGTGCCTCAAGCCAGGCCCGGCGCCGCTCTGCAGGCTGGGCCAGGGCACCGTGGAAAAGCTCGGTCAGTGTTTCCCAGTATTGGCTGTCGGGTTCGCTCATGAGGCTGCACTGAGGGGCCAGCAGGCCGTTTTGGCCATTCTAACGCCAGATCGAATCAGCGCTTCGCGACACCGTCCAGGCCCCGATCGCTGGATCAGGGCGATTCGAAGCGATCCCGGAACAGGGTATCGGTAGCGCCCTGACCGCTGAGCGAGACCGTGGCCTGCATGCCCTTGCCGGCTTCAAGGAGCACGCTGCCAGCGTACGACGCGGCTGCGTCGGGCGCGAAACGGATGGTCACCATGCAGCCTTGATCAGGCCCCAGGAGGATGCCTGGCTGGCAGCCGCCAGCGTCAATGCTGAAGCCCTCGGACCCCGAATCGAGGATCAAGTCCAGCAGCTGGACATCGCCGCTTGAACGATTGACCACCTGGAAAGACCGGGCCCGCTCAGCACCCATGACGAGCGTGCCAAAGTTGAGGCTTTCCGGCGTTGTCTCCAGGCGCGGCGCAAGGCCAGTACCGCTCAGTG
>SLQY01000355.1 GCA_007131235.1 Wenzhouxiangella sp.
CTTTTACAGACTAAAGGCGTACGGCAATGGCCGAACAGAAAATCCGTATTCGTTTGAAGGGTTTCGATCATCGACTGATCGATCGGTCGACCCAGGAAATCGTGGAGACGGCGAAGCGCACTGGAGCCCAGGTGCGTGGCCCCATCCCGCTGCCCACGCGCAAGGAGCGGTACACCGTACTGATCTCTCCGCATGTGAACAAGGATGCGCGCGACCAGTACGAAATCCGGACCCACAAGCGGTTGCTGGATATCGTTGACCCTAACGACAAGACTGTCGATGCCCTGATGAAGCTGGATCTGGCTGCAGGCGTCGATGTGCAGATCAAGCTGTACTAATCAGCGAAGCGAGTAGTAGAGATGACGATCGGATTGGTAGGACGCAAACGGGGCATGACCCGCATATTCACGGAGGAAGGAAGTTCCGTTCCCGTGACCGTGGTTGAAGTGAACCCGAACCGCATAACGCAGATTCGCAGTCTGGAGAAGGACGGCTACGCGGCCATCCAGGTTACCAGCGGTGCGAAACGTACGTCTTTGGTCAACAAGCCCGCAGCCGGGCACTACGCCAAGGCGGGTACCGAGGCTGGGTCCGGGCTGTGGGAATTCCGTCTCGAAAGTGGCGAGGGCTCGGACCTGGAAGTGGGTTCCGAGATCACCGTCGAGCACTTCGAGGCCGGCCAGAAAGTGGATGTGACCGGCACCAGCAAGGGTAAGGGCTTTGCCGGCGTCATCAAGCGCCACAATTTCCGTATGCAGGATGCCACCCACGGCAACTCCCTGTCGCACCGTGCGCCGGGCTCCATCGGTCAGTGCCAGACGCCAGGGCGCGTGTTCAAGGGCAAGAAAATGGCCGGTCACATGGGTGACGAGCGCGTTACCACCCAGAACCTCGAGATCGTTCGTGTTGACGCCGGGCGGAACCTGCTGTTGATTCGCGGTGCCGTCCCGGGCGCTCCAGGCGGGCACGTGTTCGTGCGGCCGTCGATCAAGGCTTAAAGGAGAGACGAGATGGAACTCGCTATTTCAGGCGGCAACAAGATGGAAGTCTCGGAATCGATTTTCGGTCGTGACTTCTCCGAGCCGCTGGTGCATCAGGTGGTCGTTGCCTATCTTGCCGGCGGCCGGTCGGGAACGAAAGCACAGAAGAATCGCTCTGCCGTATCTGGTGGTGGGCGCAAGCCATGGCGCCAGAAGGGTACCGGCAACGCTCGCGCTGGAACGACGCGCGGCCCATTGTGGCGTAGCGGTGGTGTGACGTTCGCAGCCCAGCCGCGAGACTTCAGCCAGAAAGTCAACCGCAAGCAGTATCGCGCTGCCATGCGGGCCATTCTGTCGGAATTGGTTCGTCAGGATCGCCTGGTCATTGTCGACAGCCTTGATATCAGCGAGCCGAAAACCAAGGCAGTTCTGACGGCTCTCGAGAATCTTGGCGTTACTCGTGGTCTGGTTGTGGACGCCGATATTGATACCAACCTGTACCTGGGCAGTCGCAACATTGCCCACGTGCACGTGCTGGCTGCCGATCGTCTGGATCCGGTCAGCCTGGTCAGTACCGAAAAGGTCGTCATGACCCGTGCTGCCGTAGAAAAAGTTCAGGAGTGGCTGGCATGAGCAACGAACGCATGTACCAGATTATTCGCTTTCCGCACGTGTCGGAAAAGACCGCGCGACTCCAGGCGGCGTCGAACCAGTACGCCTTTGAAGTGCGCACTGATGCGACCAAGTCCGAGATCAAGCAGGCTGTTGAGGGCTTGTTCGAGGTCAGCGTGGAAAGCGTTCAGGTGGTCAACCTGAAAGGAAAGCGCAAGAGCTTCCGGTTTCGCGCCGGCAAGCAGAACGACTGGAAAAAGGCCTATGTACGTATCAAGGCCGGCCAGACTATCGAAGAACTTCAGGCAGACTAAAAGAAGAGCCAGGACATCATCATGGCAATCGTAAAGGCAAAACCGACGTCACCAGGTCGCCGCGGAAAGGTCAGCATCAAGCATGATCATCTGTGGAAAGGCAAGCCGTATTCGCCGCTGCTGGAAGCGCAGTCGTCGACCGGTGGGCGTAATAACAACGGTCGTATTACCACTCGGCACAAGGGTGGTGGGCACAAGCACCATTACCGTGTTGTCGACTTCAAGCGCGACAAGGACGGCATCAAGGGTGTGGTTGAGCGGATCGAATACGATCCGAACCGCAGCGCGCACATCGCCCTGGTCAAGTACCTGGACGGAGAGCGTCGTTACATCCTGGCTGCACGCAATGTCCGGGCCGGTGACGAGGTGCTGAGTGGCTCAGAAGCACCGATCAAGCCGGGCAACGCAATGCAGTTGCGTTCCATCCCGGTCGGTACCCAGGTTCACAACATCGAGTTGAAGCCGGGCAAGGGTGGACAGATGGCACGTAGCGCCGGCGCGTCAGTCCAGCTGGTGGCGCGCGAAGGTAACTACGCCACGCTGTTGCTGCGTTCGGGTGAAATGCGCAAGGTGCATAGTCGCTGCCGGGCAACGATTGGCCAGGTTGCCAACCAGGAACATAACCTGGAGAAGCTCGGCAAGGCCGGTGCGAAGCGCTGGCGCGGCGTGCGACCCACCGTTCGCGGTGTCGCCATGAACCCGGTTGATCACCCGCACGGTGGTGGTGAAGGTCGTACTTCGGGCGGTCGTCACCCGGTGTCACCGTGGGGCGTTCAGACCAAGGGCAAGCGCACTCGCACCAACAAGCGCACCGGCAAGTACATCACGCGTTCGCGCAAGCGCAAATAATTTTAGGAAATCGTCATGCCACGTTCGATCAAGAAAGGGCCGTTCGTTGATCATCACCTGATTGCCAAGGTGGAAACGGCCGTGCAAACCTCAAGCAAGCGTCCGATCAAGACCTGGTCGCGACGCTCGATGATCCTGCCGGAAATGGTGGGTCTGACCATCGCCGTTCATAACGGTCGTCAGCACATGCCCATCCTGATCAACGAAAACATGGTCGGGCACAAGCTCGGCGAGTTTGCGCCGACGCGGACCTACAAGGGTCACGCGGCGGACCGTAAGACCAAGTAACCAGGATTGACGGTGATGGAAGCAATAGCAAAACTCAAAGGCGCCCGGATTTCCGCGCAGAAAGCGCGCCTGGTCGCTGACCAGGTTCGAGGCATGCCAGTGGAAAAGGCAGACGAACTGCTGAACTTCAGCAGCAAAAAGGGCGCGCACATCATTCGCAAGGTTCTGCTTTCGGCAGTGGCCAATGCGGAAAACAACGTGGGCGCGGACATTGACGAGCTGAAAGTCAGTCGGATTTTCGTTGATGAGGGCCCGACATTGAAGCGCGGTCGCGCCCGGGCCAAGGGCCGTTATACGCGCATTCTCAAGCGCACCAGTCACATCACCGTCGTCGTGGCAGAGGATTGAAGGAACGATCATGGGTCAAAAGGTACATCCAACCGGAATTCGCCTCGGAATCGCCAAGGACTGGCGTGCGAAGTGGTACGCCGAAGGTGAAACCTTCGCCGATTACCTGCACACCGATCTCAAGGCGCGCGAGTTCCTGAATGAAAAGCTGGCCCACGCCGCCGTGAGCCACATCCAGATCGAGCGTCCGGCCAAGTCGGCCGAGATTACTATTCACACGGCCCGTCCTGGCGTGGTGATCGGGCCCAAGGGTGCCGACATCGAGAAGCTGAAAATGGAAGTTTCGCGCCTGATGGGCGTGCCGACCAACATTCGCGTGACCGAGATCCGCAAGCCGGAACTCGACGCCAAGCTGGTTGCTGACTCCATCGCGCAACAGCTCGAACGTCGGGTCATGTTCCGCCGGGCAATGAAGCGGGCGGTCGGTAATGCCATGCGCCTGGGTGCGCTGGGTATCAAGGTGCAGGTTGCCGGTCGCCTCAATGGCGCCGACATTGCTCGCACCGAGTGGTACCGCGAAGGTCGTGTGCCGCTGCACACGCTGCGTGCCGATGTTGATTACGGAGTCGCTGTTGCGGCCACGACCTACGGTGTCATCGGCATCAAGGTCTGGGTGTACAAGGGTGATGTCTTTGACCTGTATAGCGAAACCTCGTCCGAGTCCGACAAGGGCAAGGGCGGCCGCAAGGAGAACTGATCATGCTGCAGCCGAAACGCACCAAGTTCAGAAAGCAGCAGAAGGGCCGCAACCGCGGTACTGCCCAGGTTGGCAACCGTGTCAGCTTCGGTGAGTTTGGCCTTCAGGCCACCACCCGCGGTTTCCTGACTGCTCGCCAGATCGAGTCGGCGCGTCGCGCCATTACCCGCCACGTCAAGCGTGGTGGCAAGCTCTGGATCCGCGTGTTTCCCGACAAGCCGATTACCAAGAAGCCGGTCGAGGTTCGTATGGGTAAGGGTAAGGGTAACGTCGAGTACTGGGTTGCTCCGGTCCAGCCAGGTCGGATGATTTATGAGATTCAGGGCGTCAGCGAAGACGTGGCGCGCGAGGCATTCCGCCGCGCGGCAGCCAAGCTCAGCGTCAAGACGACCTTTGTAGCGAGGACGAATTAATGAAAGCCAGTGAACTTCGCGCGAAGAACGCGGCCGAGCTGAAGGATGTGTTGCTTGAGCTGCGCAAGGAACAGTTCTCGCTGCGCATGCAGCAGGGCAACGGCACCCTGGACGGACGCCACCAGCTCAAGCAGGTGCGGCGTAATATTGCCCGGGTCAAGACGGTGATGAACCAGACGCAAGGTGAATCTGCATGAGTACCGAAGACAAGATCCAGCGCAGCCAGGTCGGGCGCGTGGTCAGTAACAAGATGGACAAGACCGTAACCGTGCGTCTGGAGCGTCTGGTCAAGCATCCCTTGTATGGCAAGTACATTCGCCGTTCAAGCAAGGTGCACGCTCACGACGAGAACAACGATTGTAATGAAGGCGATACCGTTCGCATCTCGCAATGCCGCCCGCTCTCCAAGAACAAGAGCTGGCAGGTTGTCGAGATCGTCGAGCGCGCCCAGTAAGCGGAGCGAAGGGTCATGATTCAGATGCAGTCAAGACTTGCGTCAGCCGACAACAGCGGTGCGCGCGAGCTCATGTGTATCAAGGTGCTGGGTGGATCCAAGCGCCGCTATGCCAATATTGGTGACGTCATCAAGGTGACTGTCAAGGACGCGATACCGCGCGGCAAGGTCAAGAAAGGCGAGGTCTACAACGCCGTGGTTGTGCGTACCCGTAAGGGTGTTCGTCGCCGCGACGGTTCATTGATCCGCTTCGATGGCAACGCGGCGGTCCTGCTCAACAACAAGCTCGAGCCCATCGGTACGCGTATTTTTGGACCGGTGACCCGCGAGCTGCGCTCGGAGCGATTCATGAAGATCGTTTCCCTGGCGCCGGAAGTACTGTAAGGAGCGAGCAATGGAACGTATTCGCAAAGGTGACGAAGTCATCGTGATTGCCGGCCGCAGCAAGGGCCAGCGTGGGCATGTGCTCAAGGTTCTCAAGAATGACCGCTACCTGGTCGAGAACGTGAACATGGTCAAGCGTCACCAGAAACCCGATCCGCAGGCACAAAAGCCCGGCGGCATCGTTGAGCGCGAGGCACCGATTCACGCCTCGAACGTGATGCTTTACAACCCCGCGACCGACCAGGGCGACAGGGTTGGGTTCAAGTTTCTGGAAGACGGTCGGAAGGTTCGGTTTTTCCGTTCCACCGGCGAAGTCGTGGATATCTGAGGCTAAATGGAAATGGCTAGGTTGCAGGAATACTATCGCGACACCGTGGTTGGCCAACTGAAAGAGAAGTTCGGTTACGCCAATGTCATGCAGGTGCCGCGGGTGGAAAAAATCACCATCAACATGGGTTTGGGTGAGGCTGTCGGTGACAAGAAGGTCATCGAAAAGGCCGTTTCCGACATGGCCAAGATTACCGGCCAACAGCCGGTAGTCACCAAGGCACGCAAGTCGGTCGCCAGCTTCAAGATCCGCGATGGTTACCCGATTGGTTGTATGGTGACGCTGCGCCGCGAGCGGATGTATGAATTCCTGGATCGCCTGGTCAGTATTGCGCTGCCCCGTGTGCGCGACTTCCGGGGTGTGCCACGCAAGTCGTTCGACGGCAGTGGCAACTATAACCTCGGCGTGAAGGAGCAGATTATCTTCCCCGAGATCGATTATGACCAGATCGACGCGATCCGCGGGATGGACATTGCCATCACCACGTCTGCGCGCACCGATGAAGAAGGAGCGGCCCTGCTGGAAGCATTCGGCTTTCCGTTCCGGGCCCGTTGAAGGAGATTTGAGGCATGGCTAAGATTTCGATGGTGCAGCGCGACATTCGTCGCAGCAAGTTGGTTGACAAGTATGCAGCCAAGCGCGCCGAGTACAAGAAAGTGATTTCTGATCCGGAAGCAGATTACGAGTCCAAGCAGGACGCGATGCAAAGGCTCAGCAAACTGCCGCGCGATTCCAGCCCGGTTCGTCAGCGTAATCGCTGCCGTTTGTCCGGCCGCCCGCGCGGCTATTACCGCAAGTTCGGTCTGGCCCGCAACAAGTTGCGCGAAGCTGCCATGCGCGGAGACATCCCGGGCCTGCGCAAGGCCAGCTGGTAAGGAGAGCGAAAAATGAGCATGAATGATCCGATTTCCGACATGCTGGCCCGCATCAAGAATGCCCAGGCTGTCAACAAGCGCACCGTGTCGATGCCTTCTTCCAAGGTCAAGCTGTCGATCGCCAAGGTCCTGCAGGACGAAGGGTATATTCGCGGAGCCCAGGTTGAGCAGGATGGTGCCAAGTCGATTCTGACCATCGAGTTGAAATACGTAGAGGGTCGGGGCGTGATTGATCGCCTGGACCGTTTCAGCAAGCCCGGTCGGCGTCGTTACAGCGCAACCGGCGACATTCCGCGTGTACTCAACGGCCTTGGCATTGCCATCGTCAGCACGTCGAACGGCGTGATGACGGATCGGCAGGCACGCGCCGAGGGTCATGGCGGCGAAGTTTTGTGCCTGGTAGCCTGATCAGGAGCATATAAGATGTCAAGAATCGCAAAAAGCCCGATCGAAGTACCGAAGGGCGTCGAATATAGCCAGTCTGGCTCGCTCCTGAAGGTCAAGGGCCCGAAGGGTAGCCTCGAAATGGACCTGCACCCGGCGGTCGCCATTTCCGTTGATGACGGCGTGTTGAACGTGGCTCCGCACAACGAGGCTGACATGGCCATGGCCGGCACGATGCGTGCGTTGGTGGCAAACATGATCGAAGGCGTGTCCAACGGCTTCGAGAAAAAGCTGAACCTGGTCGGCGTTGGCTACCGTGCCGCCGTGCAGGGCAAGAGTTTGAATCTTCAGCTTGGTTTCAGTCACCCGGTGGATTTCGAGATTCCGGAAGGAGTGACGATTGAAACGCCGACCCAGACCGAAATCGTGGTGCGCGGCAGCGACAAGCAGCAGGTGGGCCAGGTCGCGGCCAAGATTCGCGCCTATCGTCCGCCGGAGCCCTACAAGGGCAAGGGTGTTCGCTACGCCGACGAGCGCGTGGTGATGAAGGAAGCCAAGAAGGCTTAAGGATCGAAATCATGAGCGTAAAGAATCAATCAAGACTGCGTCGGGCGCGGAAGACCCGCTCGCGTATCCAGAGTGCCGGCGTGGCCCGTCTGACCGTTCACCGTACCGGCCGTCACCTGTATGCGCAGGTCATCGCACCCGGTGGAACGCATACCGTGGCTGCCGCGTCGACCGTCCAGAAAGATGTTCGCGATGGCCTGTCAGGCACGGCGAATATCGAAGCGGCCAAGGCTGTTGGCAAGGCGATTGCCGAACGTAGCCTCGCTGCCGGCATCGATGGCGTTGCTTTCGATCGCTCGGGTTTCAAATACCACGGTCGGATCAAGGCCCTGGCCGATGCCGCGCGTGAAGCCGGCCTGAAGTTTTAAGGAATACGGAATCCATCATGGCAAGAGATAACAACTCCGACGATCTGATCGAAAAACTGGTTGCCGTCAACCGCGTGGTCAAGGTAGTCAAGGGTGGACGTCAGTTCAGCTTCACGGCCCTGACCGTGGTTGGCGATGGCGAAGGCAAGGTTGGCTTTGGCTACGGCAAGGCACGCGAAGTGCCGCTGGCGATCCAGAAGGCAATGGAACGCGCACGTCGCGACATGGTCAGAATTTCGCTGAACGAAGGCACCTTGTGGCACCCGGTCAAGTCGCGCCACAGCGGATCGCGCGTTTACATGCAGCCGGCCTCGGATGGTACGGGCGTCATTGCCGGTGGTGCCATGCGCGCTGTATTCGAGGCAGTCGGGGTCCATAACGTCCTCGCCAAGAGTGTTGGTTCGAACAACCCGATCAACCTGGTACGCGCAACCATGAAAGGCCTGGAGGCCATGGTCTCACCTGAGAAGGTGGCCATCAAGCGCGGCAAGCCAATCGAGGAGATTCTGGAACATCATGGCTGACAAGCAAGCATCCAAGCTGCGTGTGACCCTGGTCCGCAGCACCAATGGCAAGATCCAGAGCCACCGGGATACCGTTCGTGGCCTGGGTCTGAAACGTATGCACCACACGGTTGAAGTTGAAGATACGCCGGCAATTCGCGGCATGATCAACAAGGTCAACTACCTGGTGCGGGTTGAAGAAGCCTGAATCTGAAGAATTCTGCAAGGAAGCGGACATCATGAAACTCAATACCGTCCAGCCGGCTGAAGGCAGCCGCAAGACTCGCAAGCGTGTTGGTCGGGGCATTGGCTCCGGTCTCGGCAAGACGGGTGGTCGTGGCCACAAGGGCCAGAAGTCCCGTTCAGGTGGCTACCACAAGGTCGGCTTCGAAGGCGGCCAGATGCCGCTGCAGCGTCGCCTGCCCAAGGTTGGCTTCAACTCGGCAGTCAACCGCAAGACACGTGAAGTGCGCTTGTACCAGATTGAGGGCATGGAAGGTGAGGTCATTGATCTCGAAACCTTGAAGGCCGCCGGTCTGGTCCCGAACGATACCCGTAAAGTGCGCCTGATCGCCAAGGGCGAGATCAATCGTGCGGTCACTGTTAGCGGTATTCATGTGACCGCAGGTGCCGTCAAGGCCATCGAAGCAGCTGGCGGAAAGGTCGAATAATGTCTACCAGCGCCTCGGAAATGGCCGGCATGCTCGGCGGTATCGGCCGGCTCAAGGAGCTGCGTCAGCGCCTTTTCCTGGTGCTGGTGGCGCTGCTGGTATTTCGTTTTGGCACCTTTATCCCGGTGCCTGGCATCAACCCCGCCGCACTGGTCGAGTTGATGGACATGCAGCGTGGCACCATCGTGGACATTTTCAACATGTTCTCCGGTGGTGCGCTGGGTCGATTCTCGATCTTCGCGCTGGGCGTCATGCCGTATATTTCTGCGGCCATCATCATGCAGTTGATGAGTCACGCCATCCCGCAGCTTCAGCAGCTGCGCAAGGAAGGCGAGGCCGGTCGGCGTAAGATCACCCAGTACACCCGTTATTTCACCGTTGTCCTGGCCATGTTCCAGTCCTTCGGCGTCGCCATCGCCCTGCAGAACCAGGGTGCTGGCGCTGGCTTGCCAGTCGTTATTGCGCCTGGCCCCGGGTTTGTCCTGGCTGCAGTGGTTACCCTGACGGCCGGTACCGTGTTCCTGATGTGGCTGGGTGAGCAGATCACCGAGCGCGGCATCGGTAACGGTATTTCCATCATCATCTTTGCCGGCATTGTTGCCGAGCTGCCGTCGGCAGTGGGCGCAACCCTGGAACTGGTCAATACCGGGCAGCTGGGTATTGTCACCGCGACTTTCCTGCTGATCATGGCGCTGGCCGTGACCGCTTTCGTGGTCTTTGTAGAACGCGGGCAGCGTCGTATCACCGTCAACTATGCCCAGCGCCAGGGTCGGCGGGCTTACCGCAGCCAGTCGACTCACCTGCCGTTGAAGGTGAACATGTCCGGCGTGATTCCGGCCATCTTTGCCTCTAGCCTGGTCCTGTTTCCGGCTACCATTTCGACCTGGTTTGGCCAGGCCGAGGGAGTAACCTGGTTGCAGACCGTCGCTGAGCAACTGCGACCCGGTCAGCCGATTTACGTTGCCCTGTTCGGTGGCCTGGTCGCGTTTTTCTGCTTTTTCTATACGGCGATCGTTTTCAACTCGCGCGAGACGGCCGACAACTTGAAGAAGTCCGGCGCTTTCATTCCCGGCATCCGGCCTGGTCGTCAGACCGCCGATTACATCGACTATGTGCTTACTCGCCTGACCACGGTCGGGGCGATTTACCTGGTGGCGGTTTGTCTGCTGCCAGAGTTTCTGATCATGCGCTGGAACGTGCCGTTCTACTTTGGTGGCACCTCATTGCTGATTATCGTGGTCGTTACCATGGACTTCATGGCCCAGCTGCAGGCGCATTTGATGTCGCACCAGTACGACAGCTTGCTGAAGAAGTCGAATCTGAAGAATTACGGTCGTTCCGGCGTTGTTCGTCGCTGACGGCTGGTTGAAAAAACCTTGTAGGAGTAGGAAAGATGAAGGTCCAGGCATCGGTCAAGAAAATTTGCCGCAACTGCAAGATCGTGCGCCGCCAGGGAGTGGTGTTCGTGATTTGCAGTGATCCCAAGCACAAGCAGCGCCAGGGCTGATCGGTTCCAAGGCCGGTCCTGGACTTGAAGATATTTGCAATTGCCGGTACAATTGCCGGTTTGCGCTGATTAGACGCAACAGGTTTTACGGAGAACATACATGGCTCGTATTGCAGGCGTCAACCTGCCCGTGCAGAAGCACACTTGGGTAGCACTGACCCACATTTACGGTATCGGACGGACCCGCGCCTATGAGATCTGTGCTGCCACCGATGTGGCGCCGGATACCAAGGTGCGTGATCTGACCGAGGCGGAGCAGGAAAAGCTGCGCCAGGAAATCGGCAAGTACTCGGTCGAGGGTGACTTGCGCCGGGAAGTCGCGATGAATATCAAGCGGCTGATGGACCTGGGTTGCTACCGTGGCTTGCGCCACCGTCGTGGTCTCCCCGTTCGCGGTCAGCGCACCCGCACCAACGCCCGTACCCGCAAGGGTCCGCGTCGTCCGATTCGTTAAGGTTGAGGAAACATGGCCAAGCAGACAGCCAAAGGCAAGAAGAAGGTCAAGAAGGTCATTGTTGACGGCATTGCGCACGTGCATGCATCGTTCAACAATACCATCATCACGATCACCGATCGTCAGGGTAATGCCCTGGCCTGGGCGACCAGCGGCGGTTCGGGTTTCCGCGGGTCGCGCAAATCGACACCGTTTGCTGCCCAGGTCGCGGCCGAAAATGCCGGCCGGACCGCACAGGAATACGGGATGAAGAATCTCGAGGTGCGGGTCAACGGTCCGGGGCCGGGTCGTGAGTCTTCCGTGCGCTCCCTGAATGCGGTTGGCTTCAAGATTACCAACATCGTGGACGTCACGCCCATTCCTCACAATGGTTGCCGTCCTCCCAAGAAGCGTCGCGTGTGACGTGCTGTAACGCGGAATTTTAAAAGAATATGGCTAGATATACTGGACCCACCTGCAAACTCGCACGCCGCGAGGGCATGGATCTGAATTTGAAGAGCCCGGCCCGTGGCCTGGACTCCAAGTGCAAGCTGAACCAGCCTCCAGGCCAGCATGGCGACAGCCGTCGTCAACGGCTGTCCGATTATGCGCTGCAGCTGCGTGAGAAGCAAAAGGTGCGCCGCATGTACGGTGTGCTCGAGCGTCAGTTCCGCAACTA
>SLQY01000001.1 GCA_007131235.1 Wenzhouxiangella sp.
AGTTGATATCCTGGGTGTTGGCGGTGGCGCGCAGCTTTTCCAGCTTGCGCCGCTGCTGCTGCCTGAAGGCTGGCTTGTCTTCGGGAACGCTTTCCCAGATGCCGGAGGCAAAACCTTCACCCACACCATCGAAGAAGGTACGCATGGTCGCAAAGCGCTCGCGGTTGGCAATCGCGGTGTTGACCACCTGCGCCAGCGAAGCGGCACCTGCCGCGCCCATCAACGGTCGCGCCGAGATCAGGTTCGTGAAGTACAGCGCGGGTATGGCCAGCTCCTTGGCTTTCTGAACCACCGGCGTGGTACCAATGACCAGGTCCGGTTTGAATTCTTCAATGGCCGCGATGTCTTGCTCCAGCGGCGCGCGATATGCGACCTGCACGCCGTGATGCTCCAACCACTCCCGATCCGTCTCTGACCACTTCGTTCTTGGGCAGGCAGTTGCGACATAACGAAGGTCAGCACCACATTCAACCAGCAAGCGCGCCACCAGCAACTCAGAGCCTTCGTAGCCGGACAAGGTGATGCGTCCGTCAATGGAGGTCTTGTCCAGGGCCTCACGTATCTGTGGCAAACACTGGTTCTTGGCCTGGTCAATCAGCTCGCGCTTGACGTCACAAGCAGCGCCGATCTGCTCAAGCCAGTTTGCAGTTCCGTCATAACCGACGGGAGCAGAGCCGACAATGGGCCGTCCGGCGCGTTCGAATTCTCGAAACGTTGCCGTGTAATGAGGGTGTATGGCAGCGACAGCCCTGCAGTCCAGTGCGGCGTAAAGTTCGCGCCATTCCCGCGTTGGCACAACGGGTCCAACTGCAAGCCCCATGGGCTCGATCAGGCTGGCGATACCAATGGGATCGCCAGGAAACATCTCTCCGACCAGGCTGACGGTCGGTACCCGGGCCGGGCCCTGGCGTGGGGGACTGACAGGACCGGACTCGACTTCGCGACGGGCATACCCAAGCATCGCGCCTGCCAGTACATCCTTGGCCTCGGCATGGGTGGGAACACCGAAACCGGGCACATCAATGCCGATGATGCGCACACCCTTGATATCTTCCGGAAGCAGCTTCAGCGGCACACCGGATGCCGTTGGCACGCATAAATTGATGATGACGATAGCGTCATACTTTTCCGGGTCGGCCAGTGCATAGACCGACTCGCGGATATCTTCAAACAGCTTGCCGGTAACCAGGGTTTCTGAGTCGAACGGCACGTAGCCCACGGTGCGGCGCGCGCCGTAAAAGTGGGAGGTGAAGGTCAAACCGTAAACGCAGCAGGCGGAGCCGGACAAGACTGTCGCCGTGCGTCGCATCCGGAGCCCAACCCGCAATGAACCGAATGCCGGGCACATGCCCTGTGGCTGGTCATGCGGGCCCATCGGGTAGTCTTTTGCGTACTGGTCCAGCACCTCGCTCTTGCCGGCCGCCCGAGCTGCCTCAAGCATCTTGTCCTGGCCACCATGACAACCGGAGCCGTTGTCCTCAACAAGCTTCAGATCAATCGGCTTGGCCGTCGACTCCTCTCCCGGGGCTTGTTGAAGATCGTTCTCCATGGGTGCCGCGGCAGCGTCATCGTAGACGACTTCAGTCGTATTCGAGGATTGCTTGACTTTGTCGATCAAATCCTGGTCCCTTCGTTTGCGCTTGTCACGATCAAACTTCCTCGTCGTAAACGACTTCGAGGGATTCCTTCTGCAGCGCTGCCACGTTGGAACCACACATGTCAGCCAGGGTGGCTGGCAACAGCTCGACATCACGGCCAACCTGAGAGGCCGTGAACAGGCCGAGCAACTCATCCTGGGTCAGGGGTCGAGGCTGGACCGGCGGCGCTTCGGCCACGTTGATGCCCAGCTCTTCGAACATCGACGCCCAGGGGCTGCCCGGGTAGCCAATGATTTCGTAGTTGGAACTCTTGCGGCGAATGTCATCGTCGGCCGGAATCGCCGCCAGCACCGGAATGCCCACCGCCTTGGCAAATGCCTGCGCCTCACCAGTGCCGTCATCCTTGTTGATGACCAGCCCGGCAACGCCGACGTTACCGCCGAGCTTGCGGAAGTACTCCACGGCCGAACACACGTTGTTGGCAACATAGAGTGACTGCAAGTCGTTGGACCCGACCACGATGACCTTCTGGCACATGTCGCGGGCAATCGGCAATCCAAAGCCACCGCAAACGACATCACCGAGAAAATCCAGCAACACGTAGTCGAAGTCCCAGTCGTGGAAACCGAGCTTCTCAAGTGTTTCGAAGCCATGAATGATCCCGCGACCTCCGCAGCCACGGCCCACTTCCGGCCCGCCCAGCTCCATGGCAAAAACCCCATCGCGCTTGAAACAGACATCGCCGATGGTGACTTCTTCACCGGCAGCCTTTTTCGCCGAACCGGTTGAAATAATCGGGGGGCAGGCACGGCCACCGAAAAGCAGGGAAGTCGTATCACTCTTGGGATCACAACCGATCAACAGTACTTTCTTGCCCTGCTGGGCCATCATGTAGGAGAGATTCGACAAGGTGAAGCTCTTGCCGATACCACCCTTGCCATAAATCGCTATGACCTGGGTTTCCTTGGTTACCGGCGAGCTGGCAACGGGATCCGGCTCCATAGCCGCCTCCGCTCGCAGGGTCACCTTGAGGTGGTCGACGGGACTTGGCGCGGATGCTGCTCGGCCAGAATCACTCATTGCAAATATCTCCAATCCAGTATCATTTTCAGGCAGGCGGGATCATTGAAAGCGGTCTCGTAGGCCGCCTGTGCTTGGTCTGCTTTTTTACAGTCCGTTATCAGGCCGTCGAGCGAGAGCCTGCCGCTTTCGGCCAGCTGACTGACTGCCTTCAAATCCTCGTCCTTCCACTCGGCCGCCACCCGAATTCGCGCCTGGCGCATGAAGGCCGGCGGGAAATCAAACTGCAGTGGCTGACTGTAAAACCCGGCCAACACCACCTCGCCACCGGGGGCGAGTCGGGTAATCAGGGAATCGAGCAATCCGCCAACGCCGCTGACTTCATAGACCGCCTTGTAGTCGGCGCGCTGATCAGCGTCGGATGTCGTGATCTCGTAGCCCTCGTTACCCGTGCTGCGCTGCGCATCGATCTCCCAGACCACCGGCGGAGCATCGCCCAGGGCGACTGCCAGTCGCGCGAGCAGCCGGCCCAGCACGCCGTGGCCAATGATCAAGTCAGGGATGCGAAAACCGCCTTCAGGGGCACGGATGGCGTTATACGCCGTCGCTGCCAGCGCCAGCAATACGCCGCGCTCTTTGAGGCCTTCATCAATGGGAAGTGTTCTCTTGCCGGCGACGACAATGCGCGAAGCAGCGCCACCGAATAAACCGCGTACCTCGCCATAGCAGCTGGCGCCAGGCACAAAAACAAATTGGCCCGCTAGTCGTTGTGACTGCGGGCCAGCTTCGATAATTCTGCCAATGGATTCGTAACCAGGAACCAGCGGGTAACCCATACCGGGGAAAGGTGGCATGGTTCCGGACCAAAGCAAGCGTTCGGTCCCTGTGCTGATGCCGCTGAAATCGATGTCAACAACAACATCGGCCTCCCCGGGCGGCGTCAAACCTAATTGTCTGAGATCTAAACGTTCAGGCGCTTCGAGTACTACTGCAAGGGTGTCTAAATCATGCACCCGTAACTGGCCTGTTTGTATTCTTCGTTATCACTTACGACTTTCTCTTTGTGACCGTCCGTCACGCTACCCGGTTATTTTCTTAACGATCGTCTTTTGAACTTTCGTTTTTGGTTTT
Organism: Wenzhouxiangella sp.; assembly: GCA_007131235.1. GTDB lineage: Bacteria > Pseudomonadota > Gammaproteobacteria > Xanthomonadales > Wenzhouxiangellaceae > Wenzhouxiangella. Next base: position 3,750 of record SLQY01000001.1, read on the forward strand.
TTTAAACAATACACCACATGAAGATTTTGTCAAGATGATTGACGCCACGTTCATCACTTGGCGGTCATGACACTGGCCAACAAAGGTGCCGTTGTACGGTGCTTCTTCACAGAAGTGAAGCCCGCGCTATGTAACAAGTCGACAAGGGTCTTTGTAGACCTTGCTCTACCCTGCCCCATGGCCATCAAGTAGAAGCCAAAGTAAGCTGCGGCTACCGGCTCGGCGCCGCGTGTTTCAAGCATTGGTTCGGCTATCAGCAAAACACCGCCAGGCGTCATCACCTGGCGAATGGCTTGCAACAAAACCAACACATCCCGGTCGTCATGATCGTGCAAGATCCTGATCAGGGATATCAGATCGTAGCCGGTCGGCAAGGGGTCGTTAAAAAAGTCCCCGCCAATAGCGTCAGCCCGCTGGCCATAACCATCCTTTGCAAACCTTGCGCGGGCCCGCTCCGCCACCGATGGCAGGTCGAAAACGCAGGCCTCCAGCCCGGCATGGTTTTGCATGGCGGCTGCGGCAAAGGCACCCGCACCGCCGCCCACGTCAAGAAGCCGGGCGTGCTTTCTTATTGAATAGGACGACAGCACCTGCTCGGCGATAAGGGCTTGCGAGGCGGCCATCAAATCGCTGTAGGGGGCCGTATCTGCCGCACCGAGCGCGGTTGGACTGGCGTTGTTGGAATAACCCCAGAACCGGCCAAGCTGCGTCGACGCCTGCTGACCACGCAGCAAGGCCACGGGATCTTCCAGGTCTGAATAAAAGGCACTGTGATGTTCGATCATCATGGTCACGGCCGGGTTGCCAAGCAAGGCCGCGCCCAATGGCCCCAGTCCGTAACATCCTCGCCCGCGACGCTCGACCAGCTGCAGGGATTCAGCCGCCTCGAGCAGGCGATCCAGCGAGGCTTGCGGCAGCTCAAGCTCAGCTGCCAACTCCGACGCGCTGCGTGGGGACTGGGCCAGCAGGTTGAGTAATTCAAGCCGCGTGCAGGCCAACAGCACCTGCGAATAAACAAACCCACTGCATAGATCGAACAGGGCCCGCATGCGTCGACGAGCGACCAGGCGAACCAGCGGCGTGCGCAGCGCCCAACGCTGGAAGTCGGGGTTGCTCAGCAAGCGATCGCGCCATTCCAGAAACGGCGCAGCGCGTTGACGCCAGAAGCTCAAAGAATGGCTCGGTCAATCGGGAACAGGGAATCGATCACGCCGCGTGCTCAGCCAGCGCCGCCGGCAGAAACCTGCTTGCTTCCTTGATGACTTGCGCCTCCAGGCGTGCAGCGCCAGGGCACGGCGGAATCGTGGCCACCACCCCGGCCATGATGCTCTCGAAGTGGCGACGGGCGCCGTCAAGCCCCAGCTCACGCACCGAACTGGGATGGTCACGGGCCTCATCCTGTCCAGTCGGTTTGCCAAGCTGCTCGGCATCCCCGGCCACGTCGAGAATGTCGTCGACCACCTGGTAAGCACCGCCGATCTGCTCGCCCAGCGCCCGCCAGGGACCGGCTTCAACCCCGGCCGCGGCGGCACCGGCTGCTGTTGCCGCGGCAAACAGCGAACCGGTCTTTGACTGCTGGTAATCAGACAGATTGACTTCAGGCTCGCACTCCCAGGCTTGCCCGGCCACGATGCCGCCAGGCATGCCGACCGAACCGGCAATAATTTCCATCAAGATGGGTAGACGATGTGGCGCTTGAACGGTGCCACGGACCAGGGTCTGAAAAGCAAGGACAATCAGTGCATCACCAACCAGAACGGCCAGTGGCTCGCCAAACGCCTTGTGCAAGGACTTTCGCCCTCGTCGCAGCGGTGAATCATCAAAACAGGGCAAGTCATCGTGAACCAGGGAGGCGCAATGCAGCAATTCAATCGAAGTGGCTGCTGCATCGCTGATGGCCGGGTAATCCTCGCAACAGGCATCGGCCACCGCCAGGCAAATTTTGGGCCTGATCCGGGCACCACCGGGGAAGACCGCATACTCGATCGCCTTGTCCAGGCCGGGCGGACAGGATGGACCGCGAACAGCTTCAATCGCCTCTCTCAAGGCCGCTTCAATCCGTTCGGCAACCATCATCCTTCCCTCTCATCATCAATCCCGGCTGAATTCAGCCACCTGGCCAATCTTTCGAGCCGGCAGTTTGTACGTTGGCACGCAACGTTTGTCGGGTAGACTAATCACAGAGTTCATTGGGAGTCAATACTTGCCTTCTTCGATCCTGACACTGTCGCGACAGAGGAATGACTGTCGCATCAACAAGCCCGGGCAAGGATTGCAAGCCTCACCGATACTGGACGTCGATTGAGCAAGCCGCGAGCCATTGTCATCGGCGCCGGGATTGGCGGACTCGTGGCAGCACTGGACCTGGCCCGGCACGGTCTGGCAGTAACCGTCTGTGAACGCGCACCCCAACCCGGTGGCAAGATGCGCCAGGTCGAGCTCGACGGCAGCCTGATCGACTCAGGCCCGACCGTCTTCACAATGCCCTGGGTATTCGAAGAAATCTTCGCCGACGCCGACACCGCCATCGCCGAGCACCTTGACCTTCATCCGGCCAAGCTGCTGGCCCGTCATGCCTGGAGCAACGGCGAGACGCTTGACCTGTTTACCGACATCGACCAGTCGGCGGCATCAATTGCCAACTTTGCCGACAACCAGGAAGCCAAGCGCTACCTGGCGTTCTGCGCCCAGGCCCGGCAGGTTTACCAGACTCTTTACTGGCCATTCATGCGCAGCCAGCGGCCCGGCCTGGGTTCGCTGATCAGCGCATCGGGTTGGCGCGGCCTGGTCGACTTGTGGCGCATTCGCCCGTTTGAATCGCTGTGGCGACGGCTGGGCAAGTGTTTCCATGACCCGCGCCTGCGCCAGCTGTTCGCACGCTATTCGACCTACTGCGGCTCCAGCCCCCTGCACGCGCCGGCCACCCTGATGCTGATTGCCCATGTCGAGCAATGCGGCGTCTGGCAGGTAGAAGGCGGTATGCAGAAACTGGCCGCTGCCATTGCATCACTGCTTGCTGCAAAAGGTGGCGAAATTCGCTACGACTGCAGCGTCAGCGAAATCGAGATCAAGGCCGGGCGTGCCGTGGGCATCAAGCTGTCGAGTGGCGAGCACCTGCCTGCCGAGGTCATCGTTGCCAACGCCGACATCGCCGGCCTTCGAGCGGGTCTGCTCGGCGCGGATGCAGCTTCAGCCGTGACCAACCGGGCGCTGGGAAAGCGCTCGCTGTCGGCCGTCACCTGGTCCATGCTGGCCGATACCTCGGGCTTTGACCTGGCCCACCACAACGTCTTTTTTCCCGACGACTACCCGCGCGAATTCGAAGACATTTTCAGGCACGGCCAGCTACCAGCCAGGCCGGCGGTTTACGTGTGCGCCCAGGACCGCGGTCCATCCCACAGTCAGCCGCAAGGCCGCGAGCGCCTGTTCATGATCGCCAACGCACCCGCCATCGGCGACCGCGGAACCATCGACAAAAGCGCCATTGCCCGGCTGGAACAAGCCGTATTCCAATTGCTCGAAGATTGCGGTCTTCATGTCAACTCGCGTCCTGAACATCGCGTCATCACCACGCCTGCAGATTTCGAGCATCGCTTTCCCGGCACCGCGGGCGCCTTGTACGGATCCGCATCACATGGCTGGCGCGCGTCGTTCACCAGGCCAGGCGCGCGCAGTCGAGTTCGCGGACTGTACCTGGCCGGAGGCAGCGTTCATCCCGGGCCCGGGGTTCCCATGGTTGCACTGTCTGGACGAATGGCGGCCGATGCCGCTGCGGCCGACCTGGGCCTGGTTCAATGATCCCGGCTTTCGACCAGGATGTGCCGCACCATGGTTACGCCTGGTGGTATCTCGATGCGATCAGCGATGACGGTCGCCACGGCCTGACCCTGATTGCCTTCGTCGGCAGCGTGTTTTCCCCCTACTACGCCTGGGCAAGAGCACGCGGCCGGGGTGATCCGCTGGCCCATTGCGCAATCAATGTCGCCCTGTACGGCCCCGGCGGACGCTGGAGCATGACCGAGCGCGACGGTACAGCGGTCGTGCGCGAACGCGAGCGTCTGACCATAGGCCCCAGCGGGCTGCGCTGGAGCAATGATTGCCTGACCATCGACCTGAATGAATGGTCGGTGCCCATCCCGCGCCGGGTGCGCGGTCGCATCCGGGTCCGCCCCGGGATCAGCAGCGGCCAGCCTGTCGAGCTCGACCCCGAGGGCCGGCACGTATGGACCCCGGTCATGCCCAAGGCACACGTGGAGGTAACCATGCACCATCCCGGGCTTGACTGGTCCGGCACCGGTTACCTCGATCACAATGCCGGCAGCGAACCACTGGAAAAGCGGTTCGACAGCTGGACCTGGTCACGCGCCATGACCAGCGCTGGACCGGTCGTTTTATATGAAACCCAACTCATTGACGGTGAACGCCGCGCGCTCGCCCTGCACTTCGACCCGTCCGGAACCATACACACCTTGCCTGAGTCGCCGCCGGCCAGGCTGCCGACCAGCCGCTGGGGCGTCGAGCGATCCACTCGTTCCGACGACGGCAATGCCGGTCTGCAAGCGGTATGGGAAGACACGCCGTTTTACAACCGCTCCCTGGTCACGACCCGCGTGCGCGGCGAGCACGTCAAGGCCGTGCACGAGAGCCTTTCCTTGCGTCGCTTCAAGGCACCCTGGGTGCAAATGATGCTGCCGTTCCGGATGCCCAGGCGGAGTCAGACCAGCGGATGAACGCGCCATTCAACCCGCCAGCCTGGTCGATTTCCGACCTGCCTGTTTCACCACCGCCCCGAATTGCTGCACAATGGGCGCAGGGAAACGCGCTCGCAAAGACTGCCTGTTCCAGTCGCCTGGCCGCCAGGCTTCGTGATATACAAGCATTCCTGATCGAAGCCTCCACCGTGATCGGCGCCGGGACACATGCGTCGAATCAACGCCAAAACACTTGACCGGGAACACTAGGCATCCATGACCACCAAGAAACGCGCTGCGGTGATCGGCTCTGGTTTTGGAGGCTTGAGCCTGGCCATTCGTTTGCAGGCCGCCGGCTTCGACACCACCATCCTGGAAAAGCGTGACAAGCCAGGTGGTCGCGCCTACGTGTATGAAGATCAGGGCTTTACGTTTGACGGTGGCCCGACTGTCATTACCGATCCCGGTGCATTGCGGGCGCTGTTTTCACTGGCTGGCCGAAAGATGGAAGACTACGTCAGCCTTGGCCCGGTCGACCCGATGTATCGCCTGTGCTGGGAAGACGGTGACGTCTTCGACTACACCAATGACATTGATTTTCTGGAACAGCAGATCCGCCAGCGCAACCCGGACGATGTCGAAGGCTACCGTCGCTTCCTGGACTATTCGCGTGCCGTGTTCGAGAAGGGCTACCTGGAACTGGGTCATGTGCCCTTCCTCGATATCGGCTCGATGATCAAGGTGAGCCCGGCCCTGATCAAGCTCAAGGCCTGGCGCAGCGTGTACAAGCAGGTCTCGAAGTTCATCGGCGACGAACATCTGCGCCAGGCTTTTTCATTCCACCCGCTCCTGGTTGGCGGACACCCGTTCAAGACCTCCTCCATCTACACCCTCATCCATGCCCTGGAACGTGAATGGGGCGTGTGGTTCGCTCACGGCGGCACCGGTGCGCTGGTACGCGCCATGGTGCAGATGTTTGAGGATATCGGCGGAAAGATACGCTTGAACAGCGAGGTGGTGAAGATCGATACCGAGAACGATCGCATCACCGGCCTGGTCACCAGTGACGGATACAGCGATCGCTTCGATGCCGTTGCCAGCAACGCCGATGTGCTTCACACCTACGACAAGTTGCTGGGCCATACCAGGCGCGGCCGCCAGCAGGGAAAGGCGCTGGCAAAGCGCACCTGGAGCATGTCGCTGTTCGTGATTTACTTCGGCCTCAAGCGCATCCATACACACCTGAAGAATCACATGGTGATCTTTGGTCCGCGCTACAGGGAATTGATTGATGATATTTTCAAAGCGCCGCACCTGGCAGACGATTTCTCGCTTTACCTGCACGCACCATCGCTGAGTGATCCATCGCTGGCCCCCGAGGGTTGCGGGGCCTACTACGTCCTATCGCCGGTGCCGCACCTGGGCACGGCAGATATCGACTGGGACGAGGTCGGGCCGAAATACACCGACCGCATCCTCGATTACCTGGAAAAGCACCACATACCCGGCCTCAAGCAGGACCTGGTCACCTGTCATACCCTGAATCCTATCGGTTTCCGGGACCAATTGAACTCGCACCTGGGCTCGGCATTTTCCGTGGAACCGGTGCTCACCCAGTCGGCCTGGTTTCGTCCGCACAACCGCGATGCAAGCATCGACAATCTCTACCTGGTCGGCGCCGGCACGCATCCGGGCGCCGGCATACCGGGCGTCGTCGGTTCAGCCCGCGCCACGGCACGCCTGATGCTGGAAGATTTCGGCATGCCGGTACCCGAGCTCTGATCGTCATGGCAACTGTCGCGACAAACCTGCTGGCTCAACAGGCCGAAGATGTCATCGGACAAGGCTCGAAAAGCTTTGCCGTTGCAACCCGGCTGTTTGCGCCCGCCATGCGCCGTGACGTGATGTTGCTGTATGCCTGGTGCCGCCACTGCGATGACCTGATCGACGGCCAGGAACTTGGCCGCGGAAGAATTCAGACAGCATCGGCCGACACCCTCGAGCAATTGCGCACAGACTCGCTGAACGCCCTGGCCGGAAAACCGACCTCAGAGCTTCCATTCCAGGCCCTGGCATCGCTATCGCGGCGATACTCCATAAGCCCGAAGCTCATTGAGGCACACATTGCCGGGTTCGAACTCGATGTGGCCGGCTGGCAGCCGCAGACGCTAGACGATACGCTGCAATACTGCTACCACACGGCCGGCACGGTGGGGATCATGATGGCCAGCATCATGGATGTGCAAGACACGCCAACCTTGTACCGAGCCAGCGATCTGGGCATTGCCTTCCAGCTCACCAACATCGCCCGTGACGTAGTCGAAGACGCACTGGGCGGGCGTAGCTACCTGCCCGAACAGTGGCGGCAGGAGGCCGGACTGGCAATCAGCGACCTGCCAGACCCGGCCTGTCGGCAACGCACCTTCCCGCTGGTGCAGCGCCTGATCAACGAAGCCGAACCGTATTACAGCTCGGCAGTCATCGGCATACGCGCCCTGCCCCGCCGCGCCGCCTGGGCCATTGCCACCGCACGGGCGGTCTACCGTGACATCGGGCGCAAGATCGTGCAGCGCGGCCCCGACGCGCTCAACGAAAGAATCTTCGTCGGCATGGCCGGCAAGGCCGCACAGGTAGCTGCAACCTTGCCAGCTGCGCTCACACCGCGCCGCCCCCGCGAGCCGGCCCCGAGGGCCGGACTCTGGACTCCGCCGGAGGTCTCTGAATAATCAGAGCACGGTCATGACGCCGTTCATGGCGCCAAAGTGACCCGGGAACGTGCACAGGAAGGGATACTCACCCGGTTCATCGGGTGCCGTGAAACGAATGGTATCGCTCTGGCCTCCGCCAATCATGCGGGTATAGGCCAGGACCCCATCGCGCATGCTCTCGGGCAAGTAGTCATTCTCTACCGTGCCGCCCTCGGTTGTCACCTGGCGGCTGAACATCATGTAGTTCTCGCCGGCCGGCAGGATGACGACGTTGTGGCCCATCACCTCGACCGGCAAGCGTCCCTCGTGGACCAGCGTAAGCTCGACTTCCTGGCCTGCCTCGACGGTAAATGCGCGCACGGTGTATTGCATCTGGTCAGTACTGCCAATGGTCACCACGGCAACCCCATCGTCATCCACGCTGACCGCGGCAGCGGCCGGGTCCGCTTCGACTGCAGCGTCGTCGGCCTGGTCATGCATGGCGTCATGCAT
>SLQY01000285.1 GCA_007131235.1 Wenzhouxiangella sp.
CCATCACAAACGCGCGCCCAGGTGGCTGGCGACGCGCAGCAGGTCGGCGAAAACGCCGGCGGCGGTGACTTCGGGACCGGCACCAGGGCCCTGAACGATCAATGGGTTGTCGCAGTAGCGGTCGGTCTTGAAGGCAACCACGTTGTCGGTAAGCGCGAGGTGGGCGAAGGGATGATCGCCGGGCAGGGCTTCCAGGGCGACGCGGGCTCGGCCCTGGTCATCCAGCGCGGCAACGTAGCGCAGTACCTTGCCGTCGGCATCGGCCTGGGCCAGGCGCTGGGCCATGCTGTCATCGTGGTCGGCCAGGCCGGCCAGGAAGCTGTCGATATCGCAGTCGTCCAGGCCGGGCGGACACAGGCTTTCGACCTCGATATCGTCGAGGCCGATGTCCATCCCCATTTCGCGAGCCAGGATGACCAGCTTGCGGGCCACGTCCATACCCGACAGGTCATCGCGCGGGTCGGGCTCGGTAAAGCCGGCGGCGCGCGCTTCCGCGACCAGTTCGGCAAACGACATGCCGGCGCGGTAGCGATTGAACAGGTAGGCCAGGGTGCCGGAAAAAATGCCGTCGATGCGATGGACTCGGTCGCCGGTATCGATCAGGTCGCGCAGGGTCTGGATAACCGGAAGCCCGGCACCAACCGTGGCCTCGTAGCGCCAGCGGGCGCTGTTGTTGTCCAGCAGCCGACGCAGCTTGCGATAGTGGTTCAGGTTGCCGCTACCGGCGTGCTTGTTCGGGGTGATGACGTGGATGCCCCGAGCCAGCCATTCGCCATAGCGCCCGGCAATCGCCGCGCTGGCGGTGCAGTCGATCAGCACCGCGTGTGGCAGGTGGTCGTCATCGATGAAGTCGACGAATTGGTCCAGGTCCAGGTTTTCCGGCGCGTCACCAAGCACGTTGTCCGGGTCGATACGGTTCAGTCCGCGATCGCTCAGCCGCATCAGGCGTGAACTGGCGATGCCGCGCAGGCGTAAATCCAGGCTGGCATCGCTCAGCAGGCGCTCGCCCGTGGCTTCGAGCTGTTCGATCAGGGCGCGGCCGACATGACCCGGACCGATCAGCCCGACCGAGATGGTTTGTTCGGACAGGTAAAAACCGGCGTGTATGGCCTTGAGCGCGCGCTCGGCATCGATCTCGTCGACGGCAACCGAGATGTTGCGTTCGGAAGCACCCTGGGCGATGGCGCGCACGTTGATGCCGGCTCGCCCCAGGGCAGTGAATAATCGCGCCGCGACCCCCGGGGTGCCGGTCATGCCCTCGCCGACAATGGCGATCACGCGAATGTTGGGTACGTTGAAGATACGCTGGATCTGGCTGTGGCGGATTTCGCGCTCGAAGGCATCCTCCAGCACCGTCTGGGCGATGCCGCAGTCTTTGCCTGGGATGACCAGGCAGATCGAGTGTTCGGACGAGCTTTGCGAGATCATGGCCACCGAGATCTCGGCTCGGTGCAAGGCCGAGAAAACGCGCTCGGCGGTGCCGGGTACACCGATCATGCCGGCCCCTTCGATGGTGACAAGGGCCATGTCGGTCATCCCCGACAGGCCTTTGACCGGCGGTTCCGGGTGTCCCTCGGCGTCGATGCGCGTGCCCGGGCAAGCCGGGTTGAAGGTGTTGCGGATGAACACCGGTATGCCCGTCTCCTGCGCTGGGCTGAGCGCCTGTGGATGGATTACCCGGGCACCGAAGTAGGCCAGTTCGAAGGCTTCCCGGTAGGAGAGGTGGTCAAGCAGCACGGCCTGCGGTACGGCGCCTGGATCAGCCGACAGCAGACCGTCGACATTGGTCCAGATGTGAATCTCTTCAGATCCGAAAAGCCGCCCGAAAATACTGCCGGAATAGTCCGAACCATTTCGACCCAGGGTCGAAATGCGGCCATCAGTGGTTCGACAGATGAAGCCGGTAATGATGTAGCGTCGGGCGGGATGCGACCGGCGAAAGTCGTCCAGCAGCGCCTGGCTGCTCGCCCAGTCCACCGCCACCATCAGCGGGGTGGGGCGAACGCGGAGTACCTTGCGCGCATCAACGAACTCGGCTTGCTCGCCCAGTGAGAGCAGGCAGGCGCTCAACAAGGTTGCCGAGTAAAGCTCGCCCAGCCCGGAAATAAGCTCGACGGCTTCGGCTGGGGCGCTGCCCATCAGGGCAAGGCTGGACAGGAGCTGGTTGAGGTTGGCGAAGCGCCGCTCGAGCTCATCGTGGACCGCCCGACGATCGCCCGGATGGCTGATCAGGGCGTCGGCGGTATCCAGGTGACGCTGCAGGAGCTTGTCCATGCGTGGCGTCCAGTCCAGCTGTGCGCCGGCAGCCAGGTCAACCAAGGCCAGCAGCTCGTTGGTGACACCGGCCATGGCTGAAACAACAACGGCCTGGTTTTCGTCATGCCTGTCGGCAAGCAGCCGGGCTACGTGTTTGATGCATTCGGCATCGGCCAGACTGCTGCCGCCAAACTTGTGGGTGATCCAGGGCATGGGGTGCTGTTGATGCGATTGTCCTGCCTGGGAGTGTAGCGGCAATCGGCGTTTCCGTCTGCTTCCTCTTCCTGCCTGGATGTCGTCCTTTGGCCTGGTTTCGTTCGCCCCGTTAGCTTCGTGCGCTCGCGTCAATCAAACCGCAAATGCCTCACCGAGCGCCCTTCATCGCGGATTTCCTTGAGCGCATCAATGCCAATGGCGATCTGGGCATCGACGTACTGCCGGGTAATGATGCGATCGGATGCGTCGGTTTTCACCCCGTCCGGGATCATCGGCTGGTCGGACACCAGCAGCAGGGCACCGGTGGGAATGGCATTGGCGAAGCCAGTGATGAAGATGGTCGCGGTTTCCATGTCGATGGCCATGCAGCGGGTGCGGCGCAGGTATTTCTTGAAGGCCTTGTCGTGCTCCCATACGCGCCGGTTGGTGGTGTAGACGGTGCCGGTCCAGTAATCGAGGTTGTGGTCGCGAATGGTGGATGAAACAGCACGCTGCAGGGTAAAGGCTGGCAGTGAAGGCACTTCCGGCGGGAAGTAGTCGTTGGAGGTGCCTTCGCCCCGAATGGCGGCGATCGGCAGGATCAGATCGCCGAGCTCGTTTTTCTTCTTCAGCCCCCCACACTTGCCGAGAAAGAGCACGGCCTTGGGTTTGACGGCGCTTAGCAGGTCCATGATGGTGGCCGCGTTGGCGCTGCCCATGCCGAAGTTGATCATCGTGATACCGTCGGCGGTAGCGTTGCGCATCGCCTTGTCGCGCCCGTGCACCTCGCTGCCGGTGAAAGCGGCAAACTTCTCCACGTAATTGTCGAAATTGGTCAGCAGAATGTACTTGCCGAACTGGTCGAGTTCGCGTCCGGTGTAGCGCGGCAGCCAGTTTGTGACGATGTCTTGCTTCGAATCCATGATGCTTGTTCTCGTTGTTAGCGCAGCAGCAGAGTTGGCAAAGGCAACATCGGCTGATCCGGGTATCATTGACCAGCTTTGTTTCAGGCGGCTGAATGATTTGTGATCAGTCGCCATGACCCTGAGGGAAACCATGGATTGTACTGACGCGCGTCGGTCAGCGGGTGCTTCAATTTGGCCGGGCCTGATCATTGCGCTGGTGCTGGCGCTGCTCTCTGCCGGGCTGACAGCCGTGCTCGCACGGATACCGCTGAGCTCGGGTTGGCCCTTGAGCATGATGATGATTGCCCTGTTGCTGGGGCTGACGCTGGCCCCAGTCGCCGCGCGGCGTTCGCATTGGTTGCCGGGCCTGGAAGTGGCTCGAGGCTCGGTGTTGAAGCTGGCCGTGATTTTGATCGGCCTGCGCCTGAGCCTGGTAGAACTGACCCAGCTTGGCCTGGCGGCGCTGCCCCTGGTTGTCCTGGCTATCGTCCTTGGGCTAGGCCTGACCCTCGCCTTGGCCCGTTTGCTCGGGATTGATCGGCGTCTGGCGACGCTGCTGGCGGTCGGCACGGCCATTTGCGGCGCCTCGGCCATTGCCGCGACGGCACCCGCCCTGCAGGCCCGGCGCGAGGAAATCTGCTACGCCATTGCCTGCGTTGCGCTGCTTGGCCTGTCCGCAACCCTTGTCTACCCGGTCCTGCTTCCTGTGCTGCTCGATAATCCCACAGCCGTCGGCCTGGTGCTTGGAGCCAGTATTCACGACACCGCCCAGGTCACCGCGGCGGCCAGCCTGCATGAACAGGCCTGGGCTGTCGAGGGCACGCTGGCAGCGGCCACAGTGACAAAGCTGCTCCGCAACAGCGCCATGCTTCTGGTCATTCCCGCGTTGCTGTGGTGGGCCTTGCGCGATCAGCCTTCAGCCCAGGCCAAGGTGCCGCTGCCGCTGTTTATTCTGGGTTTTCTGGCGCTCAGCGTGGTGCGCACGCTTGGCGACCTGGCCTGGGGTGCCGAGCAGCCGGCTTGGCAGTGGTTGATCGAAACGACAGCCTGGCTGAGTACTTTCGGGTTCGCCATGGCCCTGGCAGCCCTGGCGATGGGTATTCGACCTGACGATCTGCGTCGCCTGGGCTGGAAGCCGGCAGTGGTGGCTTTTGTTGCGGCCCTGGCTGTGTTCATGCTTGCCCTGTTATGGGTGCGCGGGATGGTTAATTGACCCAACTTCTGGCACGGGTCTGCTGACCCAGGTTCTGGCACAATTCGTCAATTGACTTTCATCCGTCTTCGGGAAATGAATCATGAAATGCATGTTGACTTCGGCCCTGCTGGCTGCCCTTTTTGTCCTGGGACCGGCCATGGCGACTGACGATCCCTTCCTGTGGCTGGAAGAAGTTGAAGGCGAGCAGCCACTCGCCTGGGCGCGTGAGCAGAACTCGCGCTCGGAAGATTTTCTCAAGTCCCATCCGTTATTCGAACAGTTGCATCAGCGTAATCTCGACATCCTGACTTCCGAGGACAGGATTGCCTATCCATCGCTGATGGGTGGTCAGATCTACAATTTCTGGCGCGATGCGAGCCATGTTCGCGGGATCTGGCGGATGACCTCGCGCGAGGGTTTTCGGGGTCAGCGGCCTGACTGGGACGTGATCATCGACCTGGACAAGCTGGCTGCAGACGAAGCGCAGAACTGGGTCTGGGCTGGTGCCAGCTGCCGTTATCCGGACTACGATCGCTGCCTGATCGGCCTGTCGATCGGCGGAGCCGACGCTGCCGTGAGGCGGGAGTTCGATCTGGAAAGCCGAACTTTCGTTGACGACGGGTTTGTGCTGCCGGAGTCGAAGAGTTATCTCAGCTGGCGCGATCGCGACAGCGTCTTTTTCGGTCCGGCCTTCGAGGCCGATCAGATGACCACCTCAGAGTATGCGCGCAAGGTCTACATCTGGCGACGTGGCACCCCGAAAGAAGAGGCGGAGCTGGTTTTCGAAGGCCAGCGCGATGACGTTCTGGTCTGGGGCATGCGGTTCTGGGATGGGGAGACGCCGTGGGACATGATCGTACGCCTGCCCAGTTTCTTCAGCCGCGAATATCACGTGCTTCGGGACGGGCAGACCATTCGGGTAGACGTGCCGGCCGATGCCAACCTGGCCGGGATCATCGGCGGCCAGCTGCTTGTCGAGCTGCGCTCGGACTGGACGGTCGGTGACAGCACGTTCGTGCAGGGGGCACTGCTCGCCGCCGACATGGAGTCGGTACTGGCCGGCGAACCGGATTTCGAGCTTCTGTTCGCCCCCAATGAGCGCCAGGCGGTCAACGCTGTGTCGACCACCCGAAACACGGTCATTGTGTCGATACTTGAAGACGTGATCGGGCAGTTTGTCCGTTTCACGCGCGACGAGAGTGGCTGGGAAAGTCAGCGTCTGAATGTTCCGGCCAGCGGCACCCTGAGTGTCGTGACTTCCGACGATCGCAGCGATGCGTTCTACTTCAATTACACGGACTTTCTGACCCCAACGCGCCTGTACGAGTCCAATGCCATGGCCGATACCCATCGTTCCATTCGCTCCGAGCCGTCCTGGTTCGACAAGGAGGGCATGGCGGTCGAACAGCACCACGCCATCTCCGCTGACGGTGAGCGCATTCCCTATTTCGTGGTCACGCCACCCGGCTTCGAGGCCAACGCCAGGAACCCGACCCTGATTGGTGCCTACGGCGGCTTCGAAGTTGCTCGCACGCCGTTTTATTCGGGGCTGATCGGCTCGGGCTGGCTGGAACGCGGCGGGGTCTACGTGCTGGCCAATATCCGCGGCGGCGGGGAGTTCGGCCCGCGCTGGCACCAGGCAGCATTGCGAGAAAACAGGCAGCGCGCCTTTGACGACCTGATCGCGGTGGCCGAAGATCTCATCGAACGTGGTATCACCTCGCCCGAGCACCTGGGTATCCAGGGCGGATCGAATGGTGGCTTGCTGACCGGCGCGGTCATGGTTCAGCGACCCGACTTGTTCAATGCGGTCATCATCCAGGTGCCATTGCTGGACATGCAGCGCTACCACCTGCTGCTGGCCGGAGCGAGCTGGATGGCCGAGTATGGCAACCCCGACGACCCCGACGACTGGGCTTTCATCAGCCAGTATTCGCCTTACCAGAACCTCGCGGAGGATGCCCGGTATCCCAAGGCCTTCGTGACCACTTCTACCCGCGATGACCGTGTCCACCCCGGCCACGCTCGCAAGTTTGTGGCGCGGATGATGGAGCAAGGCCACGAGGTCTTGTATTACGAGAACATCGAAGGAGGCCACGGTGGGGCGGCGAATCTGCAGCAGTCAGCGTATATCAATGCGCTGATCCAGGCTTATCTGCATGATCGCCTGGCAGGGGATGGGGAAGGAGGCTAGGGGGCAGAGGGTTTTCCTCCTCCCCCTCTGTCCCTCTTCCCCTCTCACCGCTGACCGGCCCTCGGGAACTCGCTGTCTTCACCACAGTCGAAGGCCAGGAAGCTTAAACAAGTACCAAATCACTCCCAATTCACTGGAGAGTGGAAAACTGGCATAATGCTGGGTTGCAATAAAAGGAGTTATGCATGGCCAACCATCTCGTTCCAAGTCATTTGCTCGCGCCAGCGGGAACGGGCTCACTCGACGCTTATATCCAGGAAGTCAACAAGATTCCGGTGCTGAGCCTGGAAGAAGAGCAGAGCCTGGCGCGTCGTTATCGCGACGAAGAGGACCTGGATGCGGCGCGCTTGATGGTCATGTCGCACCTGCGTTTCGTGGTGCACGTGGCGCGCGGCTATGCCGGCTATGGCTTGCCGCTGGGCGACCTGGTCCAGGAAGGCAATATCGGCCTGATGAAGGCGGTCAAGCGGTTTGATCCCGACCAGGGCGTACGCCTGGTCTCGTTTGCCGTGCACTGGATCCGGGCCGAGATTCACGAATTCATCCTGCGCAACTGGCGTATCGTCAAAGTGGCCACAACCAAGGCCCAGCGCAAACTCTTCTTCAACCTGCGGCGGCAGAAGAAACGCCTCGGCTGGCTGAATCAGACCGAAGTCAACCGCGTCGCCGAAGAGCTTGGCGTCAAGCCAGAGGTGGTGACGGAAATGGAGTCCCGCCTGTCCGGACAGGACATCGGTTTCGATCTGACCAGCGATGACGATGATTCCAGTAGCTATGTCGCTCCGGCGGCTTACCTGGAGGGGTTGACCGTGTCACCGGCCGACGCGGCCGAGGCCGACGACTGGGAGCAGCATCACCACGACCTGCTGTTTGACGGTATCGAGAGCCTTGATGACCGCTCGCGCGACATCATCCAGAGCCGCTGGTTGCTGGATCCCAAGTCGACCCTGCAGGAGCTGGCCGACAAGTACGGCGTTTCCGCCGAGCGCATCCGCCAGCTCGAAGCCGTTGCCCTGAAAAAGCTCAAGGCCAGGTTCGCCGCCTGAGCCGCCGCGTACCGATGGCGCGGCGGTCGGTCTGCCGGATCAGAAAACGCTGAACATGCCGAGCTCCCTGGGCTCGGCATGTTTTTTTTGGAATGCCCTGTTTTCATGCCAATCGGCGCGCTCAGGTCGTCTGGTGGCTTGTTCCAGCGCGGATTTCGGCCGTTTTGCTGCATCGAGCCGGTCAGTTTCTTAGACTGGAATTTCACTCGCAGCTTCTGATTAACCATGTTTCCACGGAAGATTTTCCCAGGCTTTCTGGTCTTGATGTTTCTGCTCGCCCACCCGATCGGTGTTAGTGCGGACGAGCCAGACGAGTGGGGTGACCACCGCCTGGTGCCGCGCCTGACCGGCAGCGACCTGATCACCTATCGATTTGTCGAGTTCGATCGCGTGACCCTGCCTTTCGGACCGCTGGATGGCGGGGAGTTTGCCGACCAATACACGCTGGAAGGTGAACATACCGAGCTTACCTACGTGCTGCGCAACCCCGAGATCAGTACTTTGCAGGTCAAGCGTGCCTACCTTGAGGGTATGGAACAGGCTGGATTCGAGATCGAATATGCAGGCAGCGGGCGCAGTGAGCTGGGCAGACGTTTCCATTCCGAAGATGCTTTTGACCGTGACCGGGGAAATGCTTCCCGGCGGACGATGGGCTGGACACGTGGCACGGCCGATCGAGACAAGCGCTTCCTGGCAGCCCGGCATCATCAGGAAGACGTCTATGTCACGGCTTTGATTTACAACAATCGTGACCTGGAGCCGGTGGTGCGCATGGATGTCGTCGAGGTGCCGGCCGAAGAGGTCACGCTGACCATGCAAGCGCCGCAACCGGCCGAGCGTCAGCCGGTTGAGCGCGACGAGATTGTTGCCGCCCACGAAGCACAGAACCTGACCGCTGAACAGATCGAAAGCGGCATCGTTGCCGAGGGCAGGGTGGCTGTGCGCGACATCCTGTTCGAGTTTGACAGTGCAGAAATCATCGATGAATCGGCCGATGCTCTTGCCACCATTGCCGAGGTGCTGGCGCACAACGATGACCTGGAGCTGCTCATTGTCGGTCACACCGATAACGTCGGCGATTTCGAGTACAACCTCAACCTGTCGATGCAACGCGCCAGCGCTGTAGCCGCCTGGCTGGAGCAGCACCACGCCATTGACAGCGAACGTTTGCAGGCAGCCGGGGCTGGCATGATGGCACCGGTGGCGACCAACCGGGATGAGGATGGTCGTGCCCAGAATCGGCGCGTCGAACTGGTGGAGATCTAGCGTCCTTTAGAAGCCCCTATTGACTTTATCTGGAACATGGCGCTAGGCTCTCAGTTGCCCACGACAAGGTCTTTGACGGGGCTTTTCATTACATCAAGAGAGGCCAATGAACTCAAAAAGAATGAGATGGTCATGCGCTATGTTCGGGTTCTTGCTCGCATTGTCCAGTGCCTGGGCAGGCCCGGGATTTTCGACCGAGTCTCCGTTGCAGCTGTTCGAGCATCAGCTGAGCATGGAGTGGAAGGAGGCGGCAGACTGGCCTGACCTGGTCGTGCTTGAGTCCGGCAATGATGAGTTCGGTGACGGACAAGGCGCGGCTTTCCTGGTGCTGGAAGTCAACGATCAGGCGAAGTGCTGGGATCATGAGCAGGGCAGGTTGAGGCCCGATCAGCTGGACGAGACTGCTGCTCTTGATCCGGATCAGGCATGTCTGGTTACCGCCATCAAGCGGCTGGAAACCGAGGCAGCCTGGCCGCTGGAAGCCGGCGCTTACACTCAAACGCGACTTGCCGTGGTCTCGGCCCAGTCGGTTGTCGCCTGGCTATCGGCGGCCGACGGCATTGCCTGGATGGCCAGGCAGGACGCATGGCCTGGTACGGATTCAGGGCGCGTCGACGCTGAAGCATTGCTGCACAGCGCAGCCGTGATTTCAGGTGGGGACCAGTCGCACATGGCATGGCTTGAATCGGGATACAACCTGGCCTACACGTCACCATCCCGGGCTGTGCCGTTAAGCCAGGTCTTTTCCGAGACCTTCAGCCATCTGACATCGGGACCGATCGTGGCTTCCTGCGAGGCCGGATGCACTGCGGGTGGCCCCGGGGCGCATGCCTGCTCATGCGCTCGCGCGGGCAGCAGTTGTGGTGCAGTCTGTGGTGCAGGTCATGCTTGCTGCACCTGTCGCGGCATGGACTTTCCAGGCAGCGCGTGCTGCGCGGACCCGGCTGATGGCGCCACCATGCCGGCCACGACCTCGACTGGGAACGCGCAAGGCAACTTGCAGGAATTGCAGTAATCGCAGTCATCGGTCGCAACCCTGGTGTTGCCAGGTGCTTTGGCAAATCTCGGCGGCCTGGTCGATGCCCGGCCGGCACGGCCGCGAAGCGCGAGCAACGCATACCGCAGGTATTGCGTTGCCGGGTCAATAAATCAGCAACGGCCCTGGTGTCAGGCAAGGCTCGGGTTCCAGCGCAATCCCGTATTCGTCATCGACTGCCTTGCAGATGTGTTCAACCAGGTCCAGCAGCTGGCCCGGCGTCGCCTGGCCATGGTTGACCAGGACCAGGGCGTGATGTTGGTAAACGCCGGCATCGCCAATGCGGTAGCCGCGAAAGCCCAGCCGCTCGATCATCCAGCCGGCAGCGAGCTTGACCCGTCCGTCTCCCATTGGCCAGTGGGGCATGCGCGGAAACTCTTCCAGCAGCGGCTCGGCGAGCTCGCGCGGCAGTACCGGGTTTTTGAAAAAGCTGCCGGCATTGGGCAAGCGCGCGGGGTCCGGCAGGCGATGACGACGCAGGCGCATCACGGTGGCTGCCAGCTGGCGCGGGCTCGGAGATGCCAGGTGGCGTTTGCCAAGTTCGGCGGCCAGGCTGTCGTAGCCGATTTTCGGCTCGAAGTGATGGGACAGGCGCAGGCAGACAGACAGGATCAGAAAGCGGTCATGGTCCGATGACTTGAAGCGGCTGTCGCGATAGCTCAGCCTGCAATCCGCCGTCGATAGCGCAACGGTTTCGCGCCGCTGCCAGTCCCAGGCGGTCACCGCTTCGAGTACATCAGACAGCTCGATTCCGTAGGCGCCGATATTCTGGATCGGTGCCGCCCCCACAGAGCCTGGAATCAGGACCAGGTTTTCCAGTCCGTGCAGGCCTTGTGACATGCAGCGCAAGACCAGCTGATGCCAGGACTCGCCGGCACCGACGTGGACCAGGCTGTGGTCGGCATCCAGGCGCTCGACGTGTAATCCAGCAATCCGGTTGAGCAGGATTCGACCGGGCCAGTCGTCCAGAAATACCGTGTTTGAGCCGCCGCCGAGAATCAGCACAGGCAAGTCGCTGTCCGGCAGGTCGGCCAGCTGTTCTGGCGCAGTCAGTTCGATCAGTTCGCGAGCGCGTGCCGGCAGTCTGAACGTGCTCAGCGCGGAAAGGTCGGCGTCATGTCTGATCGCCAATGCCATGGTCAGTCGGCCCGGGTCCAGGCCCGGATGCTGTCACGGATCAGCGCCGGCCCCTGGTAGATGAAGCCGGTGTAAATCTGAACCAGGCTGGCGCCCGCCCGGCGCTTGTCGGCGGCATCTTCACCTTGCGTGATTCCGCCCAGGCCGATGATCGGGAATTGCGGCCCCAGTACTTCCCTGGCGTGTCTCAGAACGTGGTCAGCCGCGGCCTTGACCGGAGCACCGCTCAGTCCGCCCGTCTCGTTGGCATGCCTATGACCGGCCACCGCGCTGCGATCCAGC
>SLQY01000180.1 GCA_007131235.1 Wenzhouxiangella sp.
CAGGGGTGTCGGGTTTTCCAACAAGGTCATCGTGCGGAGCTGTCTTCCTGGCGGCCTTGTTGCTGCTGGCCTTGAGCGCGCGCGCAGACGCCGCAACGGGCGATCTGGGGCCGGTTTTCCGGACCCTGGGCGTGGTCGACGGGCTGCCCGACAGTCGGGTCGAGGCCATCGTCCAGGATCGCCATGGCTACATCTGGATTGGCACTCAAAGCGGCCTGGTCCGACACGCCGGGCATCAGTTGACCCGAATCAGTCACGATCCGGCCGAACCCCACGGGCTGCCGGGGGTAAACATCATGAGCCTGCTGGCTGCATCGGACGGTACGGTCTGGGCTGCGATCGCCGGCCAGGGCGTGGTCCAGATCGGTCCTGATCTAAGTCTGCTTGAACATCTGACGCCAACGACCCTGGGCGGCGAACTTGCGCACGGCAATATCTGGTCCATGGCCGAGGACTGCGCCGGCGGGATCTGGCTGGCCTTCATGCGCGGTGGGGTTGCGCGACTGGATCGGCAAACCGGTCAAATTCGGCACTTCGAGCAGCATCCTGACTTCGGGCTCAGCGAGTCGGGATTTCAGATGCAGCTGCTGGTCGATGACCAGTGCCGGGTCTGGCTGGTCCAGAGTGATCAACTGAGCCGGCTCGATCAACCCGAGCAAAGTGCCTTCGAGGTGGTCATGTCGCGCGACCGCGTCGCCAACGAGCCGATCTTCAACACGGTGACCCAGGCCCTTGACGGCACGATCTACCTGGCCCAGCTGCGCAAGCTCAAGGCCTTGGACGAGCATGGACAGGCCAGCGAAGTGCTCGATGCCGAAGCCACCATCACCGGCTTCGTGCACCAGGACGACGGCTGGATGCTGCTTGGCACTTACGACGGCTTGCTGCGCTGGCACCCCGAGCACGGACAGGGGGAGCGCATCCGCGCCATCGATGGAGTGGACGATGGCTTGCCGTCAAGCGCCTTGATTGACCTGATGATGGACGCCGAAGGCGGACTCTGGTTGTCGGTGCTGCGCAACGGTCTGGCGTACCTGCCGCCTGCTCACCAGGCCTTTGCCCGATACCAGGCCGCACCCGGGCGGGAACAGGGCTTGCAGCTCCGCGCTGTGGCGGCAATGGTGCCGGCCGAGGAGCCGGATGTACTCTGGCTGGGCAGTCGCGATGGTGGTGTGCAGCGCCTTGATCTTTCAACCGGCAAGGCTGAATGGATCCAGGATGTATTCGACGACAAGACGCTGGCCGAACTGGGTCCGGTCACCAGCCTCGCCCGCCTGGGCTCGCGCCTGGTGCTGGGCTGGTCGCGGGAGATTCGCCTCTACGACCCGGACAGCCGCCATCTTGAGCCGGTGCTGGTGCGTGAGCAGGTCGATCAGGGGACTTTCAGCTTCATCGTTGCCGATGGTGACAACGCCCTGTGGGTGGCGACTTTTGACGCCGGTCTGTTTCGCGTGGATCTGGCAAGCGGTGAGCGCGAGCATTTTCATATCGACGGCCGTGATCACACGCACTGGCCGGAAGAGCTCGTGGCTGCCCTGGTGCCCGGTCCTGGTGGATGGTGGCTTGCCGGTCGCAACCTCATCTACCGTCAACACGCCGAGGGGCACTTCGAAGCCATCATGGAGGTTGATGATGGGCCCATCCAGGCCATGCGCTGGCTGGATGATGAGCTCTGGGTCGCCACCGATTTTTCGCTGAGCCGCTGGCAGCGCGATGGCCGCGCTATGGTGCAGACAGCGCGTCACCAGCTCACCGCGCTGGAGCCCGGCGGGCGCATACACGCGATGTTTCCGGGCCAGGATGGTGACCTCTGGTTGGTCCTGGCCAATGGCTTGGTGCGGTTTCAGCCCGGGACTGGCCAGCTGCGCCGCTTTGCCCGCCCGGATGGGCTGGCCGTCGCTGAGTTTCCGCGTTTCGCCGCCTTCGGTCTGGATTCAGGTCGCCTGGCTATTGGCACTACGCGAGGGTTGGTGGTGGTTGATCCGGCTCGGGTCGGGGTCAGGTCGCCGCCGCCACCGGTTTTCATTACCGGCGTGGAGGCTGGCGATCGCCGGCTGGTGCTGACGCCGGGACCGCGTCAACCCCTGGTCCTGGATCATCGCACCAATGCCCTGGCCATCGACTACACCGCACTTTCCTACGTTGCGCCCGGCCAGACCCGTTACCGGCTGCGCCTGGCCGGCTGGGATGAAAGCTGGCTGGAGCTGACCGGGCAGACGCGACATTTCTACAGTAACCTGCGCCCGGGCCGATACCGTTTCGAAGTGCAGGCCGCCACCCCGGGGGGCGAGTGGGGGGATGATGGTGATGTGCTCGAGCTCAAGATCCAGACTCCGCCCTGGCGCAGCGGCGCGGCCTTGGCCGCCTATGCGCTGATGGGTCTGGTCCTGGCGGGCGCTGGCTGGCGCGGCTTGCTTGGTCTGCGCCAAAGACGAAGGGAAATGCGCGAGGCTCGCCAGAAACGCGCCCTGGCTGAAGAGCAGCGCCAGGTCATCGCGCGTCTCAACGCCAGCTTGGTGCCGGAAACGCTTGCCGAGGCGATCGGTTCAGAGCTGATCAAGATCACGCTAGCACAGCGGGCATGGTTCCTGTACCGCCACGAGCAGTTGCCGGACCAACCCATCGCGCTGGGCGAATCGGCTGCTCCAATGGACCAGGGCACCTGGCAGAAACACGCGGCGGCGGCTGACGGCAATGACTGGATCGTGGTGGAACTGGATGCCGCCGACCAGACCGTGGCTGCCTGCCTGCTCGAAGCCGGGCCGCGGGGCTTCGACCCGGACCGGCAGGAGCGGGTGGGGCTGCTCAGGCAAATGGCAGCCCAGGCCCTGCAGAACCTCCTTCTGATTGAAAAGGTGCGGGGCCTGGCCGAGCGCGCCGAGCATGCCAGTGCCGCCAAGTCCGAATTCCTGGCCACCATGAGCCACGAGATTCGTACACCCTTGCACGGCGTGATGGGCATGGTCGAGCTGCTTGAAGAGGCCGATGCCAGCCCCAACCAGCAGTCGCTGTTGCGCACTCTGCGCCAGTCTGGCCTGCAATTGCAGCGCATTATCGACGATGTGCTCGACATTTCGCGTATCGAGGCCGGACGTATGAGCCTGGATGTGCAGCCCTTCGAGCTGGTCTCCTTGCTTGAGCAAGTGGTCGATTTGCACGCACCCAATGCCGCTCGCAAACAGCTGGATCTGCGTCTGCGCCTGGCCTCGGATCTTCCGCCGCTGGCCCATGGCGATGCCGATCGGCTGGCGCAAGTGCTGGGTAACCTGCTGTCCAATGCGGTCAAGTTCACCCGCGACGGTGGCATTGAACTGGCTGCCGAGCAGCGCGGCAAATGGCTGGCGATTGCAGTCAGTGACTCCGGCCCGGGTATTGATTCAACCGACCGGCAGCGCCTGTTCGAGCCTTTCGTTCAGCTCGATGCCTCGATTACCCGGGCCCACAGTGGTTCCGGGCTGGGGCTTGCCATCTGTCGTCGTCTGGTCAGCGCCATGGGCGGTGAATTGCGGCTGGCCGAGCAGCCGGTCAGCGGCAGTCGTTTCGAGGTCCTTGTGCCGATGCTGTCCGACCAGCCGTGGCAGCGGCCGCTGACGGACCTGCTGTCGAATGACGTGGTTGCCGCCTGGGTGGATGCGCCAACACGTAGAGTGCTGTGGAGACTGGGGCGGCGCTGGGGATTCCAGGTCCTGGATGCCCGCACTGCCCAGCCTGTCCCTGCCAACGTTTTTCTTGTCCAGACGCAGGGAATCGAGAGTCCGGTGGCGACCGCGGCGGCAGCCGATGCCTGGTCCGCCCAGGCCGCGATGACGGTCTATCTGGATATCCCCTACCAGAAGCGTGCGAACGGGTCCCAGGACCAGGCCGGGACGTTGTTGCGCTGGCCGCTGGTCGAAAGCCGGCTGATCGGCCTGCTGCTGGATCTTGCCCTGTCCCAAGCCGGGTCGGAGCGTGGTTCGGGCTAGGAACCGCGCTGACAAGCAGGTAAACTTTCGGAATTCGGCCTTTTTTGAGGAGTACCTGCCATGGAACTGCTGATCATCCTGGGCGTGCTGATCGCCCTGGCGATCTTCGTGATCGCGATTTACAACAAGCTGGTTGCCGCCCGCAACCGTTACAAGAACGCCTTTGCCCAGATCGACGTGCAGCTGACGCGTCGCTACGATCTGATTCCCAACCTGGTCGAGGTGGCGAAAAAATACATGTCTCACGAGCGTGAGACCCTGGAAGCAGTCATCAAGGCTCGAAACGGCGCGGTCAACCAGCTCAAGGCCGCATCCAGCGATCCGACCGACCCTGGTGCGGTCCAGCGTTTAAACCAGGCCGAGCAGGGTCTTTCCGGCGCGCTTGGGCGCCTGTTTGCCTTGTCTGAGAATTATCCGGACCTGAAGGCCAACCAGAACATGATGCAGCTGTCCGAGGAGCTGACCAGCACGGAGAACAAGGTCGCATTCGCGCGCCAGGCGTTCAACGATTCTGTGATGAGCTACAACATTCTGCGCGAGAGCTTCCCCAACAACATCGTTGCCGGCATGTTCAACTTCAATCCTGCCCAGCTGCTGGAAATTGAAGACCCGGTCAAGCGCGAAGCGGTGCAGGTGAATTTCGGATAAGGAAGGCGCAAGGTTCGAGGCGCAAGGCGCAAGGCGCAAGGATAAGTTTAGCCCCCAAGCCCTGTGCCTTGAACCTTGATCCTTGAACCTTGAACCTTGATCCTTGATCCTTGATCCTTGGACCCCCCAGCCATGAACTTCTTCGAACGTCAGGACAAGGCCCGTCGCCAGACCCGCTTTCTGGTGTTTCTGTTCGCGCTGGCGGTGCTCGCCATCATCCTGGCGGTCAATGTGCTGGCGCTGACCCTGTTTGGGGCCCATGCCGCCACTTCCGGCGCGCCGGCCGGAGAAGCCTGGCGCGCCAACTTCGGCATGATTGCGGCCACCACCCTGATTACCGGTGCCGTGATCGGGCTGGCCAGCGCATGGCGGACCCTGCAGCTGCGTGGCGGTGGCGGGGAAGTGGCCCGCCAGCTGGGTGGCAGCCTGGTTGAGCCGGATACTCGCGATCCACTGCGCCGGCGGCTGCACAATGTGGTCGAGGAAATGGCCATTGCTTCCGGCATTCCGGTGCCCGAGGTCTACGTGCTGGAGCACGAGCAAGGCATCAATGCCTTCGCCGCCGGCTATTCGACATCGGATGCGGCGGTGGCCGTTACGCGTGGCACGCTGGAACACCTGGACCGGGACGAATTACAAGGCGTGATCGCGCATGAGTTTGCCCACATCTTCAACGGCGACATGCGCCTGAACATCCGCTTGATTGGCGTGCTGTTCGGCATCCTGGTGATCTCCATCATCGGTCGTCGCCTGCTCCTGTCAGCCCGCTTCGCGCGTGATTCCCGCAACGCTGCCCCGGCCGTTTTCATTGGCCTGGCGGTGGTCATCATCGGCTATGTCGGTCTGTTCTTCGGGCGCTGGATCAAGGCCGCCGTGTCTCGGCAGCGCGAATATCTGGCCGATGCCTCGGCCGTACAATTCACCCGTCATCCGGACGGTATTGGTGGCGCGCTGAAAAAGATCGGGGCGCTGCACTCCGGCTCGTTTCTGACCGCCGACTCCGAAGAAGTGGGCCACATGCTGTTTGCCCGCGGCATGGGCTACCAGATGTTTGCCACGCACCCGCCGCTGGAGCAGCGGATCAAGGCGATCGATCCGAGCTTCAGCCCCGACCAGTTCAAGGCGATTGCCGAGCAGCTCAATCGCCATGCCCAGGCCCGCAAGGCAGAGGCCGAAGAGGCGACGCGCGCGGCGGCTGCGAAACCCGACGGAGATGAAAAGCGCGGTCCAGGCGGGCTGCCGCTCAACCCTGACAACCTGGCCGAGACTATCGGCCAACCGGGTCTGAACCAGGTGTTCCTGGCCGCTGCCCTGGCTGCTGCCATTCCAAAGCCGCTTGAGCGCGCGGCCCATTCCGACGAGTGGTCGCAGGAGGTCGTCTGTTACCTGTTGCTTGACAAGGATGCCGATATCCGGGAGCAGCAGCTGCTGATGATTGCCAAGGCGCTGGGCAGCGACAGCGAGGCCCAGGTGCGCGCCCTGCGCGAGGCGGCACCGGAGCTGCCGGCCCAACAGCGCTTGCCGCTGATGGAAATGGCATTTCCCGCCATTCGTCGGCATCCGCCGGATCAGCTGGTCAACTTGATGAAGCTGATCGACGACCTGGTCCATGCCGATGGGCGCATCGATGTGTTCGAGTACGCCCTTGCGCGCCTGGTCAGCAGTCAGATCGAGGACGTACTCCATCCGTCGCGCGCGCGCTCCGGTGGCTCGAAGAAACTCCCGGCCCTGGCCGACGAGGCTCGGGTGGTGTTGAGCGTGCTGGCTCACCATGGCCACCCCGACCAGCCCGACCTGGCCCGCGCCGCGCTGGCGGTCGGGCTGGGAGTGTTGTTCGACGATGTTGACTACCCGGCCACGGCCGAGGTCGCCGATTGGCCGCAGGCCCTGGACCGGGCCTTGAAAAAGCTCGACGGCCTGCGCCCGCTTGGCAAGGAAAAGCTGATTGCCGCCATGGCCCGCATCGTCAACCACGATGGCCAGATCATTCCCGCCGAGATGGAGCTGATGCGCGTTGTCTGCGGTGTCTTGCACGTGCCGCTGCCGCTATTGGATCAAGACCAATCCTGATTGTCCTCGCGCTTGCAGTGCCGCTGGTGATCATGATCGTTTTTGCAGGGCTAGTCCGCCTTTCGACACCGCAGCATGCCGACCGATGGCGACATCAGCCGTGTAAACTGAAGCGATGCGATACGTTTTCGGCGAATTCGAGATCGACATTCCTGGTGGCCAGCTGATCGGTCCAGACGGTCCTGTCGTCGTTCGCCGCCAGGCCTGGAATCTGCTGGTTGCGCTGGTCGAGGCCGCGCCCGCCCTGGTCAGTCGGGATGACTTGCTGGACCGAGTATGGGGACGCAGCGCGCTGTCGCCCAACGCCTTGCCACAAACCATCAGTGAACTGCGCCAGGTGCTCGGAGACAGTGCGCGCACGCCACGCTATATCGAGACCTGCCACGGGCGTGGCTACCGGATGGCTTGCACGGTCAGCTTGCTTGATCCGCCTCAGCCGCGAGCCGGGCAGGCGCTCCTGGCGGACCCGCCGCCGAAATACCGCTCGCCGATGGTCATCGGTCTGGCGCTGGCTGCAGCCGCTGCGCTGGCGGTGGTACTGTGGCCGCGCATGGAGACCCCCGGTCCGCAGGGGACCACGGCCGCCGAACCGGCTGGCACCGAGGCTTTGCGCAGGCAGGCCGCGGCCGCTCGCCAGCGCCACGATCCCGCTGCGCTGGCCGCCCAGTTGCGCGCACTCAGCCTGGTCGAACCCGGCAACGTTGACGTGATGCTGGATCTGGCTGAGGCCGAACTCGACGCCTTGCAGACCGAGCAGGCCCGCCAGACCCTGCGCCTGCTTGGTGCCCAGGCCACGACACGCCAGGAACCGCGCTGGCTGGTGCTCAATGCCAGGCTGTCGGACATTGATGGCGATAGCGAGCAGGCATTGCACCTGGCCGAGGCGGCATTGACCCAGGCAATGGCGCTCAATGAAGCCGAATCCGTGGCTGATGCTGCGGAATTGCTGTCCGGGCTGCGACTGCGCAGCGGTGATCTGGCGGCAGCCCTGGCGGTGCTTTCCGATCAGGAAACCCTGGCCGTGCTCGCCGACGATCGCGAGCAGCGTGCCCGCCTGGCCCTGGCCAGCATCGCCGTGCACAGAGGCCAGGGCCAGGTCGATGCGGCCCGGGAGGAGCTGGATGCGCTGCAGCTGGATGAGCTGTCGGCAGCGCTTGTTGATCGGGCGGAAATCGAGCGCGCCTTGCTGCTGGTTCTGGACGGGCAGCCGAGCCAGGCCTGGGATCGACTGCAGAACCTGCTGGAGGCTGAATCAACCCGTGCCCATCCGGATTTCGTCATCGATCTGCACAACGCCATCGGGTCTGTTGGTGTCGAAGTGGGCGCCTTCGACGAGGCCATGGCGGCATTCGAGCACGCCATGTCTGTCGCCCGGGGCAGCGGCCGCGGGCAGCGCGTGGCCGGCATCCAGGTCAATGCCGGTGCCCTGATGGCGCGGCGTGATCGATTCGTCGAGGCCGAGCGGCTCTGGCAGGGCTCGCTGGAGGTTTTCGAGCAGCTTGGCGACCGCCGCGGCCAGGCTGTTGTGCTGGGCAACCTGGCCGCCGCAGCCTCGGCCCAGGGACTCAATGAGCGCAGTCAGGCGCTGAACCAGCGCGCCCTGGAAATCTTTCGCGATCTGGAGCTCGACGGACCGCGCGCCCGGACCGCTTTCAACCTGGCCCTGGTGGCAGCCCGGGAGGGTGATCTGGGCGGTGCCGAAGCGCTGTTTGCCGAAGCCTACGAAGGTTACCAACGCCTTGGTCAGGCGGATTTGATGCTGCATGTTGGCGCGTCCCGGCTTGATTACCTGGTTCTGGCCGGAGACCTGTTGCTGGCCGAAGCCCTGCTGCTGGAGCTCGAAGAACTGCTGGCGCGGGGCTCGGTGCTGCGCCAGGCCGCGGTGCATGCCAGCGCCGGTCGCCTGGCCCTGTGGCGAGGTGAACTGGAGCATAGCCGCCAGGCCTTCGAAAAGGCCCGGATGCTACGCGTCGAAAGTGGTCACGACAGCTGGGTGGCGACCAGCAAGCTGGAGCTTTTGCAGATCGATCTGCTGGCCGGCGCCAATCCCTGGCAAGTGCGCGTGGCCGCAGCCGAACTGGCTGAACAGTTCGAGCGACGTGGCCAGACCCGGGCCGCAGCCCGGTCACGCCTGTTGATGGTCGAGGCGTTGCTCAGCGAAGGCCAGACCAGCCAGGCTGCAGTCGAACTGGCCCGCCTGCGCGATAACGCTACCCGATTCACCGACGCATCGCTGGCGCTGGACCTGGACTGGGTCGAGGTATGGACAGCGCGCGAAGAAGAGCGTCTGCCTCGTCTCGAGGCCCTGGCCAGAAAAGCTGCTCGGCAAGGCTTTCTCGGCAAGCTGGCCCAGATTGCGGCCAGCGTCGAAGCCCGCGGCATCGCCATGGCTTTCGATCAACCCTCGCTTGCCGACACCAGTACACCACTGGTGGTCGTTTTGCCGCCCTACGTCGCTGGCCCTTGACTTGATTCGTGTACGGGTCCTCGTGATGGGCCGGAAGCGCCAGGCACAAACAAGCCCCGGGCTCAATCTTCCAGGGTGAACCCGACTTCGATGGTCACCTGCCAGTGGGCAACCTGGCCGTTTTCGATATGGCCGCGCGTGTCGACGACCTGGAACCAGCGCATGTTCTTGACCGTGCGCGAGGCCTTGGCCAGGGCGTTGTTGACCGCCCCTTCGATGCCTTCGGTGGATGAGCCGGTTAACTTGATCTGCTTGTAGACGTGGTCGCTCATTGCGTGTCTCCGTTTTGGGAAGGGGCCTCGAAGCGATCCGAGAAGATATCCAGGGCCGGGCGGCGGTTGAATTGCAGTGCCTCGGCCTGGAGCAGCTCGGTCGCATCGGGGGCGATGAAAAAGTCCATGAACGCGCCGCTGTCGCCATCGTAGCGCAGCACGGCAGCCTGGTCGCGGTCGAGTACGTAAAGATGACCGTCTGGACCAAACTTCAGGTCGCGGGCAAAGCTCAGGCCACCGCTGCCTGGAGCGATGAATTCGTGCGCCTGCCCGGATTCCGGGCGCAGGCGCAGGATATTGCCAACGCTGCCGTTGGCAAGGAAAAGAAAGCCGCCCGGGCCTCGCGTGATCGCCCAGGGATCGCCCACCAGGTCCGGGTCGAGCTGGTCAAGCTCGCGCGGCTCGAAGTCCGTTGGACTTGTGTAGTGCAGGACCCGTCGGGTCAGTGCTTCGACCACGAAAAAGCCGCTACCTTCGCTGTCGAACACCAGGCTGCGTACGGCATGGGGCTGAACGAAGCCCTGGCCCGGCGGTGGTGCCGGCACGCCGGTGATTCCGATGCGCTCGCCCTGCGGATTGTAGCTTTCGAGCAAGTTCAGATTGCTGATGGTCAGCACGCTCTGATCGTGGTTGAAGGCCAGCGCCTTGGGAAAGCCAGCGGTCAGCTGCGCCGGCTGGCCAGGTTCGGGCGGCTGAGAGCTCAGGAAGACATCATGCTCGGCGCCGCTTAGCCGGCTGTAGCGGCGCACATCGCCCACGGCCAGCGCGTAGATCAGCCCATCATCGCGAATCTCCAGCCCGGTGTACTCGGAAAAGGCGGGGCGCTCGTCGGGGAAGGGGTCTGGCTCGGTCTGAACCAGCAGGCCGGCATATTCGCCGTCCAGCATCCAGGCATGAATCCGGTCGCTGGCGCTGTCGACAACCAGCAGCTCCCAGTGGTCCAGCTCATCGCCCGGAAAACGGGGCAGTGGTTGCCATGGCACAGGCGGGGCAGGCTCCGGACCGGTGCCGTTGAGCGGGTCAAACGGGAAGGGGTCGGCCCAGTCGTTGACCCCATCGCCGTCGCTGTCGGGAAATGAAGGCGGCGGTGCCTCGACCTGACCTGGTACCACGCTGCTCATGTAGTCGGCCACGACCGGGGCAAAGAAGGCCATCACCGAGGCGTTGTCGATGGCGGCTTCCGGCGCGTCGCTGCCGCATGGCTCGCCACCGCACTGGATACTCGGGTTCGAGTAGACGTTCAGTCGCTTGTAGCGGTTGACATCAGCGCTGCTGATCGAGCTCATGACCGTGTTGAAACGGCCATGGCGCAGCAGGGCAAAGTAGCGGGCATCGGGCGGCAGTGGCTGATTGCCGAAGCTTTCGCGGTTGTGGTTGGCACCGAGCTGGTGCCCGACTTCGTGAACGAAGGTGGAGTCAGAGCATACCGACCAGTTGGTTATGCCGTCGGCACTGATCTGCACGCCGTTGCTGGGGTCGTACTCGTCTTCGCCATCGGGTATGGAGGGCAGGAACGCCACACCGCAGGCGCCGCGGGTTTCGATATCGGCGGCCCACAGCATCGCAATCAGGTCGGCACCATATTCGGCCCGGGTGGCGGCCAGATTTTCGAAACCCTGGACAGGCTCCCCGCGCAGGGCGTTACGCATGTCGAACAGGGCCGGGCCGCTGGAAACAGCGCGATCATAGTGGGTCGGCTCATGGTTCACCAGGCGCAGGACGATATCCAGCTCGGCGTCGACCATGGCCTGATTGGTCAGCGCGATCAGGTGGTGGACCCGGGTCTCGATCAGGCTGCCCGGGTAGCGGTCGGCGACATCCTGGGTGTAGATGATCATCTTGTCGATCTGGACCAGCTCATGGCTGTCACGGCTGGCTGGAGTGGCGGCTGCGTGCGCGAATGGGTCCTGGATCTCGTTGGCATCGCAGCCCTGGTCGACACGGATACGCGGATCGTCCAGGTGTAGAAGCCAGGTGCCGCCGGCATCGGTATGAACGCGGAAGCGGCCGCTGCCGGTGCTGATCTGGCCGTACAGCCCTGCCGGGCCGACCGTCA
>SLQY01000280.1 GCA_007131235.1 Wenzhouxiangella sp.
AAACCGCCCCCTCAAGCCGCCTCAACCACCGCTTTAACCGGCCCGTTGAGCAGGGCGCTGCGGGTGGCATCCACGATCAGGTCGACTTCGGCTGAGGTGATGCCGAAAGTGGGCGTGTAGCGCAGCGAGTTTTCTCCGCCATGAATGACATTGATGCCGTTCATGCGCAGGTACTCCTCGACCGAACCGGCACCGTAGGCCTTGTAGCGGCGACTGTCGAGTTCCACCGAAAACAGCAGGCCCGTGCCCTGTACCTTGGTAATGCGGCCATCGAGCTCTTCGGCCAGGCGGCCGAACTTGTCGAGGAATTCGCGGCCACGGGCGAGGATGTTTTCGCGCAGCTGCGGCGTGATGCCGGTCAGCACGGTGGTCGCCACATCCAGGGCGCGCGGATTGCCGGTCTTGGTATTGCCGTAGACGCCTTTCTGGTACAGGTTGGCGGCGCGCTCGTTCATGGCCAGCACCGACATCGGATACTGACCGGCATTGAGGGCTTTTGAGTAGGTCTCCATGTCCGGCGCCTCCAGCCCTTCGAAACCGGGGTAGTCGACGATGGACAACACGCCCTGGGCGCGGATGCCGGCCTGGATGGAGTCCATCAGCAGCACGGTGCCATGGGCCTGGGTCAGTTCGCGGGCGGCCTGGTAGAAGGCCGGGTCGATGGCAGCACCCGGGTTGCCTTCGCCCATGACCGGCTCCATGAACATGGCCTCGATGAAGACATGGTTGTCGTCGGCCCAGGCGAAAACCTCGCGCAGCTTGTCGACGTTATTTGGTTCGACCGTCAGCAAGGTGTCCTCGTCGCGGAACGAGGCCAGGTGCTTGATGTAGGTCTTGCGGGTGGAGTCGGAGTAGCGGGCTGGCTTGTCGGTGCGTCCATGGAAACCGCCGGTCAACGACAGTCGCTTGATCTGGTAGCCGGCCTTCGCTGCGCCCGGGTCGGTCATGTGCTTGGCGTTGATGTCGGCTATGCGACCGGCGACCGTGACCGATTCGGAGCCTGAGTTCATGCACAGGAATCGATGGTAGGGGCAGCCATCGTTGCGACGGTGGCCGATTTCGGCGCGCAGGGCCTCGACGAAACGCAGGTGCGAGAAACTGGGCGTCATGATGTTGGCCATGACATGTGGCTGGGCCATGGCCTGGATGATCTTGTCGGGCGCATGGCCAAACCCGAGCATGCCGTAGCCGCCGGAATCGTGCAGCACCGCACCCTTGGCGGTGATGATCCACGGGCCTCGACCAGACAGGGCAACGTATGGGTTGACGGCGTCGTCAGCGTAGAAATTGACGAAGCCGGCTTGCAGCACGTCCTTCTGTTCAGACTCGTCGGCCTTGACCAGGTCCGGGTAGGCCGATTTCCAGCACTCGATGACCCCAAGCGCGTCGTCCACGGCCTGTTCCAGGCGCGGGTCCAGCCCGGCGAAGCGTTCGATGGTCTCATCGGGCAGGCCAACAGTGAGCGGCTTTCCGCCGATCTGGCGGAGGGTATCGAGTTTGGCGAGAATCGGCATGATCAGCGCTCCTGAAAAGAGGTTCCGGGTAGCCGATCATTGTAGCATTTTGGGAAATAGGGGGAGGGTGGTGCCTGGCGGCTGGCTGACGCCGGGCGCCTTCGTGGGTGACAGATCTTTTGGTTTCTTTTGGATCGTCTGCCAAAAGAAACTCGCCCAGCAAGCGCGAAGCGCGTGGGCGAAAGCCTTTGACTTTTCTGGCCTAGGTTTGGCCGCATAAACCCACCCATTGAGCAAAGAGCTCGACCAAGCGAGTCAACCTGCAGGCTGCCGAGCCGCAGCCAATACCCCCTTCCTCCTGAAATGCTCCTCCAATGCCCAAACCACATGTTCCCGAACCAACTCGGACGGATCATCACGTCGCCCCTCAAGCGCGCTGATAACCGCCGTCGTGCCCGGCGCATTGCCCAACGCGACGGCAATATTTCTGAGCCAACGTTCATGCCCAATCCGACGAATCGCTGTCCCTTCGGTACGCGCCAGGAACGTGGCTTCGTCCCAGCCGAACAGGTCGACCAGCTCGCCGGCATCGAGATCCTGGCGCGGGGAAAAATCATCGATTCGGCTGTGCTGCGCATAGCGATTCCACGGGCAGACCATCTGGCAGTCGTCACAGCCGTAAATGCGATTGCCCATGGGCTTGCGGAATTCCTCCGGGATGGACCCCTTCAACTCGATGGTCAGGTAGGAAATGCAGCGTCTCGCGTCGAGCTTGTACGGTGCGACTATTGCCTGGGTGGGGCAGATGTCGATGCACCGGCGGCAGGAGCCGCAGTGATTCTGCACTGGCTGGTCGGCAGGCAGGTTAAGGTCAGTGTAGATTTCGCCGAGGAAGAACCAGGAGCCCGCGCGTCGATCAAGCAGGTTGGTGTGCTTGCCGATCCATCCCAGCCCGGCCTTTTCGGCCAGCGGCTTTTCCAGTACCGGGGCTGAGTCTGTAAATACGCGATGCCCGAACGGACCAATGGCCTGTTCGATGCGCTGGGCGAGTTTCTTCAGTCGACTACGCAGGACCTTGTGATAGTCGCGTCCCAGCGCGTAGCGCGAGATGCACGCTTTTTCCGGCTGTTCAATCAGCTCCTCGACCGGCGTGGCCCTGGCCGGCAGATAGTCCATGCGGGTGACGATGACTGACCGGGTGCCTTCGTGCAGCAGCGCCGGACGCGAACGCTTGCGACCATGGGCAGCCATCCAGTCCATCTCGCCATGCAGCCCCTCGTCGAGCCAGGACTCCAGCCGTTGCTCGTAGATTTCCAGGTCGATATCGGCTACACCAACCTGGTCAAAGCCCAGCTCCTTGCCCCAGCGGCGGATAGCGGCGACCAGTGCTGCGGGTTCCGCTGGATCGTGGG
>SLQY01000291.1 GCA_007131235.1 Wenzhouxiangella sp.
GTGATTTCGTTCTTGAGTTCATCGAGGGTGTAGCCCACGGCCAGCTTGGCGGCCACCTTGGCAATGGGAAAGCCGGTTGCCTTGGAGGCCAGGGCCGAAGAGCGCGATACCCGCGGGTTCATTTCGATCACGACCACGCGGCCGGTGTCCGGATCGACAGCGAACTGGACGTTGGAGCCCCCGGTATCGACGCCAATCTTGCGCAGCACCGCGATGGACGCATTGCGCAGCTCCTGGTATTCCTTGTCGGTCAGGGTCATGGCCGGGGCCACGGTTATGGAATCCCCGGTGTGAACGCCCATCGGGTCAAGGTTTTCGATCGAGCAAATGATGATGCAGTTATCGGCGCTGTCGCGGACCACTTCCAGCTCGAACTCTTTCCACCCCAGCAGCGACTCATCGAGCAGCACCTCGTTGGTCGGCGACAGATCAAGACCATGCTCGACGATCTCGACAAACTCCTCCCGGTTGTAGGCAATGCCGCCACCGGAACCACCCAGCGTGAACGAAGGCCGGATGATGATCGGGAAGCCGATGCGCTGCTGGATCTCGATGGCTTCGTCGAGCGTGTGGGCGATATCGGCGACCGGCATGCCTAAGCCGATTTCGCGCATCGCGGTACGGAACTGGTCGCGGTCTTCGGCCATGTCGATAGCCTGTCGCGAAGCGCCAATCATCTCGACGCCGAACTCTTCGAGTACGCCATGGCGGGCAAGGTCCAGGGCGCAGTTCAGCGCCGTCTGCCCGCCCATTGTCGGCAGCAGTGCATCCGGACGCTCCTTGGCGATGACGTCGCGGACCACGTCCCAGCGAATCGGCTCGATGTAAACCGCATCGGCCACTTCCGGGTCGGTCATGATGGTCGCCGGGTTGGAATTGACCAGGATGACCCGGTAACCCTCCTCGCGCAGGGCCTTGACGGCTTGCACGCCGGAGTAATCGAACTCGCAGGCCTGGCCGATGACGATCGGCCCGGCGCCGATGATCAGGATCGATTGGATGTCGGTTCTTTTAGGCACGTTTCAACCTGCTGGGTTAACGATCTGGCGGTGAGGCATGGCCAACTTGGCTGCCATGACCAGGCTTGTGCTCTTCCATCATCCGGACAAAGCGGGCAAACAGGGGCCGCAGATCATGCGGGCCTGGACTGGCTTCGGGGTGACCCTGGAAACCCATTGCCGGCTTGCCCTCGATACGTATGCCCTGCAACGTGTCATCGAACAGCGAGCGATGCGTGGCCGTGACATGGCCTGGCAGGCTGTGCTCGTCCACGGCAAAACCGTGGTTCTGGCTGGTAATGAGCACCTGCCCGGTTGCCAGGTCCTTGACCGGGTGATTGGCCCCGTGGTGACCAAATTTCATCTTTGTCGTGCGCGCACCGGCCGCCAGCGCCAGCAACTGGTGTCCGAGGCAAATGCCGAACAGGGGTATTTCGTGTTCCAGCAGACCGGCGATGGCCTCGATGGCATAGGCGCAGGGCTCGGGATCACCTGGACCATTGGAAAGCATGACCCCATCCGGTTTCAGGGCCAGGACCTGGTCAAGCCCATGTCGCGCCGGCACGACCGTGACCCGACAACCGGCATCAACCAGCAGCCTCAGAATGTTGTGCTTGACGCCAAAGTCGTAGCACACCACGTGCATACGCTCCTCGCCGCGACGGAATTCTCCGCTGTCAAGCGCATAGGTGCCCTCCGTCCATGCCATCGGTGAGGCGCAGCACACCCGGCTGGCCAGATCGAGTCCGGTCATGGACTCGCAGCTACGGGCCCTGGCCACGGCATCTTCGGCCGAGACCTGGTCAGCGCTGAGGATGCACCCGTTCTGGGCGCCGTGTTCGCGCAGGTGGATGGTCAGGCTGCGGGTATCCAGGCCGGCTATCCCGGGAATACCCTGCGCTGCCAGGTAGGCAGAAAGCGAGTCGGTAGCGCGCCAGGAACTGTGGCGCCGCGGGTAGTGACGAATGATCAACCCGCGGGCATGCACCCGATCGGACTCTGCATCGGCCGGATTGATTCCGGTATTGCCAACGTGGGACGCGGTCAGGGTCACCAGCTGCCCGGCGTAACTCGGGTCAGTCAATATCTCCTGATAGCCAGTCATGGCGGTATTGAAGACCACCTCGCCAACAGCCGCGCCGGGCGCGCCGATGCCATGGCCGGAAAACGTGGTG
Organism: Wenzhouxiangella sp.; assembly: GCA_007131235.1. GTDB lineage: Bacteria > Pseudomonadota > Gammaproteobacteria > Xanthomonadales > Wenzhouxiangellaceae > Wenzhouxiangella. The sequence continues at coordinate 2,174 of SLQY01000291.1, forward strand.
CCGTCTTCCAGCGCCAGAATTGCCTGCATTCGGGACAACTTCTTGCAACCTCCGGGTATGCGAAAAGGGCCGGGTTGGTTTGACCCCGGCCCAGTCATCGCGATGATGGGCTTGGTGCCCGCTCCGGTCGATTATTCTAACCAAGCTGGCCGCTTTCGGCCAGCCCGGCTGCACTCAACCCGCTTCCAGCTCGACCAGCGGCGGTACACCCGGCGGCATTTCCTCGACCGGCTTGAGCGTCGCCGCACTGTGACCCTGCTCAAGCAGGTAATCCAGCCATTTGAGCAAGGCCCTGTTCAAGCGCCAGTTGCGCACCACCAGTCCGTGCAAGGGCAGCTCAGGCCCTGCCAGGCGATGGAAGCCCTGTTGTGGGCTGAAGGCGGTGGCCTCGGCCATGCGCGCATCGTGGTACACGCGAATGTGGGCGTTGGGATTATGCTGCTGCTGGTCGCCAATCACGTAGGTCAGGCGCAGGAACGTCGTGTAATCGTGGCGCTCGATGACCTGCATGTACAGATCCGGGCCATCGCCCACCCGGGATACCAGGCAATCGCTCCTGCCCAGGCCATCGGGCATCAGCACATTCAGCGCCCTGAACACCGAAGTGTGCAATTCCGGCAGGCGGCGCGCCAGATCCCTGGCGGGTGGATGCAGATTGCGGACTCTGGTCAGCATGTCGAACCCAA
>SLQY01000026.1 GCA_007131235.1 Wenzhouxiangella sp.
AGATTGCCCGCTACCTGGACCAGCCCGCGCACGGCTGCCTGCAGCCCGGCTGCGTCGCCGACCTGGTACTGCTGGAAAACAATCCGTTGGAAGCCATCAGCAACACCCGTTCGATCCAGGGTGTGATGCGGGCGGGGCATTGGCTTGACCGGCAGCAGCTGGATGCGGAACTGGCCGCCATCGCCGACCGCGCTGAGGATTAAAATCAGCCAGACCCATTAGCCGGCGTTAGTGAAGCACTGCATGATCATCAATCACCAGCCGATCATTCAACGCCCACTGTCTTACGCTGACCGGCTTGAGCGGCGGCCGCTTGCCGAGATCGAGACGGTCGTGATTCATGCCACTGAATTGCCGGACCTGGCCATGGCCCGGGAATACGGGGAGCGGATTCACTACTCCGAGTCGGGCACCGGCAATAGCGGGCATTTTTATATCGACCGCGACGGTCGCATCGAGCAGTGGGTAGCACTCGATCGGATCGCCCACCACGTCGCCGGCCATAACGGCAATACCATCGGCATCGAACTGGTCAACCTCGGCCGCTACCCGAACTGGCTCGACAGCCGCCACCAGGCCTGGCAGGAAACCTGCCCGCCTGAGCAGATCGAAGCGCTGATCAAGTTGCTTGAAACGCTCAGAGAAAAACTGACCAATCTGAAGCAGGTCGCCGGTCACGATCAACTTGATCGGCGCCGCGTATCGGCCAGCGACAACTCCGGGTTGCTGGTTGCCCGAAAGCTCGATCCCGGTCCGGATTTTCCCTGGGCTAGGGTACTCAAGAGTAGTGGGCTGAAAAAATTGAAAGACAGTCAGGAGTAAGCCTGGGCCGTGAAGCGGCCCGGTCAGTCATGGGTTGCTGTGAATTCCCGGCGGGTCGCCCGTCAGAGAGCGACCTCGAACAGGACCGCTCAGCCGTTGCCCAGCTCGAACTCGATAGTCGTTCGGATGGTCAGCTTATCGGCCTTGAGCGAGGAGCCAATCTCGTGGCTTCCATCCACGGTCGGATCGAAGCGCCACTGGCTGAACGCATCAATGGCAACCTCGTCAAAAACGCCGGCCGGTTCGGCAGCCACCACTCTGGCATTGCTCAGCGAACCATCATTTTCGACTTCGGCTTTGAGGGTGACAGCACCGGTGATCCCCGCCTCATAGGCGGAACGCGGATAGCGGGGCGCGATGCGGACCAGCGGTTGTAGCGCCTGTTCGCCCTCACTAGCCACGGAGTCACCACTTTGTTTACTGGCACCCTCTGATGAACTGGATGGCGTGTCTGCAATCACCAGACCGGCCAGGATGACGCCAATGGCCAGGAGCGATATGCCGAGAGTTCTGGTAAGCGGTGTCGCATTGCTGTGCATGCAGTGCATGATTCTCTCCTTGACGGGATGGTTGGATTTCCAGGGCAATGCGCCAGGCGGCATGCTGACAGCATTGGCCGATAGCAAGAGGCGCGCGTAGTCTCCGCGCTGGCTCGAAGATATGCGGGCAGTAACGGCTTGATCAGCCGCCAGTTCCTGGTCACGCCGGGCACGGATGGCTGCCAGGTGAACCAGCGGATGAAACCAGAACAGCGCCTGAAGCCAAAGGATCAGCACATTCCAAAACGGATCACCGTGACGCAAATGGGCTCGCTCATGTTCGATTACCCAGGGGTGCACGCTTTGATCTACGGCGGGAAGAAAGAGCCGCGGCGGCAGCAAGCCGACCAGCATCGGGCCGGGACAGGTAGTGGAGTGGTGTACTGGCACCCAGCGTGGCAAGCCAGTTGGGCGGTCTACCGGGAAGTCAATGCGACCTGCCGCCAGCCAGCGAACGAAACGCCTCTGCCTCCAAGCGACAGCTATCAGGACAACAGTAGCTACAGTCAACCAGACCAGGGCCAAAAGCGTGATCCAGTCGAACGATCCGGCGACAGCGGGCGTCGCATGATCAGCCATGGAGCTTGCTACCGAGAATACCGACAGATCGACCATCGACACCGGCGCCAGGCCAGCAGGAGCAAACGCGGCCAGAGGCAGCATCCAGGCGGCATAGGCCAGGCGTGTGTCGAAAAAAGAGCGCAGTAGCGCAGCCAGCATCCAGGCCAGGACGATCAATACCGTCAGTTGCAGGCTCGTCTGCCACAGCCAGGCCAGCGCGGCGGTCATGCGTTCTTGCCCTCAAGGATGGCGAGAATTTCCTCGCGGTCCCTGTCGGACAACGGCTGACTGCTTGCGAAGGCGGAGACCAGAGGTGCCAGACGGCCATTGAAGTGGGTTTCCACCAGCGCTGTTGCCTGCGTCTGGAGCCACTGCTGGTGCGAGATCAATGGCCGATAAAGATAGACGCGATCAGGCAGTTCACGCGCAAGCGCACCTTTGGCATGAAGCCGGTCGAGCAAGGTGCGTATGGTCTTCGGGCTCCAGTTTTCCTCATTGCTCAGGCAGGCCACGACCTGCCCGGAGCTCAAGGGGGCCGATGCCCATAAAACAGCCATTACTCGCGCTTCGGCATCACTGATGTTCATCATTGACTACAGGTGTAGGCATGCAATCAAGACTACGCGTGTAGTCCTATGCTGTCAAGCGCCGATTTCGCCCAACCATGCGCAAGGCGTAGGGCCGGCATGGGCCCCGGCCGCGTTGGGCCGGGCTACAGCTTTTGAGCTCTTCCATGCTTTGGCAGAGGATGGTGGTTGACAGATTGTGGAATGACTGGGTGCGTTGCTCTCTAACGTTACCGCCGGGGTCTGATTCTCCAACTCCCCCACACTCTCGCAGCGGGTGGTGGCTGCCGGATCGGGGGCTGAGCGGGTGCGGGAAGCGGTACTGAGCTCGCCCCTGATTACCGGGCATCTCCCAGGCTGGGGCGGAGA
>SLQY01000341.1 GCA_007131235.1 Wenzhouxiangella sp.
ACGATCGACATGGACAAAATCCCCGAAATTTAGAGAAAACTCAATTGTGACATTGCTATTGACCTGTCCGGACAAGGGGCCTAGAATTTGTCCGGACATATGATCGCCAGTATACGGGTTTCACGAGTCAACCAGGGAGTACTACCATGACTGACCAGCATTCACAGGCGCCAGACCGGTATCTCGACAGGCTGCGCCAGCCCCTTCGTCCCAGTGCCTTGGCGCTGGCCATTGGCATGGCATTGGGCAGCGCTTCGGCCGTAGCCCAGGAGCCCGGCGGCGAAGCGGAAGAGGCCGCAGCAGACTCGGCCCGTCTCGATCGAGTCGTGGTCACTGCCCGCCGCCAGGAGGAAACGCTGCAAGACGCACCGGTTGCGGTTTCTGCGTTCAGCGCGCAGGAAATTGCCAACCAGGGCCTGAACAATATTGATGACCTGGCCCGCTTCTCGCCAGGACTTTCTTTCTCCCAGACCTTCGGCCGTTCTGGCGACCGACCGGTGATGCGTGGCCAGTCCAACGTCCTGGCCGGGGTGCAGTTCGGGGTCGAGTCCGGCACTGCCTACTTCATCGACGGCATTTATTACAACGGCGATATCCAGTCGATCGACTTCGCCTCGCTGGAACGGGTTGAAGTCATTCGCGGTCCGCAAAGTGCTCTCTACGGCCGTAATGCCTACGCCGGTGCGATCAACTTCATCACCCGTGACCCGACCAACGATTACCAGGGCAATGCCAAGGTCTTGTTCGCTCAGCATGACGAGATGGAGTTCTCGGGGACCTTTTCCGGCCCCCTGGTCGAAGACCAGCTGTACTTCCGTCTCGGCGCTCGCTACTTCGAATACGGCGGCGAGCACGTCAATACCCTGACCGGGCGCAAGATGGGGTCGGAAGAGACCAAGGGTCTTAACGGGGCCCTGCTGTGGACCCCGGGTGAAACCTTCCGCGCCCGTCTCAATGTCATGTACAAGGAAGACAACGACGGACCGCTGCCGATTTTCCTGCACCCGGCCACTTTCAACAACTGTGCCCCCGGCTTTAGGTCAGCGAATTTCCGTCGCGCGTTCTTCCCGCCCATTCGCGGCGGCGGGCCGATTGTCAGCGACAACCAGTTCCAGTACTTCTGTGGCGCCATCGAGGCCTACCCGGAGCTGTTGCAGGCCAACACCGAAGCGCTGCCCGACGGCACGCCGGATGGAACCGCGTTTGACGGCATTTTTTCCCGGCAGTACTTTGCCGGCCTGAACCTGGACTGGGATCTCAACGGCTGGACGCTGTCGTCGCAGACCGGCTGGCGTGATGAAAAGCGCCGTTTCGGCTCGGATTCTGACTTCAGCGATGCTTTCGTTGTTTTTATCCCGGCCGGTGTACCGGTGCCGCCAGGCACTGGCCCGCTGTTCATGAACACCTCGGTCAGCGAAATCAGTGAATGGTCCCAGGAATTCCGCATTGCATCGCCGACTGACCGCCGCCTGCGCTTCCTGGCCGGCGCTTTCTACTATGACTACGAGTTCGAGCAGCGCGCCCTGACCTTTGCCAGCCCGAGCAGTGGTAATCCCTTCGGCAATACCGACGAGATCACCAACCAGGCCATTTTTGGCCTGGTCAGCTACGACATCAACGATCAGCTCACCTTCACCGCCGAGCTTCGGTACCAGGACGAGGAGAAATCACGTCTCGATCTGAATCCCCAGACCGGTGCCGAGCTGTTCTTTGGCAAGGAAAGCTACACCGCTACCACACCGCGACTGACCTTGGACTACACCATCGATGATGACCGCATGGTGTATTTCACCTATGCGGCCGGTGCCAAGCCGGGCGGTCTAAACGGTTCCATTGGTGTGCCGATCGGTTTCCCGACCTACAAGCAGGAAACATCGGATAACTTCGAAGTCGGCTTGAAGAGCACCTGGCTGGATGGTCGCGTACTGTTCAATGCCGCGTTGTACTACATCGATGCCAAGGACGTACAGCTGACCACTGCCCTGCCATCCCAGGACGGCAGCGCAATTACGTCGGTTGCGACCAACCAGGGTGCTGCAGAAACCTGGGGTGTGGAGTTGGAGGCCCGTGCGCTGATCAACCGCAATCTCACCCTGATCGGCTCCTACGCGCTGGCTGATTCCGAGTTTACCGAGGGTTGCGACGACTTTGAGTACACCCTCAACACGGGCGGTCGCCTGATTGCGCCGGGTACCGAAAGCCCCGAGTGCAGCATCAAGGGCAACCAACTCCCGCTGGGCTCCAAGCACATGCTCAGCCTGGGGCTGGACTTCCGCATGCCGTTGAACAGTGGCCTCGAGTTTTTCGCTTTCCCGACCTTCAGCTACGAAAGCAAGAAATACATCCAGGTACATAACCGGGCCTGGGTTCCCTCGACCAGCATGCTCAATCTGCGCCTGGGTGTTCGCAGCGAGGCCGGTTGGGAAATCGCCGCCTTCGGTCGTAACCTCCTGGATGAAGACTCCCCGGCACTGGCCACGCGATGGTTCGATCTGCGTCATGGCTTCAATGCCTTCGGTATTCCGCAGGATGCCCTGGTCGCCGGAGGTTGCGATGTCAACTCGGGTCAGTGTGCGGATGCCGGCTTGCCGCGCGCATTCTTTACCACCCTGCGCAAGGGCCGTACCTTTGGCCTGGAACTGCGCTACAGCTTCTAACAGAAGTCCTCCCCAAGCCGATCCTGCATGATCATTCGGCTCTCTGTTCGCCCCCGGCGCTGCCGGGGGCTTTTTTGTCAGAACTCCGCTTGCCAAGGAGATGACCCATGAGAATCCTGCTGTCTATATTTTTGGCCCTGCCTTTGCTGGTTTGCGCGCCGCTTGAGGCCGCACCGGTGCCGGAAGAAGAACGCGGCC
>SLQY01000269.1 GCA_007131235.1 Wenzhouxiangella sp.
ACCTTCGGTTTGTTCGATGGCAACAGCCAGCGCATCCTGTTGCGCGAGATCATGCCGCGCTGAGCCGACCAGCGGCCGGGACCAACGCCGCTGATCCAGGACTGACCGAGCAGGCAAGCTTGATCGCAGCCTCGCTTTGCCGCACAATGGCGTATACAGTAGGGTTTTTTAACGCTTTCAGGCCGCCGCAACATGCATCTAAGGATGCGGCGAGGGGACTTCAGCTCGAAGGATGGCAATGCTCGAAGCCACGAACCAAGCACCACCCGTCAAGCGCGTTCTGTTCGTGGACGACTCGCGGCTGATGCGCTACGCCGGCAGCAAGTTCCTGGCTGACAAGTGCGATCTGGTCATGGCCGAGAACGGCGAGGAAGCCTGGCAGCAGATCAACCGCGACAAGGATATCGAGCTGATCTTTACCGACCTGATGATGCCGATCATGGACGGACACGAGCTGATCCGTACCGTGCGCAGCTGCCGCCACCAGCGCATCCGCAAGTTGCCTATCCTGGTCGTGACCGGCACCGAGGAATCCAATGCCCGGGAACAAGCCTTGTCTGCCGGCGCTACCGCGTTCATCCCCAAACCTTTCAGCGCCGCCGACCTGACCGGGGCCCTGCGCATTCACCTGGAAGGCCAGATCCCGGAAGCGCACCTGATCACCAACGCCGCCGACTATCCGCCCGAGTCGGGCCTGCTCAGCAACGTTCCCGAGCCGGAGTACTACTACCTGCGCATAGAACAGGCCTTCGCCTTCCACCTGCGCCAGAACCTCGACCTGGCCTTGATGCACATCAAGCTCAACAACTATGCCGATTTGAAGAAGCGCTCTGGCACGGCCTGGGCCGAGGCCATCATGCGCAACCTGCGCTACTTCCTGCATCGTGAAGTGCGCCAGGACGACTCACTACACCGCACGGCGGACGACCTCTACAGCATCATCCTGATGGGAACACACAAGGCTGGCGCTCGCAACCTGGTCAGTCGTCTCCGTCGCGCCCTGGCCGGTGCCCGGGTTCGCTTCGCCAACCAGGAATTGCAGCTATCCGTTCGTTTCGGCATCCAGTTCCCTGACCTGGCAGCTGATCAGAGCCCAGCCCAGTTGCTGACCGCCGCACATGGACTGTTCGATCTCAGCGGACGCATTTCACGCATTCGTTGACCGGTCAGACCCGGAGCTATTCGCACCGCGCCGAAAGCCTCAGGGGTCCGCCCCTGCTGCGCTCCGACGGCCACACAGCCGCCACGAACGGTCAATCGGCCGGCAACAGCGGGTCAGAGATGCCAGCCAATGGTCATGGCCACCCATCCCAGCAGCCGTTGCATGCGTGGGCGGTCTTTCCAGGTTTCGAGGTCGTAGGTTCGGGATTGCTCCAGGTCTTGATCGAACAGTTCGGTCAGCATGCCAGCCAGTTCACGGTCCATGATGATGACGTTGGTTTCATCATTGAGACGGAACGAACGGTTATCCAGGTTGGATGAGCCGATCGAGACCCAGTAGTCGTCGATGATATAGAGCTTGGCGTGGAACTTGGACGGCAGGTATTCGTGGATACGGACCCCGGCCTCGAGCAGATCTCCCCAGCGATTCATTGACGCCTGGCGAACGGCTCTGCTGTATTCGCCCTCTGTAGGCAGCAGCAAGTCGACGCTGATGCCGCGTCGGCGGGCATCGAGCAGTGCGTCCATGATCATGTTGTCCGGATAGAAGTAAGGTGTGGCCATGCGCACGTGCTCACGCGCCCCGGCAATGGCCAACAGCATCATCAGGCGGATCCTGTGAGTACCTTCTCCGGGTGAGCTGTTGACCACCTTGACGTCCAGGTCACCACGTGGTTCGGGAACTGGAAAGTATTCCAGGCCATACAGCAGTTGACCCGTGGCGTTGAGCCAGTTCAACGCAAAAGCGTTCTGCAGGCCGGCGACAACCGGACCTTCGAAACGGTAGTGGTTGTCACGGTAACCGCCGGTTTCCGGGCTGCCTTTCCAGGCATCGGCAGTATTGGCTCCACCGGTGAACCCGATACGACCGTCAACTATCAGCAGTTTGCGATGGGTTCGATAGTTGAACCGCGCCAACTGGTACCAGGATGGCTGACGCCAGCGAATGACTTCCACCCCGGCCTCGGTCATTTGATCAAACTTATCAGGGTCAGCCTTGACCGAGCCCAGGTAGTCGAAAATGGCACGAACAGCAACGCCACGACGAGCCGCCCCGGCCAGCGCCTCGGCAAAGGCAGCACCGATTTCCTCACCCCAGTACTCGTAGGTTTCCAGGGTGATGGTGCTGCTGGCATTGTCGATGGCATCCAGCTTGGAGGCGAAAATCTCTTCGCCGTTTTTCAGAATTTCAATGCGGTTCCCCGCCAGTGCCCGCCCACCAAGCAGCGTGCGCTGCAGGTGGCGAAATCCTTCGCTGTCGATCGGAGCAAGCGTGGTGATCGGCTCCACTACCCGCATGGGCTGTGGCACGGCATTGGCAAAGAACAGGATCGACGCGGCCGTGGCGATTGCCGCTGCCATACCGGCCAGGACCAGCTTCCACCGAATTGCACGGCTCATGAAGCTTGGGTTGAACTGAAGTTGCCGCCGGTGTCGCTGATGGATAAGTCAGTTGGTTCCATCAGGCGAGTATAGCTTGTGAAAATGGCGCTGACTGCTGCATCCCCGACCACAGGGCCAGCGCAGTCACCTCGATTCCCGCGCCGGGCCCGGCAATGACCAGCGGCTGTTCACCATAACAACCGGTCCTGATCTCGACCAGGTTTCCAGCGCCCTGCAATCCGGCCAGTAGATGACCCGGCTCGATTCGCTCCAGACCAACCCGGGCCTTGCCGCTCGAATCGAAACGGCCAACATGGGCGATCAGCTCGCCAGTGCCCCCGGCCTGGTTCACGCAGTGCTGCCAATGCTTGTCGAGGACATCGGGCTGCTGAAGAAATTGCTCAACGGTCCCCTCCCGCAGCTCGGGCGGCACCAGGCTGTCCACTTCGACATCCTCAAGCACCAGCGGATAGCCGGCTGCACGGGCCAGGATCACCAGCTTGCGCGCCACGTCCAGGCCGTCCAGGTCATTCCGGGGATCCGGTTCGGTCAAACCAGCATTCATCGCCTCGACCACGGCGTCGGATGGTCCAAGCCCGGCACTGATCCGGCCGCACAAAAAGGACATGGTTCCCGACAGCGCTCCGCCCACCCCGTGAACGGTTTCGCCAGACTGACGTAAACGGTCCAGGGTGGACAGCACCGGCAAGCCGGCCCCTACCGTGGCGGCCGCCTGGTAACGCGTCGGGTCCCGCAGCCGCTCCCGCTCCAGGGCCTGCCAGCGTAGCGAAGGGGCGGCCAGGGCCCACTTGTTGGCGGTCACCACGGTAAGGCCGCGTTTCAGCCAGTCGGCGTGGCGTTCGGCCACCTCGACACTGGCGGTCGCGTCGACCAGCACGGCTTGTCCTCGAGCAGAGCGTTCCAGCCAGGCCACCAGCTGACTCAGGTCAGCCGAGTGTTCATGTTCGTCATCTGCCGTCAACCAGGCATCTTCATCCAGATCGGCTCCCAGCAGCATGCGGCTGGAGTTGGCGATGGCGACCAGGCGCGGCGCACCGGTACCGGGCCGAAATCGCTTCAGCAAGGCGCGACCAACCCGCCCCGGTCCAACCAGGGCAACCGCCACCTCCGGCCTGCCGGCCGGGCATGCGGCCAGGGCCTCAAATGACACCATGACGATGACCTCCGCGCCGGGTGCCGGCACCGGCCCTTGCCAGAGCAGCCTCCAGTTCGGCCTGCAGGTCTTCGACCGCCTCGAGACCAACCGACAGGCGCAGCAACCCGGGGCCAAGCCCGGCCCGCTGCTGGTCTTCCGGGCGCATTGCCGCATGGGTCATGGTGCAGGGATGCGCAACCAGGGTTTCCACCCCGCCCAGGGATTCAGCCAGGGAGATCACCTGCAAACCATCCACAAAGCGCCGGGCCGCGGCCTCACCGCCAGCCAGCTCGAAGCTGATCATGGCCCCAAACCCGGATTGCTGCCTACGCGCCACCAGGTGCCCGTCGTGTTCAGGCAGGCCAGGGTAATACACGCGGCTCACCGCCGGGTCGGACAGCAGCCGATCCACCAGGGACTGGGCGTTGGCCTGGTGAGCCTGGACCCGCACGCCCAGGGTTCGCAGGCCACGCAGGGTCAGCCAGCTGTCGAATGCCGACCCGGTGACACCAATGCAGTTTGCCCACCACGCGACCTGCTCGGCCAGCTCGCGACTGCCGGCAATAACGGCCCCGCCAACGACGTCACTGTGTCCGTTGATGTACTTGGTGGTGGAGTGGACGACGATATCGGCACCCAGTGCCAGCGGCTGCTGCAGGGCGGGCGAGAGGAAGGTATTGTCGGCCACCACCAGGGCACCCCGGGCCCGCGCCTGCTCGGCAACGCGGCCAATGTCGGTGATCCGCAACAGGGGATTGCTCGGCGTTTCCAGCCACACCATGCGAGCACCGTCCAGATGGCGACGATAGTCCTGCTCGTTGCGAAAATCGGTCCACACCAGGTCGAACGCACCGCGCCTGGCCCAGGCATCGAACAGGCGGAAGGTGCCGCCGTAGCAATCCAGCGGTGCAACCAGCTTGTCGCCCGGTTTGAGCAGCTGCAGCACCGTGCTGATCGCGCCCATGCCGGTCGCTGTGACCACGGCGCCAGCACCCCCTTCGAGCTGGGCCAGGGCGTCGCCAAGCAGATCCCGGGTGGGGTTGCCGGAACGCGAGTAGTCGTGCTGCCTGGGTTGACCGAACTCGGCGAAGGAAAACGTACTGGAAAGACAGATCGGCGGCACAACGGCGCCATGCTGGGTATCGGTATCGATACCGGCGCGAACGGCTATGGTGGCTGGCTGGCGCAAGCTCATCGTGCGCCCTCCTCTGCCAGCACCCGCGTGACCAGGCGATTGAAACAATCCGCTTCTTTCAGAAATGCATCATGTCCGTAAACCGACTGGACGCGATGCAGACGCGCCGGGATCGGTAAGCGCGCCGCCAGAGCCTCGATTTGCTCCGGTGCCACCAGTTCGTCGGAATCGACGGCAACCAGATCAACCGGGCAACGTACCTGCTCGACATCGACCTGGTGCAGATCCAGCGAAGCCGACAGGCTGGCGTAATGCTCGGCGGTAAAGTTGTCGCTGAAACATCGACCCACGTGATCGAGGTAGCTGCTTACCTGGCCCAGGGTGTCGGCCGCGCTTGGCGCAGAGAAGCGCTGATCGAACAACTTGCCCGGGCGATAGTTGGTCAAGGCCAGGGCCCGGGCCAGCGCAACGGCCCGCGAAGACTGGCCGGTATCGACGCCGAGGCGAAGAATTTCGCGCTGGATGTAGCGCAGGGCGGTGTTGCAAGGGCGGGCGCGGTCAGCGCCGCTGATCGCCAACAGGCGCTGCAAGCGCTTGCCATGACGCTGGGCAAAGCTCAAGCCCACCATGGCCCCATAGGATGCGCCCACCAGAACGGCCAGCGTATCGATAGCCAGGTGATCCAGTACCGCGGCCAGGGCATCGGCCTGGGTCGCGGTGCTGACCGCGTTGCCGTGGCCAATCCAGTCAACGCTCAGAATACGCGTCCGACCGGGATCGAATGCGCGCTCGCTGCCGTAAAGATCGCGCCACCAGCACTGGACCTGGCGGTTGCCACTGATGCCACCGAGCACGGCAACAACCGGTGCCGTTCCCGGACCGTGCAGTCGATAGTGGATTGTCACGCGACATTCCGGCTGGTCGGGCAATGCCCAGTCGAAATGATCGTCGCACAGGGCGAGGTCATTCGCCGCTGGGCTGGGGGGCCGGATACAGTCCGGTTCGGTTGCGGCCAGGGCCTGGTTCATGATGCATGCTCCGTCGATGTTGGTCAGTAAAAAAACCGACCCACCGAGTTCTGCGACACATGACCGGGAGGGAGTATGCAGCGGCCCGACTGGAGACAAAGCAAGCGGCGCCGGGCACAAGCGTCCTCTCATCTCTCGGTCGCCGACACGGGTCGGCTTCCGCAGGAATTGGCACCGTCACGATGAAATATGCCTGGAAAGGCAAAAAATCACCGCAGGTTGCCCCGACGTCAAAGGGCCTGTCCCTCGGTCGGTCTCGATGAGTTGCATATTCAACGTAGCGCAAGGGCAAAGCCTGCGTCAACAAACTTCGGGTTATATACCAGCCACACTGCATCTGCGGTTAGGATAAAGGCTGACTTCTGAGTGCCAGTTGCATGAACACCGAACAATTGATCATCCTCGGCATTCTTGCCGTCACCGTGGTCATGTTCATCTGGGGGCGCTGGCGCCACGACATGGTCGCCCTGGCTGCCCTGCTGGCCTGCGTTGTCGCCGGACTGGTGCCGCCTGGCGAGGCGTTCAGCGGCTTCGGCCATCCAGCCGTCATCACGGTTGCCTGTGTCCTCATCCTCAGTCGTGGACTGCAGACCTCGGGGGCCGTGGACGTGATTACCGGACGCCTGTTGCCGACCAATGGCAGCGCCCGATTGAACACGATCGTGCTGACCCTGATCGCCGCATTTCTGTCCGCTTTCATGAACAACGTGGGCGCCCTGGCACTGCTCATGCCCGTGGCCGTTGGCATTGCCCAGCGCCAGGGGCTGCCACCAGGACAGCTGTTGATGCCATTGGCCTTCGGATCCATCCTCGGTGGCATGACCACCCTGATCGGAACGCCGCCCAACCTGATTGTTTCCGGGTTTCGCGACGAGGCCGGCCTCGGCACCTTCGGCATGTTTGCCTACACGCCGGTGGGGCTGGCAGTAGCGGTGGCCGGCATCCTCTTCGTGCTGCTGGCTGGACGCTGGCTGATCCCGGTCCGGACCCGGGCAGCGGCCGATGACTTTGACACCGGGCACTACCTGACCGAGGCCCGGGTCGAGGAAGGCAATCGGGCCGTGAACTTGAGTATTCGCAATGCCGAGCAGCTCATCGAGGAAGACGATGCCCAGATCGTGGCCATGATTCGCGACAAGGTCAGGATCAACGCGCCACACGGCAATCGAAAGATCCGGGCCGGCGACATTCTGGTTATCGAGGCCGAACCCAAGGCCTTGATCAACGCGCTCTCCCAACTCGGCGTTCGTCTCGAGGAAGACAAGACCGAGCCAAAGCCGGTGAACGACATCGAGCTGGAGCCATCTACCACCGTCGCTGAGACGGCGCCTGACAGTGACAAGCCGGCAGCAGAAGAGAAAGAAAAGCCGCAAAAAAGCAAGGAGGGCGAAGACATCGCCCTGCTGGAAGTCGTCGTGATGCCGACCTCGGGCATCATCGGTCGCTCCGCCAGGAGCCTGGCCCTGCGCACGCGTTTCGGCATCAACCTGCTGGCCGTTTCGCGCCAGGGCAGCCGCACCGTCGCTCGGCTTCGCACCCTGCAGTTCAGACCCGGCGACGTACTGCTCATGCAAGGCCCGATCGAGTCGCTGCAGGACTTCGCCTTCAACAGTGGCTGCGTTCCACTGGCCGATCGCGCGCTGCGCCTGCCGCGCCCTCGCGAAGCGATGGTGGCCGGTCTGATCATGCTTGGTGCAGTTTCGGCGGCCGCCTTCGGACTATTTCCGGCCGCGATTGCATTTGCCACCGGTGTACTGGCCGTGGCAGCAACCCGAATCGTCCCGCCGCGCAAGGTCTACGAAGCCGTGGACTGGCCGGTGATCGTCCTGCTCGGCGCGCTGATTCCGGTTGCCGGCGCCATGGCCACCACCGGCACCGCCGACCTGCTGGCCAGCCTGCTGCTCAGCCATGCCAGTGGCGGATCAGCGGTCATTGCCCTGGCGCTGATCCTGATCGTCACCATGACCCTGTCAGACTTCATGAACAACGCGGCCACGGCCGCAGTCATGTGCCCCATCGCCATCAGTGCGTCTGCAGTCCTTGGGGCCAGCGCCGACCCGTTCCTGATGGCGGTTGCCGTTGGTGCCTCATGCGCCTTCCTGACCCCGATCGGACACCAGAACAACACCCTGATCCTCGGCCCGGGCGGCTTTCGCTTCGGTGACTTCTGGCGCCTGGGCCTGCCGCTGGAGGTGATCGTCGTTGCCGTGGGCGTGCCCATGATCCTGCTGGTCTGGCCGATGTGACCCGATGCCATGCCTGGCAGACCAGCATCACTCTGAAACCATCCCGGCGGGTGAATTCGTTGAGCTTTCGAGATAAACTCCCGGTTGTTGACCAAGCGGCGGGCAGTTCATGAACGAGCAGCATTTGTACCTGGCACCCTCGGACCAAACTGACAGCGCTGGCCTGTCCTTTCCGCTGGGAGACATCCCGTGCGTGATTGGACGCTCCGGAGATTGCGGGCTGCAGCTGGATTTCGACCGTATCTCGAGACACCACGCTCGCTTCGAGCGTCACGACGGCGGTCTTGTACTGAGCGACCTGGAGAGCACCAACGGCACCTTCGTCAATCACCAGCGAATCACCGATCCCACGCCGGTGCGCGCCGGCGATATTGTCCATTTCGCAGATCACGGGTTTACCTTGCAACAACGTCAGCCTGACGGATCAGCCCAGGCCCAGCCAAGACCCACCGGCCGGGAGCGGGCCACCGACACCATGGTTGGATTCACCGCCTTGCCAACGGGGTTCCCGGTGCAGGCACCGGAGTTTTTCGAGCTTCTCAATGATGAATTGGTCACAGGCATCAGTGAAGCCATCCAGGCTGCCAACGGCAGCCGTTTCGGTCACGCCCTGCGTGCCCGAAGCACCCACCCCAAGCTCGCCGCCGAAAGCGGCACGCTGTTTCGCCTCGCGGCAGACCTGGGTGAAGAGGCTCGCCTGGCCCAGATTGTTCGCGAAACCTGCCTCAGGCAAGCCGCCAAGGCCGGTCTTCAATCCTGTCTCTTTCTCGAGGTCCACCCGGTCGAGTGTGAAGACATCGACATCCTGGTTGATGATTTGCTGAGCCTGGCCAGCCGCTACCGGCACATGGCCCTGGTTTGCGAATTGCCCGTCTCCGCCCTGGCGAAAACTTCGCTGCTGGGATCACTGCAAGCCAAGCTGGCCCGACGCGAAATCGAGATTTGCGCCACCCAGATTCCGCTGGACAAGCTGGATCTGCTGGCTGAGAGCGCACGCCATATCGACTACCTGCGTTGTTCGGCTGCCGCTGGCAACAGCGCCATTGCCGCAGCCGCCAGGGCGCTGGATGGCCGCGCTCGCATCCTCACAGACGCAGTCGGCCAGGCCGAAGACATACCGGACCTGGTCACAGCCGGTGCCAGCCTGTTCCAGGGTGCGGCGATCGGCACGCCCCAACCGATCGCTGACTAAGCCAGGCCGGCATTCCCGCTTGACCTTGACTTTCTGATTGAAGCGGGCAAACTGTATCTAGCGCCGATTTGAGCCAGCTTGCGGGCGCTTGAGAAATTCAGCTAAAGCGGTCGGCCTGCGCCGCCCTCGCCTGTTGTTGAATCGCCCAGCGCAAGTGTTCATTCGGCCCCTGGCAATTACGGAGCGGGCTAGATGCCTGTCGAGCACAATGAAGCTGCAGCAACTCAGATTCCTGACCGCGGTGGCCGACAATGGCCTCAACATCACCAGTGCGGCCGAGGCCCTGTATACCTCGCAGCCCGGCGTCAGCAAGCAGATTCGATTACTCGAGGATGAACTCGGCCTCAAGCTGTTCATCCGCAAGGGCAAGCGGATCGATGCACTGACCCCGGCCGGCGACAAGGTTGTCGAACGTGCCCGGCGGGTACTGCGTGAAGTGCAGGCCATCAAGGCACTGGCCGATGAACTGCGCGGCGAAGTTCGGGGGCTTTTGAGCCTGGCCACGACCCAGACTCAGGCTCGCTACGTATTGCCGCAGGTAATCAGCACCTTCCGCCAGGCATTCCCGGAAATCAACGTCGAATTGCACCAGGGTACGTCGGAGCAGATTGCCCAGATGATCGGCGAACGCCAGGCAGATTTTGCCATGGCAACCGGCGGCGAAGAACTGTTCTGCGATGTGATCAAGTTTCCGGTCTACCGCTGGGACCGTGTGGTCGTCGTCCCGCGCGACCACCCGCTTGCCGATGTCGAAAAGCCCTTGTCACTGCAGGACCTGGCCCGTTACCCGCTGGTCACCTACCTGTTCAGCGATCACCCGGATTCGTCCTTGATGACCGCCTTTCGCGAGCACGACCTGGCCCCACGCATCGCCTTTACGGCCCGAGATTCCGATATCATCAAAACATACGTACGCACCGGTCTCGGCGTCGGCATCGTCGCCGGCATGGCGGTGACACCGGGCAACGATGACGACCTGCGCGTCTTGGACGCCAGCCACCTGTTTCCGCGCCTGACAACCTGGATCGGCTGCCGCCAGGACTTCTTGCTGAAGAACTTTCACGCGGATTTCCTGCGCCTGCTGGCTCCCCAGCTCGATCCGGCAGTCATCGATGATGCCCTGCGCGGCCGGCCAGTGCCCGACCTGAAGTCACTGATCAGCTCAACGCCCCTGCCACTTCGCAATGCGCCGGGCCAGGGCACTTGAAAAACCCACGCCGACAACGCACAGGACAACCAGGATGACCCAGCTCGCTGCAGCCATTTTCGACATGGATGGACTGCTGATCGATTCCGAACCGCTCTGGCAAGACGCCGAGATCAGCTGCCTGCGTCCACTCGGCCTGCCTATCACAAGAGATCTGTGTCGAGCCTCGGCCGGGCGGCGCCTGGACGAAGTGCTGGCCGACTGGTATCAGCGTTTCGGCTGGCAAGGGCCAGGCCCGGAGCACATGCACGGCCCTATTCTTGACGAGGTGACCCGCCTCGTCTTGAGCCGGGGAGCCGCGTTGCCGGGCGCGCGCGAAACCATGGCCCGGGTGCGCGCGGCTGGCCTGAAAACCGCGATCGCTTCCTCGTCACCACATCGGCTGATCGATGCGGTAGTCGCCCGGCTGGACCTGGGCTCGCTGCTGGACCTGACCCACTCGGGCGTTGATGAAGTGCGCGGCAAGCCTGATCCGGCGGTCTTTCTGACCACGGCCAAGCGGCTGGGCATCAAACCTGAGCAATGCCTGGTTTTCGAAGATGCCCCGGCCGGCGTCATCGCAGCCCACCGTGCTGGCATGCGGGTTATCGCAGTACCGTCCGTGGTCGGCCTCGACCATCCGGATTTCCGGGTTGCCGAGCAGGTTCTCAGCGACCTGAC
>SLQY01000220.1 GCA_007131235.1 Wenzhouxiangella sp.
AGCCCCTGGCCGAAGCCGCCCAGCGCCTGCAGAACGTCACCGCCTGGATCTTCCAGCGCATGAGCCAGGACCCGCTCGAAGCCGGTGCCGCCTCCAGCGACTACCTGCGCCTGTTCGCGCAGACCGCGCTGGCCTTCATGTGGGCGCGCACGGCCGTGATCGCCAGCCAGCGCCTGGCCGCAGGCGAAGGACGCGCTGCCTTCTACCAGGCCAAGCTCGATACCGCCCGCTTCTACTTCACCCGCATCCTTCCCGAAGGCCTGGGGCTGGAAGCCAAGATCCGCGCCGGCGCCGCCCCCTTGATGGACCCCGCCGACGAGGCTTTCTGACGCAGCCCGGTCGTCAGGCTCAGTACTCTTCAAACGTTCGATACACCCACTGGTAGACCAGAGCAACTGGTCTACCGGTGGACGTCTGACTTTTCCCGGCGGCCATGCGGTGAATCGGGACGGCGTAATACGATGTCTTACAGAAACGCCGGAAACAATCATGTCGACAACGCTCACCATTAGATTGGACGAAGAACTGGACCAGATCCTGACCCAGCTTGCCAATGAACAAAAGCGAACCAAGAGCGAGCTGGTCAGAGAGATGCTGCGCAGGCACGCCGCCGTGGCTGACCTGCACCTGCTGCGTGCCGAGTTGCTGCCGCAAGCCGAGCGAGCCGGCTACCTGAGCGATGACGACGTTTTTCGCGATGTTTCGTGAAAGTCTTCCTCGACAGCAATATCTGGATCAGCGCCTTCATTGCCCGCGGGCCGTGTACTGACCTTGTCGAGCACCTGCTATCCGGCGACAGTGCCCATGAGTTATGGATCAGCCGGGATGTGGCAGAGGAGTAGGGCGGATTCTTGAGGCCAAGTTTTCACTGAGCGATAGCGCCCGCCAGCGGGCGGCGCGTCTGCTGGCGATACCCCGCCGGGCCAGTGACCGCCATTGGTCTGCGCCGCCCGATTTTCCGGACCCGGACGACATACCAATCGTTGCAGCGGCCATTCAGGCCGGAATAGATATTTTCGTCACCGGCGACCAGGCCCTGCTTGCGCTCGGATGTGTTGAAAAGATGCCGATTGTCTCGCCAAGAATCGCCTTCCAGCGAGTGCGCAGACTAGCCTGAACCAGCCGTTCGATGAACCCCGCCGACGAGACTTTCTGACTTAGTAATACATTTGTTATACTGTCGCCTCCAGGCCTAAGGAGGCGGCAACATGAGCAAGAAGCTGAAAGTCACGGCGATTGGCAATTCCACGGGGGTGATTCTGCCCAAGGAGCTGCTGGAGAAGCTGCGGGTCAGTCGCGGTGATGAGTTGATGGTGCATGAGACGCCGGATGGGATTTTGCTATCGCCTTACGATGCCGAGTTCGCGCGGCAGATGGAGGTGGCCGAAGGCATCATGCGACGCCGGCGAAGCCTTCTGCGCAAGCTGGGGGAGTAGGACATGAACGAACCAATATGGTTGACCATGGAGCTGGCTGAGCGCGTTCATGAACGGCAGTTGGCCGAGCACGGAGGCCCCGGCGGCACTCGCGATGTGGGCATGCTCGAGTCGGCAATGAACCGGCCAAAGCAGAAATTCTTCTATGCTGGACTGGATATCGATTTGCCCGCTCTGGCTGCGGCCTACGCCTATGGAGTAGCCCGGAATCATCCTTTCGTGGATGGAAACAAGCGCACCGCGGCCGTCTTGTGTGAACTGTTCCTGGAACTGAACGGCTACGTTTTGGTGGCCAGCGATGCCGACCTGTATCCGGTATTCGCCTCTCTGGCCGCTGGCGAGCTCGACGAGGATGCCCTGGCCGAATGGCTACGCGGTCATGCCCGACCGGAGCAGGTCAGCGAGGACCAGGCCGACTACGCCTGATCGCGGTCGTCCTATAGCCAGAGATTGCCCACCGGTGTGGCCGGGTCGAAGTGCCAGGCGACCTGGGCCTGGAACAGTTCGGCGGTGGCGATGGCGTCGGTCAAGGCGTGGTGCGGGGTGTAGGCCGGCAGGCCGTAGCGTTCCCTGGCCTGGCCCAGGCGCAGGCTGGGACGGCGGCGCAGGCCAACGCGGTCGGCCAGGCGCTGCCCCCAGTGCCGGTTGCGGCGCAAGACCCAGGCTTCCAGGGCCATGGTATCGATGAGGGGAAAAGCCATGGACTCGTTCAAGCGGCGGCGCACGACGGCATCCAGGAACCGCCGCTCGATCTGGCGATAGTGAACCACCGCCACCCGTCCGGCCATGGCCACCAGCAGCTCGGGCAACATGTCGGCCAGGTCGGGCGCTGGATCGATTTCGTCGTGGGTGATGTGATGCACCAGGATGGATTCCGACTCGACCTCACGCCGCGGCTTGACCACCCAGTAAGCTGATCCGGCCAGGCGAATGCGCGCCAGGTCCATCGGCACCAGGCCGATGCTGACGACGGCATCAGCCTCGGGATCGAAGCCCGTGGTTTCCAGGTCAATGGAGACCAGCGGCACCTCGGCCAGCGGCGTTTCCGGGTCGATCCTGGCCATGGCAGCGTGAAATTCGACCAGGGCCGGGTCCTTGCCGGCGGCTGCCAGTGCCTGCAGGCGCTCGGGCCAGGATGGCTTGGTACTGCTCATGTCCGCGGCAACAGGCGGTAGCGCATCTTGAGAAAACGCTGGGCGTTGGCCAGCACACGAAAGGCGTCTTTCAGGTTGCGTCGGTCAAAGGCATCCAGGGTCTCCGGGTTGAGCTTGTTGTCCGGCACCATGCCCCGCTCCAGCTGCCAGGCGTGGTGACGGTATTGCATCAGGGCGATGAACTCCAGCGAATCGCGCAGATCGGCGGTCATGGCACTGGTCAGAAAGCCGGCGGCACGGATGTCTTC
>SLQY01000053.1 GCA_007131235.1 Wenzhouxiangella sp.
GGCATTGCGGCCGGCCTGATCATCCTGGCCCTGGGCTGGCGCCAGCCCGAGTCTCGACGGACCTACAGCCTGCTCGGCGGCGGCATCATTGCCCTGAGCCTGCTGTTCTGGGTTTTTCTGGTTGGCATCATCCTGTGGATGCTCGCTCATCGAGGGCCAGGCTGGCAGCGGCGCAACCGCTGAAATCACCCGTCACGCCACGCCCACTGATCTCATGGCCCAGTAGATTGCACCGATCACCACGGCGTTGGAAGCGGCAAGGTAGCTGACTGCCAGCACCAGCAGCAGGCCGACCGTAGCGACAGCGCCGTGCAGGAAACTGCGAGCATGAAAACGCACCACCAGCAGCACCAGGTAGGGAACAAGCACCAGCAGCAGCGGCAGGCCGCTCAACAGCATCAGGTTTACCGGCAGAAAGTAAAACGGCGCACTGAGGATGTGAAACAACAGGTAGACATTGAATGCGTTCAAGGTCAGCCGGGCATGATCCAGGGCAGCCACGTCGCGCCTGACCAGCTTGAAATAGAGCATGACCGGCAAGGCGATCAGCAATACGAAAGGCGCATTCAGCAGGTTCATGCGCTGGTTCACGGCATCGACGAAATGCTGCCAATTCGCGCCAGCTGACTCGATATCCTCGCGCATAAGCTCGACGATATCGGGATACATCGCCAGCATCATGTCCATGAAAGCGGGCGTCGCTGGCAAT
The DNA here is from genome assembly GCA_007131235.1 of Wenzhouxiangella sp. GTDB lineage: Bacteria > Pseudomonadota > Gammaproteobacteria > Xanthomonadales > Wenzhouxiangellaceae > Wenzhouxiangella. Next base: position 710 of record SLQY01000053.1, read on the forward strand.
AGCGCCCAAACCACCACCGATAGCGAGCAAAGCCCGATCAGCAGCTTCAGAGGGCTGAGCAAATCGGCCGACGTCGACAAATAGGCCCGGTTGGTGCTTACCGGGTGCCTGACCAGGCCAATCAGCGTCCGCCAAAGCTTCGAATCGAGGCTGAACAGCAAATCCGTGACAGCCGCGAACAAATCGCGCATCGTTTTTGGACGAGATTCCTGGATAATTCCCCCTGTGCGTTTCGCGGTATGACAGGCAGTCAAAGCCTACCAGCCCCAACGATGCATTTCAGCAACACCGCTCGGAACCGCTTGGCTGAAAAACGCCTGCCGGGTATGATCAGATCAGGAGAACACTTGGGGAGCTTCATATGCGATGGATTCTTGCCCTGATTCTGGCGCTGGCACTCAGCGCTTGTGGTAGCGGCACACCGTCAGCCTGGCAGGCCTACCAGCAGGCCGAAGCCGTGCCCGGCCAGGGCCTGGGTGACCTGCGCCTGGGCAGCGAAAGCCTGGGCAGCATGGTCGACCAGTTCGGTGTCGAGCGAGTCGGCGGCTGGTTCTCGGAAGAAGACAACGGTATCGAGCTGATCTACACCAGCGTCGGCCTGCACTTCATGTTCCCGCTGGAAGGCGATTGCGCCCAGGCGACCCGCCACCTCGGTCACCGGTTGATCAGAGAGATGTACCAGGGCAGCGATTTCCTGGCTCGCTACCCGGCCTGTCGCGACCTGAGACTGGAAACCATCCTGATCGGCAGCGGCATGCGCGACAGCTGGTGGGAGGGCAGTACCCACCGCGGCAGCCGTCTTGGCGACCTGTGGCCGGAGGTCGTGGGCCGGCACGGCTCGCCGCAAGGCCAGGGCAGTGCCTACCTGCCGCAGGCCCAGCACACCAGCCTGGAAAGCCTGCGGTTCGACGACGGCATGGAACTGTACTTTCGCACGACCGGATCCGGTGCCGCAGACGCCCCGGATCGCCTGCTGATGCCGCTGAGTTTTATCCGCCTGTTCAGCCCTCATTAACCCTGGGGAACCTCACGCCGCGGTTGGGCTCGAAGTGCTAACTTCTTCTGCCATTCCAGGCTCACCCGGCTGACCACTTGACCCAGCAAGCATCTCGACAAGCCCGATGGAGTACCGGCCGCCAGGTCCGCATCCTGCTGTTATTGCTGGCCCTGACCGCCGCCGTGTACGCCCACCAGGCCGAGCCTGATCGCATTCCCGCCTGGGATCGGCCGCTGGTGGTGGGCATCTACCCCCACAACGCCGATGGCAGCCAGGCCGCTGCCGACTACCTGCGCGCCCTCGGGCCGGGACAGTTCCAGGAAATCGAAGCGTTCATGGCCGGCGCCGCCGGTGCCCACGGTTTGTTACTCGAACGTCCCTTCGTTTTGCGCCTGGCCGAGCCGTCGGAACGCCATGCACCCCCCACGCCGCCGCCGGAGGGCAGCCTGGCCGCCGATCTGCGCTGGGCCTTGAACCTGCGCCTGTGGCGCTGGCGCTTCGACCGGCAGGGCCTCGACCCCGATATCGTCCTGGTTGTTCATTACCACGCGCCCGCCACCCAGCCCATGTTCATGCACTCGGTCGGCATTCTGGATCTGCGCATGGCCGTGGCCAACCTGCTCGCCCACGAACAGCTCGACGCCCACAACAACGTCGTCCTGGCCCATGAACTCCTCCACACCGTCGGCGCCACCGACCTGTACAACCCGCTAAGCGCCCTGCCCGTCTTCCCGCAAGGCTACGCCGAGCCAGACCTTTACCCCCGCTATCCCCAGCAACAAGCCGAACTCATGGCCGGCCGCCTGCCCCTGCGCCCCGGCCAGGCCCGCGAAGCCCACGGCTTGAACGAAACCACCATCGGCCCCCGCACCGCGACCGAAATCGGCTGGCTGAGCCCCTGAAAACCAAAAACCCGGTTTTCCTGACTGACCACCCCAAATATGACCGAATCGCGAGATCATGAAGACAAGGACTACCTGGAATCCTTCGAAAAAGGAGAGTGGGAGTCCGTCGTTTCAGACGACCTGAAAGCCCACTATCAGGCCGCAGCCCGCGCCACCTTCCGGAAAGACAAACGCGTCAATATCCGGATCTCCGGCAAAGACCTGGAA
>SLQY01000132.1 GCA_007131235.1 Wenzhouxiangella sp.
GCACACTTCCTGGACAGTTGCGCGCGGTGTTGGAAAGCATCGCTTTTCTGATCAAGGTCAACGCCGAGGTGATGGCGCGTTATGCGCCTCCACCTGAACGCATATGCCTGAGCGGTGGCCTGGCCAAGAGCCGCCTGCTCTGCGAACTTATTGCCACCATGCTGGACCGTCCCGTGCATCAACTCACCAACGGTGAAGGTACGGCCTTAGGCCTCTGGGGCTGCCTGACAGGCCGAGCGGCTCCGCAATCGCAATTCAACATCGTCGAGCCTGGAAGCTTTCCCGGTTTGACCAATCGCTTTGGCCGGTGGCAAACCCATCTGCCAGACTGGCAAAGAAATCCGAGCAAACACGAGTCGTAGCCCGGCCCAATCGTTATGGGTTCAGCGCAATGCTTGAGCAGCCCGAAAAGCCATACCCCAAGCGGATGGTGGTTCACCCGACATGGCCCCCGGCCACGTTGGACCGGGCTACCAGTTGCGTTCCTTCGTCGTTCTCGGAGGTTGCGACTGGAACTGCCAGACTGGCAAGAAAATCTGGCCAAACACGAGTCGTAGCCCGGTCCAACGTGGCCGGGGCCCATGTTGAATCCATCGTTACCGTAATGGCTTTAGCACAACGCTTGATCAGCTCGAGGAGTCCTACCCAAGCGGACGGTGGTTCACCCAAGATTGTCCCCGGCCGCGTTGGGCCAGGCTACGGGTAATGCTCCACCGCGGTTTTTGAACGATTCAACTGGCGTGCTTTCGTTATCAGCTCGTTGTGCAAGTGGTCGGCGGCTCGCTCCAAGTCTGCCAGACTGCCGCTGTTGTCGACTACGTCCGTTGCTACCTTGAGCCGCTGCTCCCGGCTGGCCTGCGAGGCGAGGATGGCCCTGGCCTGTGCTTCGCTGGTGCCGTCGCGCCGGGCAAGGCGTTCAAGCTGTACCGACTCGGGCACATCGACCACGATGATACGATCGGCGTTGAGAAATAGGCCGCTCTCTACCAGGAGCGGGACGACCAGCAGCAGATAGTCGGTGGCCTGCTCGCTAGCAATGCGATGCTTGACGCGCTCGGCAATCAGGGGGTGGAGGATGCTTTCCAGACGTTTGCGCGAGTCAGGGTCGGTGAACACCTGTTGGCGCATCGCGGCCCGGTCCAGGCCTCCGTTGGCATCAAGGATTCCGGGACCAAAGGCCTTGACGATGGCTGCCAGACCCGGTTGACCCGGCTCCACAACTTCGCGGGCAATCAGGTCGGTATCGATGACAACAGCGCCGTGCTCGGCCAGTCGGTCCGACACGGCTGTCTTGCCGGAGGCGATGCCGCCGGTCAGCGCAACCAGCAGCGGGCGCTGCTGGTTGGCTGACTTTTCCGGCTCGGCCGGCATGCAGGGGTTAACGATTGACCGGTGAGATGCGGTACAGCGCGCCGTCGGAATGGTCGGTGACCACATAGATGTTGCCGTCGGGACCGATGCGCACGTCGCGAATGCGACCGATTTCACCGCGGACCAGCTCTTCCTGGTGCCACGGAATACCGTCAACAAAGTGCACGCGTCGAATCTGCTCGCTGCGCAGGCCGCCGGCCAGCAGGTCGCCGCGCCACATCTGGAAGTCGCTGTCTTCTGGCACGACGGCAAGGCCCGAGGCAGCCAGGGAAGGCGTCCAGTCAATCACCGGCTCGACCATGTCCTCATGGCTGTAGATTGCTTCGCTTCCGTAGCGCTCCTGGGTCCGATAATCCAGTCCGCGCGATACCACTGGCCAGCCGTAGTTGTTGCCGGGCTCAAGCAGGTTGAGTTCGTCGCCACCACGCGGGCCATGCTCGGTGGCCCAGATCTGGCCGGTAACGGGGTGCACGATCAAGCCCTGGATATTGCGGTTGCCGTAGGTATAGATTTCCGGCAGTGCGCCTTCATGGTCGACGAAGGGATTGTCGTCCGGGACGCCGCCGTCTTCGGTCAGGCGCAGCAGCTTGCCGGCGTGATCGCCCAGGTCCTGGGCGCGCTCGGGTTCGGTGCCCCGGTCGCCAATACTCATCAGCAAGGTACCGTCGGGCATCCAGGCCAGCTTCGAGCCGTAGTGGCGACCCGGAGATGAGAAGCGATCCTGGACGAACAGGTCTTCCAGATCAACCAGCTCATCGCCGTCCAGGCGACCGCGCGCCAGGGCCGTAGCGGTATCGCTGCCATTGGGCTTGGAGTAGGTCAGGTAGACAAACCGATTGTCGGCAAAGTCAGGATGCAAAACCACTTCCAGCAGGCCGCCCTGGTTTCGAACATGAACGTCCGGCGTGCCGCTGATGCGGGTCTTGTTGCCCTCGGCGTCGATACGGTTCAGATAACCGGGACGCTCGGTGACCAGCATGGCACCGTCCGGCAGAAAGGCAATCGACCAAGGGTGTTCCAGGCCATCGGCAACTTTCTCGACCATGATTGCCTGATACTCGCTGCGCATGATTTCACCGTCAGCAAGCGCGGTGCTGGAAAAAAACATGGCCAGAACAAGCATTGAAAAACTGAGCTTACGCATTGTCAACAGCTCCTCGACATTAGTTAACCCATAATCTTAACCGAAGCGAGCGCCAAGCCACTGTGAAAGCAGCCTGCGCAGGGCTTCGGGCTGCTCGGTGGGAATCCAGTGTTCGGCTTCCAGGGTCTCGACCTGGCAATCGGGCATGCTGGCCAGGGCCCTTCGGGTCAGCTCCGGGTCGCCGAACAGGCCACCGCTGGAGACCAGGCCCAGGGCCGGCTGACCGATGCCGGTCAAGGGTGGCAGACGGCGCAGGGTTTCTGTCAGCGCCTGCAAGTAGGAGTGGGCAGGAATGTACTGCAAATCGGGCAGCGGCGAGGCGTAGCGGCTGGTCATCGCCCGGGCATCGCCCTGCTTTTCCATCGCTGCGCGGGTCTTGCGATCCAGCTGTTCCAGGTCCAGCACAGGTCGCTGGCCGCGCGAAATGCCGACCAGGTTGGCACCTCGTGCAGCCAGGGCCAGTATCGGCAGCAGCCAGCGAAGTGCCGTTTTGACCCGCATCCGCCCCTTGCGCGCCTGCGGCAGCATCGGTTCGATCAGGGCCAGGCCGTCGACGGACTCGGGGTGCCGGCTGGCCATGCTCAGGGCCAGGTTGGCGCCCATGCAATGGCCGCCGAGGACAACGCGCTCAAGGCCTTCCCGGGAGAACAGTTCCAACAGGTCAAGCATCCACGTCTCGCGGGTCAGTCGGCCGCGGCGTTGGCTGTGCCCGTGGCCGCGCAGGTCCGGACAGAGCAGGCACCAGCCGGGTGGCAGTTCGATCTTGCGACCCAGCTCGTTCCAGCGGCTGGAATTGCTGGCCAGCCCGTGACACAGCACCAGCGCCGCGGACTGGGTTGGTCCGTGGCGACGGTAGAACAGACCGCTGGCGGTGCGCAGTTCGAGCACCGGCCGATCTTTCATCCGCGCCTCCACTTGAAGAACCTGCGCGCCATCTTCAGCGCCGCTTCGGGTTTGTGCGCTTTTTTCCATTCGCCTGCAACGTACTTGTTGGCCTCGCTGAAGGTCGGGTAGACATGGATCGTGCCCAGGAGCTTGTTCAGACCCAGACCATGCTTCATTGCCAGGACGAACTCCGGCAGCATTTCCCCGGCATGCGCGCCGACCAGGGTGACCCCGAGAATGCGGTCACTGCCCTTTCTGGTCAGCACCTTGACCAGGCCGTGATCGGCGCTGTCGGCAATCGCCCGGTCAAGGTCATCCAGGCCATAGCGAGTCACCTCGAATTCCTCGTCGCGTTCGCGTGCCTCGGACTCGCTCAAACCTACCCGGGCCACTTCCGGATCGGTAAAAGTGACCCAGGGAATGACGCGGTAGTCGGTCTTGAAGCTCCAGAACGGACTGATCAAGGCATTGACCGCGGCCGACCAGGCCTGGTGAGCGGCAACATGGGTGAACTGGTAAGGTCCGGCTGCGTCACCGCACACGTAGATATTGGGAAAGCGCGTGCGCTGCAGACCGTCGGCCTCGATGCGACCGCTGTCATCCAGGGCGACACCCAGCGCCTCCAGGCCAAAGCCGGATGTTCGACTGCGTCTGCCCAGGGCCAGCAGCAGGCGATCGAAGGGCAGGGTGTGCTCCGTGCCATCCTCGCCTGCGCAGACCAGGCGACTGCCCTGGGCGTCTTTCTCCACCCGAACCGCGCGCCGGCCAAGGTGCAGTTCAATTCCTTCGGCCTGGAAGCGTTCCGCCATGAGTTCGCTGACCTCGCTGTCTTCGCGCGACAGGAGGCGTTCACCCATCTCGATCAGGCTGACCCGACAACCCAGGCGGGCAAATGCCTGGGCCAGCTCGCAACCTATTGGCCCTCCGCCCAGTACCACCAGGCGCTCGGGAAGATCCGGCATGTCCCAGAGAGTATCGCTGGTCACGACATCGGCTCCTTCCAGGCCGGGCAGATCGGGGACGATGGGTTGGGCACCGGTGGCCAGGACCACGGCGCGGGTCGTCAGCCGGCGCTCGCCAACCTGGACGGTCCAGGGGTCGATCAGGCGCGCCTCGCCCTCGATGACCTCGACTCCCATGCCTTCGTAGCGTTCGCGCGAATCGTGTGGCTCTATTTTCTTGATGATGCGCCGAATGCGGGCCTGCACATCCGGCCAGTGAATGCGCGCACTGGCGGCGCTGACTCCCAACCGCTCGCCGTCGCGAACATCGGCCATGAGTCTGGCGGTCCGGATCAGGGCTTTGGAGGGAACGCAGCCGGTATTGAGGCAATCGCCGCCCATCTGGTGCTTTTCGATTAAGGCAACACGGGCTCCGACCGTGGCGCCAATATAGGAAGACACCAGGCCAGCCGCACCTGCGCCTATGACGACCAGGTTGTAATCGAAGCGGCGCGGGCGCTGGTAGCCCTTGTACATCTTGCGCCGCTCAAGCAAGCGCAGTATCCAGCGCAGGATCAGCGGCAGCAGGCCCAGCAGGACGAATGCACCGATCAGGCCGGGCGAGAGGATGTCCCCGGCGCTGTCAATCCGGGCCAGCTGGGTGCCGGCATTGACGTAAACCACGGTGGCCGGCAGCATGCCGAGCTGGCTGACCCAGAAGAAAGTCCAGGTGCGAATCGGGGTCAGGGCCATGACCAGGTTGATCATCCAGAACGGAAACGCCGGTACCAGGCGCAGGGCCAACAGGTAGAAGGCACCATCGCGTTCGACACCGCGGTTGATGGCCGCAAGCCTGCGCCCGAAGCGCTTCTGGATGAAATCACGAAACAGAAAACGTGCGGCCAGAAAAACCAGCGTGGCACCGATCGTGCTGGCAAATGACACCGCCACCGTACCGGCCAGTACGCCGAACAGAGCGCCTCCGGCCAGGGTGAGAATGGCGGCCCCCGGCACCGACAGGGCGGCCATGGCAATGTAGACCAGCATGAAGATGGCCACGGCCAGCACCAGGTTCTGCTCGGTGAAGGCAAGCAAGTCGTCGCGCTGCTGACGTAGCGCTTCCATGCTCAGGTACTGGGCCAGATCAAGGACCAGGAACAAGGCAATGCCGGCTGCAAACAACAGCAGGATGAGCAGGCGAAGCAGAAGCTTGGAGGTCATGCGGCTGGGCCTTTTTCTATGTGGCTAAACAACGGGAGACCGTTGACGGCCGACGAAGCTTGCATCGATTTTACGGCAATTGTCCAGCAGTCAGACGGGGCAGGCCGGCAAGATCAAGGCTGGTCTCGATCTGGTTGAAGCCGGCGCAACGAAACAGTTCGCTGACCGACGCACCCTGTTCATGGCCGTGCTCTACAAGCAACCAGCCACCGGGCTTGAGCCGGGTACTCGCCTGCGCTGCCAGTTTCCTGATCAGGGCCAGGCCGCCGTCATCGCAGCTCAGGGCGATGGCTGGTTCGAATCGAAGATCCCCCCGCTCAAGGTGGGGGTCGCCCGCAGCCACGTAGGGCGGATTGCTGACAACCAGGTCGTAGTCCCGGGACGTTAGCGCCGAGAGTAGATCGCTTTCTGCCAGGCTCACTCGCTCCAGGCCCAGCCGTTGGCGATTGCGATGAGCGACGGTCAATGCCTGCGGACACAAATCCAGCGCCAGCACCTGCCAGGCCGGACGCTCGGCGGCCAGGGTCAGGCCGATGCAGCCGCTGCCGGTGCCCACATCGACCACGCGCGCCGTCGACGGTAAGTGCAAGTCCAGCGCGCGCTCGACCAGGTGCTCGGTTTCCGGGCGCGGAATCAGGACGTCTGGAGTGACCAGGAATTCGCGACCGTAGAACTCACGCATGCCGATCAGATAGGCTACCGGCTCACCCGCGCACCGGCGTTCGACCAGGTTCTTGAGCGTCGCTGCATGGCTCGCTTCAAGCATCTGGTCAGGATGCGCATACAGCCAGGCCCTGTTCTTGTGCAACGCGTGGGCGAGCAGGATCTCGGCCTCCAGGCGCGAACCCAGCTCGGTTGCAGCGCGACGGAGATGCGCGCCTAAAGAAAACAGTGTCTCGGACATCAACAGGGTTCGGGCCTGAGTCGGGCCAGGCTGATTACTTTGGGGCAGGGGACTGTTGCTGCGGCAAGGCGGAGAGAAATGGTGGCCAGGGGCAGAATCGAACTGCCGACACGCGGATTTTCAGTCCGCTGCTCTACCAACTGAGCTACCTGGCCATGGTCTTGCCAGCGGCGTCTGACGCCGCGAAGCCCGGTATTAAAACCGCTGGGGCCCGGGAAGTCAACCACGATTTGCCAACTTGTTCGTTTCGGTCACTCGCTGTTAACCATTTTTCGCATATATTACAGGCTGTTGTAGTGAATCAGTCGGAAAAGACACGGAGCCTGACCATGCGATCAACCCCGATTACCATTCTCGCTTTTTCCCTCGCTTTTGCAATCGGCGGATGTGCAACCGATCGCGTTGAGCAGTTGCAGGCCGAAGCCGAGTTGTTCGAGCGCCACGCAGGAGAAGAGGTCAGACGTGTCAACTACGCCAACATACGCGGCTGGCAACCTGCTGGCGATGAGGCGGTTCTGGTGGAGTTCAACCATCGGCGCTACTACCTGCTCGATATCGGGCCGCCGTGTCAGCGTGATCTGCGCTTTTCTCGGACCCTGAGCTTGCGCACCACGGTACCTCGGGCGCTGACCACCTTTGACCAGGTGGGTTCGGAGCTGGGATGGTGTCGAATCGAGCGAATTCGCAACTTCGACTACGAGGCTTACCGGAGCGAGCGTCGAGGCGATTCATCCGAGTTTCGCGAGGGCGTGAAAGTCGAAGAAGATCCGGCGCCAGAGACCTTACCCGCGACTTGATGGTGGCACGTAGCCATCAGCCTGATCCACTTCACCGCCAAACAGGAAGGCTTCAGCCTGTGCCACCAGGTACTGGCGGTGCTCTGGATCGATCGGGCTGAGTCTCTTTTCGTTGATCAGCATGGTCTGGTGCGCAAGCCACTGCTGCCAGGCCTCTTTCGACACCTGGTCGAAGATTCTTTGACCCAGCTCTCCCGGCAATGGTGGTCGAGCAAGACCTTCAGCTTGCTTGTTCAAGACACGGCACTCCACCATTCTGGTCATCAGGGGCTCGATCATTTCGCGAATGAATCCTGATTCTATCAACTCAGGCGGAAACGGGAGCGTTCCTCGCTCGTTCGGACCCGGTCGATATACTGGGGTCTGAATCCTGACCTGGTAATCGACCGATGAATATCCGCAGCTTTTCCGTCACCATCGTGCAGCTCAAGCTGGCAGTCAGTCTTGTTTTGACAGCCACGATTGTCCAACCCGCCATGGCATCGAACGCTGCCGACGCCGAGCAGCTGCCCGTTGCCCTGGTGACTGGTTCTACCCGAGGCCTGGGGGAAGAAGTGGCCCGTCGTCTGGGTGGGATGGGCTATCACGTCATCGTCCACGGCCGCAGCGTCGAGCGCGGTGAGGCAGTGGTTGCCGACATTACCGAGGCAGGTGGTCGAGCCGAGTTCCGACGCGCCGATTTTCTGTCGCTGGAACAGGTCCACCGTTTGGCCGATGGCGTGCTGGCTGATTTCGAGCGCCTTGACCTGCTGGTCAACAATGCCGGGATCGGCTCCGACGAGGACGGCCGGCTGGTCTCGGTCGAGGGGCATGAACCGGTCTTCCAGGTCAACTACCTGGCCCATTTCCTGCTGACTGAAAAGCTGGTGCCACTGCTGATTGACAGCGCTCCGGCCCGCATCGTCAACGTTTCCTCAGCCGCCCAGGCGCCGATCGACTTCGACGATGTGATGCTCGAGCGCTGGCAGCCGGATGGTCGCGAAATAGGCCGTCCCTATGCCCAGAGCAAACTCGCCCAGATCCTGCACACCGTCGATATGGCCGAACGCCTGGACGACACTGGGGTGATCATCAACGCCCTTCACCCGGCGACCTTCATGGACACCTACATGGTACGCCGGGCCGGCATAGCACCCCGCGCATCGGTCGATGAGGGTGCCGACCGGGTCATGCAACTGATTACCGACGATATCGGCAGCGGAGGCTACTTTGTTGACGGTCAACCGACCCGGGCCCACGATCAGGCCTACGACGAAGCTGCCCGTTTGCGGCTACGCGAGCTCAGCCTCGAGCTGATCAGCCACAACGACTAAAAATCCTAAACCTAAAACCATCGAAAACACCGAATACACCGAAGCAAAAAATAGCAGAACCAATCGCGCGTTCCTTTCTTCGGTGCCTTCGGCGCCTTCGGTGTCTTCGGTGGTTCCAAGCGCCTTGCGGGTTTCTGGTCAGACTCGCGGACTGATTGAACCCTTCACGCGTGCTCTGTCGAAGTTACCGTTACTTTTGGCAGGGGCGGGTATTGGTATGGTGGTGTTATAGTTCACCAACACACTAAACACAGGGTCGCGGAGTCAATCAAATGAATCGGATGTCGGGATTTTTGCTCGTCTTGCTGACCGTTTTCCTGGTCGGCTGCAGCGGCGGTAATTCCCAAGCGCCAGCCAATGGTGCAGAAACCACTGCGCGCATCCCCGTGGAAGTCGAACAAGCCGGCCTGGGCACGATTTCAGCCTTTTACTCAGCCACGGCCACGCTGGAGGCGGACGGCGAGAGTCGTGTCGTGCCGCGGATAACCGGACGTATCGTCGAGATCGTGGCCGAGGAGGGGGACCGGGTGCGAGCAGGCGATGTGCTGGCGCGCATCGACGATGACCGTCTGCGCCTGGAGCTTGCCCGTGCCGAGGCTGACCTGAGCCGCCTGCGCCAGGATTTCAATCGCCAGCGCGAAATGCATCAGCGCAACCTCATCGCCACCGAGATTGTCGAGCGCCTGCAGTTCGAGTACGAGGCCCAGCGGACCCAGGTCGAACTGGTTCGCCTCGAGCTTTCCTACACTGATATCACCGCACCTATCGACGGGGTCGTATCGGAGCGCATGGTGCGGGTCGGCAACATGGTAAACACCACCGATCCGGTGTTCGTGGTCACGGCCATGGAGCCGATCCAGGCAGTTCTGAACGTGCCAGAGCGCGAGTTGGCCCGCCTGAAGCCGGGCCAACCGGCCAGGCTGCAGGTCGACGCCTTGCCCGGCGAGGTCTTTGTTGGGCAGATTGCCCGCATCAGCCCGGTAGTCGATGCCGCTTCCGGTACGTTCCGGGTCACCGTGGAGCTGGCCGAGCATGGTCAGCGTCTTCGCCCTGGCATGTTCGGTCGCTTTCATATTGTCCACGACAGCCGCGAGCAGGCTGTGCTGGTGCCGGTGGCCGCGGTCATGAGCGAAGACGGGCGTCAATCGGTGTTCGTCGTCAACGATAGCCAGGCCCAGCGCCGTGCTGTGACCGTGGGCTATCGCAACAACGGCGAATACGAAATCACCGCAGGCATCGAACCCGGCGAGCGCGTCGTCGTCACCGGCCAGGCCAGCCTGCGCAGCGGTGCCGAAGTCCTCATCCTCGGCGACAGTGTTGAGCTGGAAACAGATCGTGCGGACGATGAAGATGCTTCCTGATCCGGTTCTTGAGATGAAAGTAATGGAACCACCGAAGTCACCGAAATCACCGAAAAAGAGTTCCGCATTCAACTTTCGGTGTCTTCGGTGCTTTCGGTGGCCCCCCGTTTTTGCTCGTTTCCGTCCTTTGCGTCTTGGCGTCTTGGCCAGAGCTATTCCGGAGTTTCAGGACCGCGAGGCAACTGTCAGCTTATGAATATCATTCGCGTGGCGACTCGGCGGCGGGTGACGGTGGCGATGTTTACGCTGGGTCTGTTGCTGTTCGGGCTGGTTTCGTTGTCCCGTCTGGATATCAGCCTGCTGCCGGACCTGGCGTATCCGACGCTGACCGTGCGGACCGACTTCACCGGCGCTGCACCGGCCGAAATCGAAAACCTGATTACCCGCCCTGTGGAAGAGGTGGTCGGCGTAGTTCGCGGCGTGCGCCGGGTGTCTTCGGTATCGCGCCCAGGGCAGTCCGATGTGACCCTGGAGTTTGCCTGGGGCAGCAACATGGACCATGCCGCCCTGGATGTGCGCGAGCGCCTGGAGCGCCTGAATCTTCCGTTGCAAGCCGAGCGACCGCTGCTGCTTCGTTTCGACCCGTCGACCGAACCCGTGCTGCGCTTTGCCCTGGCGCGCAGCCCGACCGCGGATGCCAACCTGGAAGCCGGCATACTGCCGCCGACCAGCCATCCTGACCGCAGCCTGGAACTGCGCATCCTGCGCCGGCACGCCGATGAGCAGTTGAAGAAGGACATGGAAGCCATTCCGGGCGTGGCCGCAATCACCGTGTCCGGCGGTCTGGAAGACGAGATCCAGGTGCTGGTCGACCAGTACCGGCTGGCCCAGCTTGGCCTGAGCGTTGAGCAGGTCGCCCAGCGCCTGCGGGCCGAGAACGTCAACCTGTCAGGCGGTCGGCTGGAAGAGGGCACGCGCCAGTTCCTGGTTCGCACCATCAACGAATTTCAGAGCGTGGACGAAATTGCCGGGGTGATCATTGCCACTCGCCAGGCCAGTCCCGTCTACCTGCGCGATATCGCCGAGGTACGCCAGGGCTGGCGCGAGCGCGAGGCGATAACCCGGGTCAACGGCGAGGAAATGGTCGAGCTGGC
>SLQY01000254.1 GCA_007131235.1 Wenzhouxiangella sp.
CCTTTCACCCTTTCACCCTTTCACCCTTTCACCCTTTCACCCTTTCACCCTTTCACCCTTTCACCCTTTCACCCTTTCACCCTTTCACCCCCACACAGCAACTTCCCCTTTCCGATAAACTCAGGCAAGCCACAAAATTCGCAAACTCCCTTGAGCATCGAACACTCCTCCATCACCCTCACCCGTCCCGATGACTGGCATTTGCATGTGCGCGATGGAGCCATGCTGGCTTCCGTGTTGCCTGATACTGCGCGCCAGTTTGGCCGGGCGATCATCATGCCCAATTTGAAGCCGCCGGTGGCAACGGTGGCTCAGGCCCTGGCTTACCGGGAGCGGATTCTGGCCGCACTTCCTGCGGGCAGCGATTTCACCCCGCTGATGACCCTGTACCTGACCGAGCAGACCACCCCAGATGAGATTCGCGCAGCCAGCGCCTGCGAGCACGTCTACGCCGTCAAGTATTACCCGGCAGGGGCGACGACCAACGCGGCTAGCGGGGTGCGGGATCTTGAGCGGGTGATGCCTGTGTTCGAGGCCATGCAGGAGGTTCAACTGCCGCTGTTGATGCACGGCGAAGTGACCGACAGCGAGATCGATATCTTTGATCGCGAAGCGATGTTCATCGACCGCCATCTCAGCCTGCTGGTGCGGCGTTTCCCGGCTCTGCCCATGGTGCTGGAACATATCACCACGGCCGAGGCGGCCAGCTTCGTCGAGGATGGCCCGGACAACCTGGCCGCCACCATTACCGCCCATCACCTGCTGCTCAATCGCAACGCATTGTTCGAGGGCGGCCTGCGACCACACCACTACTGCCTGCCCATTCTCAAACGCGAGCTCAACCGCCAGGCACTGGTGCGGGTCGCAACTGGCGGCAGTCCGAAGTTCTTTCTCGGCACCGACTCGGCACCGCACCCGAAAAGCGCCAAGGAATCCGACTGCGGCTGCGCCGGGATGTACACCGCCCGCACCGCGCTGGAGTTGTATGCCGAAGTGTTCGAGGAGGCCGGTGCAATGGATCGACTGGAAGCCTTTGCCAGCTTCCACGGTCCGGATTTCTACCGGCTACCGCGCAATGAAGGCACGGTGACTTTGCACCGCGGCGTTGAGGATATCCCCGAGGAAGTCGACTTCGGCGGTCAGACCGGAGTTCCGTTTCGTGCCGGCGGACGGACGCGCTGGCGCATGGCCTGAACCATCAGGCAGCCAATGGGCGAGCGACAAACAAGCGCATGACCCCGCGGGACCGGTAGGGCTGAGGCTGGATGCTGAAACCGGCGGCCTCGACTAATTGCTCGGTATGCCGATTGGGATGGCATCCACCGCTGATCCGGGTCCAGGCTGGCTGCAACCGATCAAGCAAGAAGGCGACAAGGCGCGACGAAGACTGCACGTGCTCAAGCATCAAGAGACGCCCATTCGGTTTGAGCACCCGCCGGATCTCTAACAAACCGGCTAGCGGATCCGGCACGGAGCAAAACACCAGGCTCGAGACCACGGTATCGAAGCTGGCACTGGCGAAGGGTAGCTGCTGGGCCGAAGCGCAAATCAACGGGGCAGTAAGCCGAGCCTGGGCACGCAGCAAAGACTGTCGGGCCGGATCGATGCCGACCGCCCAGTCGACCTGATCGGCATAGGCAGCCAACGCCAATCCGGTCCCGCAACCGACTTCCAGCACCCGTCCACTCGCCTCGGCAACCAGGTCGGCCCGCCAGCGCGCTATTCCCGGTGCAAGCCTCATCAGGCCGTCGTACAGCCAGGGAATCTGCTCAAGGCCGCGCATCAACGCAGCACCCTGAGTGCGGCCGGCAGCAGCTCAACCCTGATCTGGCAGGCCATCCGTGCAATGACCTCGCCATCGGCGTGGACCATGCAACCGTCGGGGCAGTCGATACTGATGGCCTGGACCTTGTCCGCATGCACCCCCGCGCACTCCAGGTGGCGGCCCCCGAACACTCGCGGAAGAATGGTCAGCAAACGCCACAGGGGCAGCGCCTCTGCACGGGTAAGCTCCAGCCAGCCATCGTCCAGGACTGCATTGGGCGTGAGCATGAAGCCGCCACCAGCCCAGCGCCCGTTGCCGATTGCGACCAGGAACTGCGGCTCGGCGATAACCGTATTCTCGTAGCGCAAGGTCATCGCCGGTGAGCGATAAAACGGCAAGTGGCGCAATGCCGCGGCCAGGTAGCGCCAGAACCCGCTGAACACTCTCGCCTGAGCCGCGCTATCCGCCACGACCGCCTCGAAACCCAACCCAAGACTGTTGACAAATTGGTGGCGTGTCGTCGTTCCATCATCGTGCTCGATCATTGCCTGGCCCACATCGCAGTCGCTCGCCTGTGCGCTGGCGAGTTGCTCCAGCGCCGTGGCAAGTTGCCCCGACAAGCCGAGCATGCGGGCGAAATCGTTACCCGAGCCGACTGGGACAACGCCCATCATCGCCTGCCCCCCGACCAGCCCTCGGGCCACCTCGCTGACCGTACCATCGCCACCGACTGCCACCACCCATACCGACTCGGGGGCATACGAACGGGCCAGGGCCTCGGCTTGGCCGGCTCGCTCGGTCAGTCGAATGGCGGCGGTGGGAAAACGCGCAGTAATCTGCTCAATCAGCCGCGAACTATCTCGTCCGCGCCGCCTCCCCGCTGCCGGATTGACGATAAATATCGGCGCGTCGAATGAGCGTCCTTCGGTCAATCTTCAGCGCCCAAGCGCCAGGGCGGTGCGCAGCAGGATGCGCTCGCGTAATGACAAGCGTTCGCCGCGAATCAGCATCAGCACGCCCTCGGGTGAGCGAATGGATGAATGGCGGCTGCCGGCAGGGGCCAGCATGTAGTCGCCGGCCTGGTAACGCTCGCCACGATGCGTCAGGCTGCCTTCGAAGATATAGCACTCCTCGTCGCAACCGTGCGGGTGGGCTGGAATGCGGGCGCCGGGTTCCATTTTCCACAGCGCGGTCTGGGTACCTTGTTCGGGGTCTTCATGCAGGACCCGCACGCTGACGCCCGGCAAGAACCGTTTCCAACGGGACTCGGAAGCGCGCACGACCGCCATCGGCCCGCCGACCGAGGACAGCAAGCGTTGTCGCATGCGCGCCCGACGGGTCTCATCGAGACCGGTTACCAGGCTACCTCCGTCGTTACTCATCGCTCCGAAGCGCCCAGCGGTTCCAGCAGCTGGCGCAACCGCGCCATGCCGCGACGGCAATGTGACTTGACGGTACCGAGGGGCATTTCAAGCATTCCGGCAATCTCCTGATGACTCAATCCCTTGAAAAAGGCAAGTCGCAACACTCTCCGCTGAGGCACGCTCAGCTGATCCAGACCGGACCGAGTCCAGCGACCGACCAGTAGCCGCTCGGTCACCTGCACCGGCTCGGCAGTTTCTATCGAAGAATACGCACTATCGGCGGAATCCGGATGCAGCGGCTGACTTGCATGCCGAGCCTGCCGCCTGAGCAGATCCAGGGCTCGGCTGCGAGTCATGGTACCAAGCCATGAGGTGACAGCCGCACGGTCGGGATCGTAGCGCTCGGCCTGCATCCAGACCGTTCTGAAGACATCGTTGACGACCTCTTCGGCATCGTGAGGGTGGCGAACAATAACCATGGCTGCCGCGTAAACGGTGTCTGCCTGTCGGTCGAACAGCTCGGTCAGGGCCCGCTCATTGCCGCGGCAAATCTCCTCAACCAGCCGCGCCAGATGGGCCTTACTCCCGCTCACAAGCCTGATCCGCCGGCCATTGACGATGTCGTTGCGCTGCCGTTCATGGTCCCAGTATTCCGCCTGACCCGAGTCATTGCAATGCTTTCGACATTCCTGCAAAAGGTGCATCCAACCCTGACGCTGAATGCGTAAATGCAAGTGACATGTGAAAAACGCAACAGAGGGAGACCCATCACGGTGAATATCAAGGTGAATATGAGCAAAATCGTCCTTGCCGCTGTTTTCCTCGCCGCCTCAGGATCCGTCCTGGCCGGCGGCGGTCGCTTGCTGGGCACCGGCGGCGTGACCCAGTTCGAAGGCGCCGGCGGGGGCGGCCTCACGCCCTGGGCGCTGATTACCGGCTACGGCACTGCCGATGAGATCGGCGGCTCGGCTCACTACACCTGGCTGCATACCGACGACTACACCTTACACTCGCTCGGCGCGAAGGTTGGTTTCTTCGATCGCCTCGAGCTGTCCCTGGCACGCCAGCGCCTGCAGGTCGACCGGAACGTGATTGCCGCGACCGGTGGCGCCCTGGTCGGCGCGCTGGAACCACTACTGGGTGATCCGGGGCCGCTCAGCCCATCGGGCACCAACATCGACGTCGATATCGTCGGTGCCAAGCTGAAGCTTTTTGGAGATGCCGTCTACGCCCAGGATTCCTGGCTGCCGCAGGTCGCCCTTGGCCTGCAGTACAAGCGCAACCGCGATTTCGGCAGCGGTGTGGCGGTACCTTACCTGGGCGATGTCGGTGTTCCGGCCTTGCTTGGGGCCAAGGACAGCAGCGGCATCGACTACTACCTCAGCGCCACCAAGGTTTTTCTGGGCGTTCCGCTCGGCTACAACCTGATTGTCAACGGCACGGTACGCGCAACCCGGGCCAACGCCTTCGGCCTGCTCGGTTTTGGTCGCGAAGTCGTCAACCCGCTGGACGGCGAGCTGCTCGATCGTTCCAACAGCTATCGCCTGGAGTACGAAGGTTCGGTTGGCTTGTTTGTCCACCCCAATGTGGTCATCGGTGCCGAGTACCGCACCCAGTCCAACCGCCTGGCAGACCAGCCGGTGCTGGGTTTGCTTGGTGCCCCGGACCTGGCAAAGGAAGATGATGCCTACGACCTGTTCCTGGCCTGGGTTCCAAACAAGCATTTCGCCCTGACCGCCGCCTGGGTCGACCTGGGCAATCTGCCGTTCCAGCCGCGCTCGCGCGCCGCCTACCTGTCGCTGCAGCTCTCGTACTGATTATTGGAGGTTGACATGTTGTCCCGAATGATTGTCCTGCTATTTGCGCTGATCCTGGTCGCCTGTGGCACTGTGCCAAGCAACGACAGCGACGGCCCGTCCGATCTGAAGAACTATGACCGCACCCTCTACGAACGCCTGAGCACGGAGCGCTCTTCGCTGTATGATCGCCTCGGCGGTCGAGACACCATCGTGCGCTTCGTTGACGTTGGCGTGGAGCGAGTACTGGTCAACCCGGAGATCGGCTTCCTGTTCGACAACACCGATATCGACAATCTGAAGTTCCAGCTGACCGAGCAGATCTGCGAGCTGACCGGCGGGCCCTGCCGCTACGAGGGCATGGACATGGAAAGCGCGCACTTCGACCTGGACATTTCAGCCCGCGAATTCAACGCCCTGGTCGAAGATTTTCAGCTGGCCATGCGCCAGACCGGGGTGCCGTACCGGCTGGAAAACCAGGTCATCGCCCTGCTGGCACCGATGAAACCAGCCATGCTGCATCGTTGAGGAAGAACAACAACGCACGCTGTTTCCCCGCGCGCCAAGCTTGCGGCTACAATCTGCAACCATGCGTAAAACTACCGCCCTGACCCTGGACGTCAAGCCTTCCCTGCTCGGGCAGGCCGTCGTCACCATTATTGCCGGCACTGCACTGGCCGTGTTTTTCTACCTGCAACCGCCGCTGCTGGTGTTTGTCGGCGCTGCCCTGGCCATTGGCCTGCTGTGGGCGTGGCGCATCGCCGCGTTCAACAAGCCGCGCTGGCGGCGGGTGGTGGTTTCCACCCACGGCGATCAAATCACGTTGAGCGGGCACGGCAAGCAGCGATTCGTGGGGCATTTCGGCGGCGGCCTGATCGATACCGGCCTGTTAGTCGGGTTCAAGGTCAAGGCCGACGCCGGCATCCGGCGCGTCTGGCTGTTCGTCGACAGTGTCGAGGCCGAGGATTTCGTGCGCCTGCGCGAGCAACTGCGCAAGGACAGCGAAAAAAGCTGAGCCAGGTCGCTATCAGTCGCGGAAATTCTTGAACTGCAGCGGCAGGCCCAGATCGGTTTCCTTGAGCAGGGCAATCGCGGCCTGCAGATCATCCCGCTTTTTGCCCGTCACCCGGACCTGATCACCCTGGATACTGGCCTGGACCTTGAGCTTGGAGGCCTTGACCTGCTTGACGATCTTTCTGGCCAGATCGGTATCGATTCCTTCACGCACGGTGACGTTGCGGGTCGCGGTCTTGGCCATGATGACCGGCTCGTCGGCTTCGACGGCGCCCAGGTCAATGCTTCGCTTGGCCAGCTTGGCATAGAGGATGTCAAGCATCTGGCCGAGTTGGAAATCCGACTCGGTCTTCATCGCAATGACATGGTCGTTGAGCTCGAAGCTGGAATCGGTTCCCTTGAAGTCGAAACGGGTCGTGACTTCCCGGTTGGCCTGGTCGACGGCATTGGCAATTTCGTGGTGATCCACTTCGGAAACCACATCGAAGCTGGGCATGGCAATCCTTGTTGTAGACGGGAAAAGTGACATTATAGGCGGTAGCTGCTCGTGCCCCGGGCCGCGGTAGAATTGGCCGAACCGGGCCGTTCAGGCTGCCCGTTGACCAGGCAAACAGACAAGACCATTTCTGCCCATGACTCGAATTCTGCGCGTAATTACCGCGGCGGCCGGACTGATCGGCAACTCGATCTTGCATATCGTGCCGTTGCTGGCGGTAGCCCTGGTCAAGGTTGTGCTCCGATTCGACGCCGTGCGCGCACGCTGTGACCGCTGGCTGATGGCCATTGCCGCCAGCTGGATCGACTTCAACAGCTGGTTGTTCGACACCATTACCGATACCCGGCTGGTGGTCGAGGGCCTGCCCGACCCCATGCCGGACGGTCACTTCCTGGTCCTGTGCAATCACCAGAGCTGGGTCGATATCCCGGTCTTGCAGAAGCTGTTCAACCGCCGCCTGCCGCTGCTGCGCTTCTTTCTCAAAAGCCAGCTCATCTGGGTGCCGCTGCTGGGCCTGGCCTGGTGGGCGCTGGATTTCCCATTCATGAAACGCTACTCGCGCGAGCAGCTTAAGCGTCGGCCGGAACTGGCCGGACGCGACATCGAGGCGACCCGCAAAGCCTGCGCCAAGTTCAGCCGCATCCCGGTCTCGGTGGTCAATTTCGTCGAAGGCACGCGCTTCAAGGCAGCCAAGCACGATCACCAGGACTCGCCCTATCGCCACTTGCTCAAACCGCGCGCCGGTGGCACAGCTTTTGTCCTGGAAGCCATGGGCGAAAGCCTGGACACCCTGGTCGACATCACCATTGTCTATCCGCAAGGCGCTGGCGAACTGGTCGATCTGTTCGCCAACCGCATCCCTGAGATTCGCGTCCACATCGAACTGCTGCCCATTCCCGAAGAACTGCGGGGGGCCAGTTACCAGGACGACGCCGGTTTTCGCCAGCACTTCCAGGAATGGCTCAACGCGCGCTGGGCGCGCAAGGACAAGCGCATCAGCCGCATGCTGGAACGCTGACGGCTTCATCACCGCAGCCGGTCTGCCGGGCAGGCCCGGTGCCGAGATTCGCATCATCCCCGGCTCCGGATAAGGCGATAATCAGGATCGTATTCAACCAACCGATCGGAGCCAGACATGGACAGCCTGGACACCGCCATCGCCCGCCTGCCCAAGGTGGAGCTGCACCTGCATATCGAAGGCTCACTGGAGCCGGAGTTGATGTTCGAACTGGCCGAGCGCAACGCCATCCAGCTGCCCTGGGACTCGGTCGAGGATATTCGCCGCGCCTACGAATTCTCCGACCTGCAGTCCTTTCTCGACATTTACTACGCTGGCGCCGACGTGTTGCGCACCGAGCAGGACTTTTTCGACCTGACCTGGGCCTATCTGGAGCGCTGCCGCTCGGACAAGGTTCGTCACACCGAGATCTTCTTCGACCCGCAAACCCACACCGATCGCGGGATTGCCATTGACACCGTGATCCAGGGCATAACCCGGGCCCTGGACGAAGGACGCGAGCAGCTCGGCATCAGCTCGCGCCTGATCCTTTGCTTCCTGCGCCACCTCAGTGCCGAGGCCGCGATGGATACGCTGGAACAGGCCCTGCCCTGGCGCGAGCGCATTGTCGCTGTCGGCCTGGACTCCTCGGAAAAAGACCATCCGCCGGAAAAATTCAAGGCCGTGTTCGAGCGGGCCCGCGAAGAAGGTTTTCTAACCGTCGCTCACGCCGGCGAGGAAGGCCCGGCCGACTATATCCGCCAGGCCCTGGACCTGCTCAAGGTGCGCCGGATTGACCATGGCGTTCGCTGCGTCGAAGACCCCGACCTGGTCGCCCGCCTGGTTGCCGAGCAGGTGCCGCTGACCGTCTGTCCGCTGTCGAACATCAAGCTGCGCGTGTTCGACCGCCTGGAAAACCACAATCTCAAGGACCTGCTCCGCGCCGGCGTTTGCGCGACCATCAATTCCGACGATCCGGCCTATTTCGGCGGCTACATCGGCGAAAACTTCAGCGCCACTGCCCAGGCCCTGAACCTGACCCTGGGTGATATCGAACGCCTGGCCCGCAACGCCATCCAGGCCGCCTTCCTCGACGCCGAACGGCGCGAAGACCTGCTGATCGAGCTTGATCACTGGCGCGAAAAAAACGCGCTGGGTTGCGGATGAGCCGGCCCGACAATCCAGCCCGGGCAGCCGGACCCGGGCATTGACTTCATCGCGGCAAGATTTCTGGTCGCTGTCCGGCCACAAGGCGCTGGTGACCGGTGCCAGCCAGGGTATCGGCCTGGCCATTGCCAACAGCCTGGCCGAGCGCGGTGCTCGGGTCATCCTGGTCGCGCGCAAGCCCGACCGCCTGGACCAGGCCGTTCGCAAACTGCAGGATCAAGGCTACGAGGCCACCGGCATCAGCGCCGACATCAGCAGTCCGGACGATCGCCTGCGACTGATCGAGCAGATAGCAGGCGAGCTCGACATCCTGGTCAACAACGCCGGCTACAACCTGCGCAAGGCCGCGCTGGCCTACCAGGAAGCCGAGTGGCGCGGCATTCTTGAAACCAACCTGTTCGCGGCCTTCGAGCTGACCCGCCTGGCCCACCCCCTGCTGGCCCGGTCGCAGGCCGCCAGCGTGGTCAATATCAGTTCGGTAGCCGGGCTGACTCACCTGCGCACCGGCGCACCCTACGCCATGAGCAAGGCCGCGCTGCACCAGCTGACCCGCAACCTGGCCGTGGAGTGGGCCGACGATGGTATCCGCGTCAACGCCGTCGCGCCCTGGTACATCGACACATTACTCGCCCGCCAGGTGCTCGACGACCCGGGCTTTCGGGCCGAGGTACTGGCGCGCACACCGCTGAAACGCATCGGCGATCCGCGCGAAGTCGCCGCCACCGTGGCTTTCCTGTGCCTGCCCGGCGCCGGCTACATCACCGGCCAGGTCATCGCCGTCGACGGCGGCTTCAGCAGCTACGGCTTCTGACTCACAAGCCCTTGGGCTGAGCGCTTGCTGACAAGGCGCTGACATACGGCCGCGTATGGTACGCTTTGCCTTCTTTTGAAAAAAGCTCAAAGACCATGCCGCACTACAAAGCTCCGCTGGAAGACTTCCGCTTTCTCTACAACGAGTTCCTGGACCTGAGCCTGTGCCAGGACCTGCCGACCATGGCTGACGCCACACCCGATGTGATCGA
Source organism: Wenzhouxiangella sp. (assembly GCA_007131235.1). Taxonomy (GTDB): domain Bacteria; phylum Pseudomonadota; class Gammaproteobacteria; order Xanthomonadales; family Wenzhouxiangellaceae; genus Wenzhouxiangella. Next base: position 9,622 of record SLQY01000254.1, read on the forward strand.
GGCGGTGATCAGCGAAGGGGCCAAGCTGTGCGAAGAAGTGCTACAGCCGCTGAACGAGGTTGGCGATCGGATCGGTTGCCGTCACAACGAGCAGGACCACAGCGTCACCATGCCACAAGGCTTCGGCGAGGCCTATCGCCAGTTCTGCGACGGTGGCTGGCAGGGGCTGGTGGCCGATCCCGACTACGGCGGCCAGGGCCTGCCCAGCTTCGTCGGCCTGGCGATGTCGGAAATGAAGAATGCCGCCAACGCCGCGTTTGCCGCCTACCCGGGTCTGACCCTGGGCGCCTACGAGGTCATTCACGCCTACGGCAGCAGCGAGCAGAAGCAGACCTACCTGCCGAAGATGGTCAGCGGCGAGTGGGGCGGCACCATGAACCTGACCGAGCCCCAGTGTGGCACCGATCTTGGGCTGATCCGTTCACGCGCCGAGCCTCAGGACGATGGCAGTTACCGGATCTCCGGCACCAAGATCTGGATCTCGGCCGGCGAGCACGATATGGTCGACAACATCATTCACCTGGTTCTGGCCCGCCTGCCCGATGCGCCGGCCGGCACGCGCGGCATCAGCCTGTTCATCGTGCCGAAGTTCCTGGTCAATGCCGACGGCTCCCAGGGCCTGCGCAATCATGTCAAGTGCGCCGGCATTGAAAAGAAAATGGGCATCAAGGCCTCTTCAACCTGCGAAATGGTCTATGAAGGCGCGACCGGTTTCCTGATCGGTGAACCCAACCGCGGCCTGGCCGCCATGTTCACGATGATGAACGCCGCCCGGCTGGTCACCGGCATCCAGGGCCTGGGGATGGCCTCGGCCGCCTACCAGGCCGCCGTGAGCTTTGCCCGCGAACGCCTGCAGGGCCGCAGCCTGGACGGAGCGAAATACCCCGACAAGCCGGCCGATCCCATTCTTGTCCACCCGGACGTGCGCCGCATGCTGCTGACCTCCAAGGCCATGATCGAAGGTGCCCGCGCCCTGGGCCTGTACACCGGCGTCCAGCTCGAGCTGGAACAGCACCATCCCGACCCCGACGTGCGCCGCAAGGCCGGTTATTTCGTTGCCCTGATGACGCCGATCATCAAGGCCCACTTCACCGATATCGGCTTCGAGGTCGCCAATCTCGGCATGCAGGTCCACGGCGGTGCCGGCTATGTCACCGACACCGGTGTCGAACAGTTTGCCCGCGATGTGCGCATCACCCAGATCTACGAAGGCACCAACGGTGTCCAGGCCCTGGACCTGGTCGGGCGCAAGATCATTGCCAACGAAGGCAAGAACCTGGAAAGCTTCTTCGAACCGGTCCAGGCCCTGATCGAAGCCCACCAGGGTGACGAATCCGTAGCCGAATTCATCCAGCCCCTGGCCGAAGCCGCCCAGCGCC
>SLQY01000339.1 GCA_007131235.1 Wenzhouxiangella sp.
TCCAGTGTGCCGTCAGGCAGCACCTGCCGTTCATTGGGCGAATTCAGCATCAAATGGCTCCATCCGCAAAGCAGACAATTGAATCAACGCCCGGCCTCATCGCCGGGCTCAATGCCAATGGCCCAATGGCCATGAGCTCGCCAATCACCTCGACATCGCTTGCTTCAAGAGCCACGCCAGAACTCAGAGCTCTTCCCTCCATTACTCTGCAGTCAGAATCTGGTTCTTGCCGCGTTGCTTGCCGCGATACATGGCCTGATCGGCCGCGGCAATGGTCGACTCGGCGGTGTCGCCGGGGCGAAATTCGCTGATGCCGAAGGTCAGGGTCAGGCTTATCGACTCGCCATCAAGATCCAGGGGCTGGCTGCTGATGGCGTTCCGGAGATTGTTGGCCACCATCTCGGCCGCTCCCAGGTTGGTCGACGGCAGGAACAACAGGAACTCCTCGCCACCCCAGCGTGCCACCAGATCGCGGCCACGGACATTCTCGGTCAGAATCCGGGCCAGATGTACCAGGACTTCGTCACCGGCCTTGTGACCGAGACGGTCGTTGATCGGTTTGAAATCGTCGATATCGGCAAGAATCAGGGCAAACGGCTCACCTGACTGACGGCTTCTCTCGATACCAGCCTCGATCTGGCGGCTGACCTCACGCCGGTTGGCCAAGCCGGTCAGCGTGTCCGTATTGGCCACCTTGAGCAGTTCCGCGTTGACCCGGACTCTGAGGCGATAGCGTCCGTACAGCAGCAGGATCAATGCGAACAGAAGCACACCAACCGCCAAACTGACCTGGAACAACAGCCGCTGGCGCTGGGCTCTCAGGTCGGCCACCAGCGCCTCGCTGCGCAGCAGGTCGATCATTTTTTCCTGCTGTTCCGCGTCAAACGCCACGCGCAGCTCCTGGACCCGCCGAACCGACTCTTCTTCGCTTATTTCCGAGCGGATCCGGGTGACTTCGCGCTGGTAAGCCAGGGCCTGGCGAAAATCCTCCGCGGCCTCGGCCACGCGAACGCGGCGTTCGGCGATACCCACAGCCAGGCTCAAATGGCCTTCTGGTATCACCGCCTCGGCCTCATCAAGAAGGCGTTCGGCCTCGGCAAGCCGGCCCATCACGAGGGCAGAATCAGCCATGGTCTTCAGCGACTGGACGACACCAAACACATCACCGATCTCTCGGCGAAGCTCCAGAGCCGTGTTGTGATAGGCCATTGCCTGCTCCGGCTCGCCGAGTCGATCCAGCGCTGTGCCCAGATTGTTGGACGCATAGGCTATTCCCCGACGGTTGTCCAGCGCCTGGAAAATCTCCAAAGCCCGGGCATTGTGATCAAACAAGGCCTGGTTGGCCCGAAGGGCTTCATCCTCCAGCCCCGCTCTCGCCGCCCGGTCAGCCAGCTTTGCTTCGACCGAACCCATGTTGATCGAACTGCCGGCAATGCCCATCGGCCAATCCAGCAGCTCAAACCGGCTCAGGGCCTGCAGGTGGTAGTCGCGCGCGGCGTCCAGGTCGCCCAGGATGTTGTACAGGTTGCCGATATTGCTCGCGGTTTTGCCCACTTCTATGGTGTCGCCCAGACGCTCACTGGCTGCCATGGAATCCAGGTAATGGGCCAACGCGCGGTCATGGGCCTCGAGATCGGCCAGCGCCACGCCGGCACCCCGATGCAGAACAGCCAGAACGGCCGGGTCATCATTGTCTTGAGCCAGCTCAAGGCCCCGCTTGAATCGCTCAAGGGCTTCCTCATTGCGTCCCAGAATGTGCAGATTGGACGCGATCGCCCCTTCGATCAACGCTTGTGCATCCGGACAGTCGAGGGCCTGTTCCTGAATGCTGGCCAGCTCGCTCTTACCAGCGGCCACACCGGCAGCAGGATCGCTATCCCGAAACTCGCGGATTTCAACGGCACGCTGGCTTAAATGCAGACAAAAAGAATCGGCCGCCCAGGCTTCCAGGAAGCTGAACACCAAAACTGCAATAGCAAGTAAGCACCGCAAGCACATACATCAGAGTATAGCCATAAGGCTGGATCAGCCGGGGATGAACGCACGGCTTGCAATCACGCTTCCTGACTGCATATGTGACCCAGACACTCCTCCAGCGCCGACTCGGGCATTAATCATCGGCCAACTGGATTGGCCTCGCCTTCATCCAGCAACTGCTTCAGCGCCATCGGACGAGCAAACAGGTAGCCCTGGCCAAGCTCGCAGCCAAAGCCAGAAGCGTTCCCAAATCCCAAACGCTCGCGCCAGGCGCATTGTCGTATCGGCGGTAACCCGTCGTTCCCCAGGCGGTATTTGATCACGAACGGTGCATGTCCTCGAATTTCAGAAGGCGGGCGGCTAGTCGGTTTGACGGCGGAGTCCGAGCGGCGACTGGTGGATGTCCTGGAAATTTTTTCAATCCGGCGTCACCAACCGAATACTCGAGAAATAAGTCTTGTATCGCCGGGTATCCCGGGTCAACACGGGCAGTGCGCTGACAGCGGCGTGGGCGCCGATAAAAAAATCCGGCAGCACATGGCTTTTGGTTCCCTGGTTGCGCCGGTGTTGCACGAAAGCCTTTCCGGCCAGAAACAGCGCGGGCTTCGGGATCTCGACGACAGGCAATTTCATATCGTCCAGCACCTGGTCCAGCGCCTCGACGGTGGAAAATGTCAGCGACAGCTCGGAGTAGATGATCGGGTTGATGATCAGTTGGTAAACCCTGGACTGCGCCCGCAGTTGCCCAACCGACCAGTCGGCCCAGTCCGGATCGTTTTCAAGGACGTCGATCAGTACATTCGTGTCGACCA
>SLQY01000250.1 GCA_007131235.1 Wenzhouxiangella sp.
CCGGCATGGCCGCACTGCTCTGGCACAGGCACAGCAGCTTCATGTTCTTCCCCGCTGACATGATCGTCGAGCGGCTGAAGGACATATCGGTCATCGGCAGCAATGACCTCGGCGACCCGGGTCACGATTTCCAGCACGGTTGGGGGCGGCTGCGCTTCCAACGCGAGGCCGAGGCCAGTTTCATCGTCCAACCTTCTGACACCGTAATCGGTCAATTGATGAACCCGAACCCGACCGTCGAGATTCGGGATGACGAAGGCCTGCGCGTGCTTAGCGGCCCAACCAGAACTTTTGATCTTGAACTGGGCTCGGACCCCAGCGGTGGCCAGGCGACCCTGCAGCCAAACCTGATCTGGCACGTGCTCGACGGCCTGACCCCGTTCGGCGGACTGAACCTTGACATGATGGGGGCAAGCTATACGCTGGTCGCCAGTAGCCCGGACTTCAACCTCGAGTCCGAAGCCTTCGATATCGGGCCGGCCGCTGCCTTGCAGCTTCAGGATGTCAGCGGCCTGGCCAACGCCAACCTCAGCATGCCATTCCGCATTGACGACAACCCGATCGAGGCCATTGGGCTGCAGTTTGATGCCACCATCATTGACACAGACATCCTCGAACTTCGCGGCGGTGGCAATGCCTGCGGCTTTATCGATATCGTGGCATCGCTGCCGGACCATAACGTTGCGTGCAACGACATTTCGCCGTCGACCCTGCGGGTGATTGTGACTGGTCTGGAAACCTTGCCGACGGGACCGCTGCTTGACCTACGCCTGTCGGTCAAACCCGATGCCAGCGCTGGCGATGTCGCCAATGTTTCACTCGGCAATATCGAGCTTGTTGACCCGTCCTTCGAACTCGTGGACCTTAGCACTGTGCTATTGAGTCCAGGCAGGGTCGACATTCTGCCTACCGCCACCGCCAGCCTGGAACCGGGCCATCTCGACTTCGGAACAGTCGACCCAGCCGACGTACCTGTAAGCCAGACCTTGACCGTTCGCAATGATGGCATCAGCGGGTCGCAGTTAAGCGTTGACAGTGCGGTTCTGTTGAATGGTTCTGCTTTCTCAATTGCCAACAACGGCTGCACTGGCCTGAGCCTGGCTGCCGGCCAATCCTGCCAGATCGAGATCACGCTGACCGCTGCATCGACTGGGTCTTATGACGACACGCTGGGGATTGCTACTAGCGGTGCCGGTACCAATGACCATTTCGTGAGCGTTGAGGCTGAACTGTTGTCACTGCCGGATGCCCTGTTCGACGACCGGTTCGAAAGCTCGCGTTAACATATGGAGGATGCGAGATGCCAAAGTCTGTCCAAATTGCCAGAGACATCTGCACCCGCAAGACCTGGATGACCTGTATCGCGGTCTCAAGCTGACCTGTCGGGATTGCGGTTTTGAACTGCGTGCAACCGCCAGCAAACCGGCCGCCGTGATTGGCGGACTGCTTATCGCAGGCTTGCCCTGGCTTCTGCCCTGGCTGGTGCTGGATGGCAACTACTGGGTACCGGTTGTATTGGCGATAATGGCCGGCGCCCTGGTTTCAGCCTTTCCACCTGGCCTGATCGCGGGCGCACCGTGGGTGGTGATCCGGGCGAAGGAGCCAGCCCGACTGGCCATCAAAAGGCGCTTCAAGCGAATGAACTCGAATCGAGAGCGCCTGCGCGACTGAGCCCTGGTCTCGGCCAAGACGGCCTGGCCGCCTGGACCTCCTCAATCAAAAAGGGGCTGAGAAGGTCTCGGCGCTGACGACTCGTCCAGTCATTGTGCCAGAGCTTCGAACTCGAAGGCCAGGTGGACCTCGTCACCGACCATGCCGTCTTCGACACCGTAGGTCATGCCCCATTCACTGCGGAGAATGGTGGTGCTGGCCGATACGCCCATGGTGTATTTCTCATGGCCGAAGGGGAAGTCATCCATCTTGTTGATGGTCGCGGCCAGCTCAACCGGACGGGTCTCGCCCAGCATTGTGAGCTCGCCGGTCAGGCGTCCGCTACGCGGATCCTCCTCGCTGGGATACCAGCCATCGGCCTCGAAGCGGATGGTGTCATGCCGTCGGGCGTGGAGAAAATCTCGGTTGCGAACATGGTCGTCGCGACCCTCGTGATTGGTGAACACGCTGCTGGCATCCACTGCCACCTCGCCGGAGTGCAGTTCGTTGGCCTCCTCGTCGTACACGAAGCTGCCGCTGGCCGTCAGGAACAGGCCGATCTGGTCGGCGAAACCGACATGGCTGACCCGGAACATGATCGAAAAGTGGTCCTCGTCGATCTTGAATTCGCGCGGCTCGGCCAATGTGGTGGACGCCAGGCCCAAAGCCAAGCCAACGCAAATCAACTTTTCGAACTTGTTCATTGGACGCTCCGATTGGGTTTGTAAGTTCGCGCTGGCTCCGGCAGCCTTTTTTGCCACAGCCAGACCACATCAACCGCGAAAGAGTAAAGCAACGACAGCAAGGCGGCGGCTAGCAGCATGGCCTGAAGACCCGGCCCCACCAGCGGCGATAGCGCAATCAACAATGCCGCCACCTGCACCACACAAACCATCTTTCGCCGAAAACTATCCGGCAACGGACTTCTCAGCCAAGCAAAGATGCTACCGGCAAGCACAAACGCGTAGCGCATCGCGCCAATCAACAATACCCAAGGCTCTGCCTGACCGCTGAACCACAGCGCCAGGCACAGCACCATGATCAGGGCTGCGTCCACTTCCATATCGAACCGGGCACCGAATGCCGTGCACTGATCAAGCCGGCGCGCTACCCAGCCGTCGACGCCATCCAGCGCG
>SLQY01000288.1 GCA_007131235.1 Wenzhouxiangella sp.
GGCAGGCCAAGGTCGACCAGCGCCAGGTCGGGCAGCAGCTTCGACAGCAATTGGCGCGCCGTGGTGCAGTCCTCGGCCTCGCTGACCTGTATGCCGGGAAAGGCTTCGGTCACCGCCTTACTCAGCCAATCACGAGCGGCCGGTAAATCCTCGATGATCAGGCATCGGTCCAAACGCCCGCCAGCCCTCATGGGGCCGGCTCCAGGTCGACCACCAGGCAGGCTTCCAACTCAGTCTGATGTTTGCACCAGCTGATCTGCCCCCCCAGGGCGCGACTGCGATCGATCAGGCTGCGCGTACCGCGACCGTACTGCCACTTCGCAGGATCCTGGAAGTGGCCATCATGACGAACTCGGCAGCTCAGGCCGGCATTGCGCGTCTCGATAGCAATATGGATACCGGTAGGATCAGCGTGGCGCAAGGCATTGCTGATCAATTCTCGCAGGCAGCGGCTGAGCAAGGCGGCCGCTCGATTGCTCCAGCAGATATGATCAGGCAGTGGCTCCAGCGTCCACTTCATCTCGACCTTGGCCAGGTCCAGACGGCGTGCTGTTTCGGCTCGCAGCCGGGCAATTAACTCATTCAGCGCCATTTCGCCGTGTTTCGGTCGGGAGACGACATCTCTCAAGTCGGCCAGCATTGCTCGCGCTTCATCGGCGCTGGCGGTATCTGCAGCCCGGTAGACCTGGTTGAGCAGGCGGGCGCCCAGGTCGTCGTGGAGATCGGCATAGATCTGTTCGCGCTGGCGCCACATTTCCTGCTGGTGGTGCAAACGAGCCAGCGCGAGTTCTGCCATGCGCGCAAGGGCCTGGCAAAAGCGGGCCGTCTCGGGCATTTCCACGAGTTCGTCTCCGCGCGCATCGAGATAGAGGCAGGCGACCGGCTTGTCGCGACTCATCAATGCCACCGCCGTGGCACTGACCAGATGACAGGCCTGGATGCTGTGGCTGCGCTCGCCAGTGTCCAGCTGACCCAGTTGGATGACTCCGCCGCGGCGGGTGGCATCAACCAGCTGTCGACTGACTTGAAACGTCTCATCGTCAACCATGGTTTGTGCCAGGACGGGGTGATCCGGCCGTGTCAAATCGACACTGGCTGCGCGGCGGCAACCACTGCCTGCCAACGCGGCCTCGACCAGGGCTTGATGAATCTCGGTCTCGCTGGCCGCGCGATTGATGGTTTCACTGAACGCAAGCAGCAACTCGAGACGAGGTGCTGCCAGGGCTTCGGTCAGTACAGCGCGCTGTAGCGTGGCACCGACAGCCCGGTCCTCGACCGGGGCAATCGCGAAGTGCCACGGCCCCAGCTGAACCCGGTCGCCTGCACTGAGTGTATGCTGCTTGATGGATACAGCATTGACCTGAGTCCCGACACTGCTGTCGAGGTCTTCTATCCGGCCCGCCGAGAGGTCAAGGCGGGCGTGATGACGCGAGACGCTGGCGTGAGGCAAGACCAGGTCACAATCGAGGCCACGTCCCAGCAGCCAGATGCTCCGATCAGCGGTCGGAATCTCAAGTTCGGGGCCGGCCAGGCGAAGCAGCATGAATTGCTGTGCGGTCATGATGTCGCTTACCCTGCATGCATGGCTTGCATTCTGGCACAAGCGGGCGCGCGCTGACTGGTTCATGAAACGAAGCGTCTCTCAGGTTAATATTGGGTATCGCTTCATATCGGGTTTTGCTTCGCAGCGTTACGTGAAGTTCGAGCTCAAATCGGGGGATTCATGTCGGAATCTGGCTTTCTGGAGCTTCTTGACCAGGCCTTTCAGGAATTCAAGGAACCCTTGCCCGCAAGGGCCAATGCCTTGGTATGCCTGTTGGTCGACCATTGGCAGGACTTGCGCGAGGAACATGGCTACGCGGGTCTGTTCGGCTTGCGCAAGCAGCTGCGCGCCCAGTTCGATCGTCATTTTGACAAGGTCGATGATGTCCTGTTTGTCAGCGAGTCCGGGCTGGTTGCCCTGGTCCAGGGGCAGGATGTGGACAGCATGCGTGAGGCCAGTCAGCAGCTTTTCCAGTCCTTGTCCAACCGCGCATTTGAACTGACCGGTGACCAGGCGGCCGTGACGGTGAGTCTGGGTTTTTGCCCGTTCGACCTGCGCTTCACCGACGGCGGCCAAATGTTGACCCGGGTGGTCAGTTGTATCGAGGAAGTGCGTCGTCATGGGGGCAATGAGTGGGTGTCTGTCACGGCAAGCATTTCTGCAGCCCAGGCCTCGGCCGATCATCGGCGCATGCTGGGTTTGCTGATGCAGGCTTTGCGCAACAACGAGGTTCGCGTCGTTTTCCAGGCCTTGTTGTCGACCCGAGGGCAGGGTACCCATTGCTTTCAGATGCTGCCGAGGCTCAAAACTGGCGACGGAGAGCTGATAGCAGCCGCCGACTTCCTGCCGATGGCCAGAAATGCCAGCCTGTTGCCAACGTTGGATCGGTGGATGCTTAACCGTGCGATTCAGTTACTGAGTGAGCGATACCGCCATGATCCTATTCGCCTGTTTGTCAGCCAGGCTGACGAGTTGCTGGTCAACAAGAAACGTTTCGAGCAGTTCGTTCGGCAGGTTGAGCTGGGCCCTTCGCTTGGCAACCGCCTTGTTCTGGATTTTCATTTGTCAGACGGCATGGCGCACATCAAGGGCATGGAGGCGTTGTTGGCAGTGACCAGGGAGCATGGTGTGGGAATTTGTTTTTCTCATATCGACGATCACAGCAATTGGCAGCTGCTCCGGGGACGCCTGAAATGTGACTATCTGCGCATGTCACCTGAATTCGTGCATCGCCTTGCCCTGTCGGACAACCTTGCCCACGATCTCGATGAGTTGACTGCTCCGGTGCGCAGTGCAGGTACACGCATCATCATGCCAATGATCGAAGACGCCGGCGCCGCCGCGCATTTGTGGAGTTCCGCGGTCGACTACCTGCAGGGCAATGTCATTCAGGCGGCACAGGAGCGGATTCAGTTCGGCGATTGAACGGCATGAACACCTCTACGACCTCGTCTTCCTCGGCGCTGAGACGGCGCTTGAAGCCCAGTCGTTGAGCGAGACCGAGCATCGGGTGATTGTTGTTCAGTACGCGGCCGTACAGTTCTTCCAGACGTTTTTTTCGTGCCCATTCAATCACCCGTGACAGCAAGTAGCGGCCAAGGCCAAAACCGGCGATTTCGCTGCCAACAATGATGGCGAACTCGGCTCGCCGCGTGTTTTTCTCAATCGCGGCGCGGGCGACTGCACCGATCAGTGCCTTCTCCGGAGGCAGGTTCTCGACCAGGACCAGGGCAAACTCGCGGTCAGGATCAATCCTGGCCAGCTTGTCAGCGTAGTCCGGAGTCAGCTCCTTGATCGGGTGCATGAACCGCATGCGGATTTCTTCCGCGGTGAGCTTGGCGAAGCTGCGGCGCAGGGTCGGGCCGTCGCTTGAACGCATCGGCCGCGCGATCAGCCGCCGGCCGCTGTCCAGCTCGATTGCTTCGCACCAGGGCTTGCCCAGGTAGAGGCGAGTGAATGGCTGCCTTCTTCGACGCGTGCTCAACTGGCCGCCTCGACATGGAGCAGCCGATGCAGACCGACCCCGCTAACTGGGCCAGGTGGAAATTCAGCATTCAGATGGCTTCGGATCGGCATTGAAGATAGTCGACAGACGAACTTCAGATCATACTGGAAGCTGCCAGGGTCGGCCATCACGCTGCCAGCCTGGCCCGGCACGGCCAGGAAGCAACCTCGAAAGTGCTTGACAGCGCCGCGCTGTTTTTTCATAATGCGCGGCTTGCAGTTCAACGCGCCCGTAGCTCAGCTGGATAGAGTACCTGGCTACGAACCAGGCGGTCGGAGGTTCGAATCCTTCCGGGCGCGCCATATTTTCAAAGGCCCCGTCGAATGATGGGGCCTTTGTCGTTGAAGGGGGCAGGACAGCCCAGCATCGCGCCCGGAAGGGTTCGAACCTCCGACAATAGACAACCGGTTCGAACCGAGCCATTACCGTCCTACCCATTGACCCGGATCACCCTTGCCTGTACCATTGCCCGGCTAAAGCGCGGGGTGTAGCGCAGCCTGGTAGCGCAACTGCTTTGGGAGCAGTAGGTCACAGGTTCGAATCCTGTCACCCCGACCAAGAATTGATCTGGACCGGGCGCCTGTAGCTCAACCGGATAGAGCATCGGCCTTCTAAGCCGGCGGTTGCAGGTTCGAGTCCTGCCGGGCGCGCCATTAGCCATGGTCAACGCGCTACAATACCGGGTCACGAAGGTGACTCGAGAACGACAGACAATACGGTTTTGATGGTGGGCGTAGCTCAGTTGGTAGAGCACTGGATTGTGGCTCCAGAGGTCGCGGGTTCAACCCCCGTCGCTCACCCCAAATTCATAGCGGGCCGTTAGCTCAATGGTAGAGCAGCTGACTCTTAATCAGTAGGTTCGGGGTTCGAGTCCCTGACGGCCCACCACATTCTCGCCACCGGTGTTCCCGCGGAACGTCGGTTTCTCAATGACCCAACACTACAATCCAGAAGAATCAGTCATGCAGGTATCGGTTGAAAAGACGGGGGATCTGGAGCGGCGCATGACCGTCCAGGTTCCGGCCGACGATATAGACTCCCGCGTAGCAGGGCGCTTGAACGAACTTCGCCGCGAGGTCCGGCTCAAGGGTTTCCGGCCGGGCAAGGTGCCGATGAACGTCATCCGCCAGCGCTACGGCAAGCAGGTTCGCGAGGAAGTTCTGAGCCAGGTCATGCAAAGCAGCCTGGAAGAGGCCATCGGCGAGCAGGATATGCGCGTCGCCGGTGTGACCCGCCTCGAGCCCTCCTCGGCCGGCGGCGACAACGGTTTCGAGTTCATTGCCGAGCTTGAAGTGTTTCCCGAGCTGCCGGAGATTGCCGTTGACGATCTGGAAATCGAAAAGCCCGTTGCCGAGGTGGTCGACACCGACATAGACGACATGATCGAAACCCTGCGCGAGCAGCGTCGCCAGTGGCAGGATGTCGAGCGTCCTGCCGAGGACGGTGACCGCGTCCGGTTGTCTTATGTCGCGGATCTCGATGGCCAGAAGGTTCCGGATACCGGTCGGCACGAGATAGCGCCAACACTGGGTGCGTTGGAGAGCTTCCCCGAGCTTCAGGCGGCGCTTGAAGGTGTCAGCGCCGGCGATGAAAAGACGGTGACGCTGAGTTTTCCGGAAAGCTACCGCCACGAATCGCTGGCCGGCAAGACTGCCGAGGTTGAGCTCAAGGTCCAGAAGGTCGAGCATTCTGTGCTGCCCGAGGTGGACGATGAGTTCGCCGCTGCGTTCGGAGTCGAAGGCGGTATCGAGCAACTGCGCGCCGATGTGCGCCGCAACCTGGAGCGCGAGCTGCGGGCCGCGGTGACCAACCGTCTCAAGCGGTCCGTGACTGACCAACTGCTTGCCAAGTATGCGGATTTGCCGTTGCCGGCCAGCAGCCTGCAGCAGGAAATGCGCCAGATGCAGTCGCAGGTGCAGGCGCAGGCGCAACAGCAGGGCGATGCCGCCCAGGTGCCCGGGCCCGAGGCTTTTCGCGAGTCGGCAGAAAAGCGCCTGCGGCTCGGATTGCTGTTCGGAGAGTTTGCGCGCCAGTCCGGTATTCAAATTGACCCGGCTCGGGTCCAGGCCAAGCTCGAGGAAGTCGCCGAAACTTACGAAACACCGGCTCAGATCATCGAGATTTATCGCTCTGACGAGCGTTTGATGGACCAGCTGGAGAATATGGTGCTTGAAGAGCAGGTGGTCGATGCCTTGCTCGAGCAGGCTAAAGTGGCTGAAAAGTCGATGAGTTTCAAGCAAGCCCTGGAGCAGGAATGAACGAAAAAGCCTTGAACCTGGTGCCCATGGTCGTCGAGCAGTCCGCTCGAGGAGAGCGGGCCTACGACATCTACTCGCGCCTGCTCAAGGAGCGCGTGATTTTCATTGTCGGCCCGATCGAAGACCATATGGCCAACCTGGTTGTGGCGCAGCTGTTGTACCTGGAGTCGGAAAACCCTGACAAGGACATCAACATCTACATTAACTCTCCTGGCGGCGTTGTCACGGCAGGGATGGCTATTTATGACACCATGCAATTCATAAAGCCTGATGTGGCAACAATGTGTGTTGGTCAGGCGGCCAGCATGGGCGCCCTGCTGTTGGCGGCGGGTGCCGCTAACAAGCGCTATGCTTTGCCGCATTCGCGCGTGATGATCCACCAGCCGCTGGGCGGTTTCCAGGGCCAGGCTTCGGATATCGACATTCATGCCCGGGAAATTCTGAAGATGAAGGATACGCTCAATCGCATCCTGCAAAAGCACACCGGCCAACCGCTGGAGACCATCGAAGCCGACACCGACCGCGACAAGTTTCTCTCGGCCATTGATGCCAAGGCGTATGGCCTGATCGACGAGGTGCTCGACACTCGGGCGTCAACGTAAGTCTTGACAACTTCGGGTAAACTGTCCCAATGATTAAATGCAAGGCCCGAAACGCCGATGAGTGATTCGACCAGCGACGGAAAGATCCTTTACTGCTCGTTCTGTGGCAAGAGCCAGCATGAGGTGCGCAAGCTCATCGCCGGCCCCAGCGTGTATATCTGTGACGAGTGCGTCGAGCTGTGTAACGACATCATCCGGGAAGAGCTGGAAGAATCCAGCCTGGCCGAACGCGAGCAGCTGCCGACCCCGCGCGAGATCCACGCTTTCCTGGACAACTACGTCATTGGTCAGCAGGCAGCCAAGAAGGTCTTGTCGGTGGCTGTTTACAACCACTACAAACGCCTCGAATCGCACAAGCACCGGGACGATGTGGAGCTGGCCAAGTCCAATATTCTGCTGATTGGGCCCACTGGCTCGGGCAAGACGTTGTTGGCAGAGACCCTGGCGCGGATGCTCAACGTCCCATTCACGATCGCTGACGCGACAACGTTGACCGAGGCCGGTTACGTTGGCGAGGACGTTGAAAACATCATCCAGAAGCTGTTGCAGAAGTGCGACTACGACGTAGAGAAAGCCCAGAGCGGGATCGTCTACATCGATGAAATCGACAAGATCTCGCGCAAGGCAGAAAATCCTTCCATCACCCGGGATGTGTCCGGCGAGGGTGTGCAACAGGCCCTGCTTAAGCTGATCGAGGGTACCATGGCCTCGGTGCCGCCGCAGGGTGGCCGGAAGCACCCGCAGCAGGAATTCCTGCAGGTAGACACGCGTAATATCCTTTTCATCTGTGGAGGCGCGTTTGCCGGCCTGGACAAGGTCATTCAGGCTCGCTCGCAGTCGGCCGGCATTGGCTTCAAGGCCCAGGTCCGCAGTGCCGAGTCCATGGATTTGTCGACCGTTCTGGCGGCAGTCGAACCGGAGGATCTGATTCGCTACGGCTTGATTCCGGAGTTCGTCGGTCGAATGCCGGTTGTGGCTACGCTGGCTGAGCTGGACGAGGATGCCCTGGTGCGAATCCTGATCGAGCCGAAGAATGCCGTGGTCAAGCAGTTCCGCAAGCTGTTTGAGATGGATCGCTGCGAACTGGAGGTGCGTGAAGATGCCTTGCACGCGATTGCACGCAAGGCCATGGCGCGCAAGACCGGCGCGCGCGGGCTGAGAACCATTCTCGAGAATGTTCTGCTGGAGAGCATGTACGACCTGCCGTCGATGGAGAATGTCAGCAAGATGGTCGTCGACGAGGCCGTGATCAACGGTGAGTCGGCACCTTACATCATCTACGACGGTACCCAGCAGCAGCGCGCTGGCGCTGAATCCTGAGCTTTTCCTTCGCCCGAATACCGCTGGCCGAAGTGGCCGGCGCCTACCTGTATTTCACCAATGCTTGAATCGCATTGGTGTTGCGCCAATATATGCTCAGCAATGATCACTAAAGTCGCATTCCTCCGAATGCGTCATGACAGGACAAAACAAGACCATGGCCAGTAACGAACTGCCTGAAAGCGCCAACCAGCCTCCTCGCCAACCCACGCCGGTGCTAAGCCTGCGGGATGTCGTGGTGTTCCCACACATGGTAATTCCCTTGTTCGTGGGTCGCGAGCGCTCGGTTCGCGCGCTCGAAGAAACCATGAACGTCGACAAGCAGATCCTGCTGGTTACCCAGAAAAACCCCGAGATCGAGTCGCCGGAACCGGACGATTTGTTCGGTTGCGGAACCATTGCCAGCATTCTGCAGATGCTTCGCCTCCCGGACGGAACAACCAAGGTCCTGGTCGAGGGCGTTGAGCGCGTGCGAGTGCATGAGCTGGAGGAAACCGAAGGCTATCTGGCCGGGCGTTGGGAGTATCTCGATACGCCGGTGGAAAGCGATCCGCGGGCACTGGAAGTGACCACGCGCAGCCTGATGAGCCTGTTCGAGCAGTACGTCAAGCTCAGCCGCAAGATTCCACCGGAATTGCTGACCACGCTGGCCGGTATTGAAGATGCCAGCCGCCTGGCCGACACCATCGCCGCCCATCTCGGGATTCGGATCGAGGACAAGCAGCAGATCCTGGAAACCGCGTCGATCATGGAGCGCATGGAGCGCCTGATGGCGCTGGTCGAGGGCGAGATTGACGTGCTCAAGCTCGAGAAGCGTATCCGCGGACGGGTCAAGACCCAGATGGAAAAGAGCCAGCGCGAATACTACTTGAATGAGCAAATGAAGGCCATTCAGAAGGAGTTGGGCGACCTCGACGAGTCGGGCAATGACCTGGGCGACCTTGAGACCCGGATCGAAAAGGCTGGCATGCCGAAAGAGGCTCTGGAGAAAGCCCGGTCGGAGTTCAACAAGCTCAAGATGATGTCGCCGATGTCGGCCGAAGCCACGGTTGTGCGCAACTATCTTGACTGGATGTTGATGATGCCGTGGAAGAAGCGCAGCAAGATCTGCAACGATCTCAAGGCTGCCGAGGATGTGCTGGAAGCCGACCACTACGGGCTGGAGCGGGTCAAGGAGCGAATTCTTGAGTACCTTGCTGTTCAGCAGCGGGTCAAGAAGCTCAAGGGTCCGATTCTTTGCCTGGTAGGCCCGCCGGGTGTAGGCAAGACCTCGCTGGGCAAGTCGATTGCCCGAGCGACCGGTCGCAAGTTCGTTCGCATGAGCCTGGGCGGGGTCCGTGACGAGGCCGAGATTCGCGGTCATCGACGCACCTATATAGGCTCAATGCCAGGGCGTGTGCTGCAGAACATGGGCAAGATTGGTGCGCGCAACCCCTTGTTCATGCTCGATGAGCTCGACAAGATGTCGATGGATTTCCGTGGGGATCCTTCGTCGGCCCTGCTCGAGGTGCTTGATCCCGAGCAGAACAACACTTTTGGTGATCATTACCTGGAAGTCGATTTCGACTTGTCGGAAGTCATGTTTCTGGCGACCGCCAATTCGCTGAACATTCCGCCGCCGTTACTCGACCGGATGGAGATCATCCGCATTCCGGGCTATACCGAAGACGAAAAGCTCAATATCGCTACACGTTACTTGCTTGACAAGCAGATGAAGCAGCACGGGTTGAAGGAAGATGAGCTGTCGGTGAGTGAGACGGCCATCATCGATATTATTCGCTATTACACGCGCGAGGCTGGCGTGCGCAACCTGGAGCGTGAGCTGGCCAAGATTTGTCGCAAGGTGGTCAAGGAACTTAGCCTGGACGATAAAATGGAGCGGCGTCAGGTCACTACTCGCAACCTGGACAAGTACCTGGGGGTTCGCCGGCACCGTTTCGGACGTGCCGAGGAACAAAGCGAGATCGGGCAGGTGACTGGCCTGGCCTGGACCGAGGTCGGCGGCGAATTGCTGCAGATCGAAGCGGCCGCCCTCCCGGGCAAGGGCAAGCTGACCCATACCGGCCAGCTTGGCAGCGTGATGCAGGAGTCGGTGCAGGCGGCCTTGTCAGTGGTTCGTTCGCGGGCCCAGGGCTTGGGTATTGCCGAAGATTTTCACCAGAACCGCGATATCCACATTCATGTTCCCGAAGGTGCGACCCCCAAGGATGGGCCCAGCGCAGGTATTGCCATGGTCACGGCGTTGGTGTCGGTGTTGACAGGCATAGCCGTGCGCTCGGATGTCGCCATGACCGGAGAGATCACCCTCAGAGGCAAGGTGTTGCCGATTGGCGGTCTGAAGGAGAAGTTGCTGGCCGCCTTGCGCGGCGGCATTCGTCTGGTGCTGATTCCGGAGGAGAACGAAAAGGACCTGGCCGAGATTCCCGACCGGATCAAGAAGGACCTGGAAATTCGTCCCGTGACCTGGATCGACGAGGTGCTGGAGCTGGCCCTGGTCCAGGGTACCGAGTCGGCGGAAGGTGGCACGGACCCGGTTGCAGGAAAAAAAGATGCCTCAGGATCCACAGTCCGTGCCCATTAAGGGCGCGTCTGCGGTAGAATCTCTGCAACTCGGCATTTTTTCAGCAACTCTGGGTCGTTTTGCGCCCGTTGGTGGTTGATGGTATCGACTTGCTGAGATACTATCTCCGGCCGTCATGATTCAGTGGCATGAACCGGCAGAGCTCGAAAGCTGAGTAGGGGTAGTCGCTGAGACATTTCATCAAGATAACGATTTGGAGCAACACAGAATGAATAAATCCGAACTGATTGACAGCGTGTCGGCTGCGTCCGGCTTGTCGAAGGCCGATTCGCAGCGTGCGCTTGATGCCACCATCGAAACCATTGGCAAGGCCCTGAAGAAGGGCGACACCGTTTCTCTGATTGGCTTTGGCACCTTCTCGGTGAAGAAGCGCGCAGCCCGCACCGGTCGCAACCCGGCTACCGGCGAAACGATCAAGATCAAGGCGTCGAAAACTCCTTCATTTAAGGCTGGTAAAGGCTTTAAAGACGCGATAAAATAGCGGGCTTATTGCCCAGGGTGCTTAGCTCAGCTGGGAGAGCATCGCCCTTACAAGGCGAGGGTCGGAGGTTCGAGCCCTCCAGCACCCACCAGGTTTAGGAGTGGTAGTTCAGTTGGTTAGAATACCGGCC
>SLQY01000251.1 GCA_007131235.1 Wenzhouxiangella sp.
GATGGAGCGGCGTATCAGGCCATACGACCGACTGAGGAAAATACGCTGTGCGGACAATAGACTAGCGAGGGCGCGCGCAAGTTCATGAATTGTCCGGGCTAGGGCCCGGGCCAGCAGGCCGGGCCGGAACCTCCCTGTATTAAGGTCTACGTGCTTGGGCGCCTCGGGAGGACACCAGTGAGAAGATGGGCGCCAGCGCACGCCCGATTGCCGGGGAAGTTGAGGCGTGCCGGGCGACCGGCCCTGCCCCGGTGGCCACGCTATGTCAGCGCGTGCGATACTGGCGTTTTTGCCACGAGCCTTCATGAACTCAACCTCCCTTCGTCCCTGTCTCGCCGCCTTGGTCCTCTCCTTGTCGGCGCTGTTCATGCTGCCAATCAGCGCCGCCTCGACCCAAGCGCCAGCCGTCGCGCTCGAATGGGAAACCATCTGCGAAACCACGGTCTGCCGCGGTACCGGTCACGACGGGGTGTTACAGGCCCGGCTGTCGCCAGACGCCAGTCACGCGGTCCTGACGATCAGCACGCCTGGCAAGCGCGGGCTCTACTCCCTGGACATCGACACAGGAGCGCTTAACCGTCTCGGCGACGGCCATTCAGCAACCTGGTTCGCTGATGGCCAGCGCCTGGTTTTCGTCCATGACAATGATTTGCACGTGTACAAGCTGGCCGAGGGCGAGGCCCTTCGATTGACCAACGATGATTTGGACGTGCGCCTGCCCAGCCCTTCTCCGGATGGCAGCCAGATCCTTTTTGCCAGCGGCCGCTCGGGCCACCAGGACCTGTGGCTGGTAGCGACCGACGGCCAGTCGCCGCCACGCCAGCTGACCCGCAACGCGATGGATATCGACGAGACCCGCTTCGGCCACGCCTGGTCCCCGGACGGGCGCCATGTGGTGTTCACCTCCAACCAAACCGATTTCTGGGAGGATGACCTCTGGCTGGTAACCGTCGACAGCGGCGAAGCCCGGCAGTTGTCGAGCGGATTCATGGCCCGCGGCATGCCGGCCTTCAGTCCGGACGGCACCACGGTGGCCGCCTATGGCACATCCAAGGACGGCTTCTGGTACCTGGATATGGCCGACATCTACCTGGTCGATCTCAGCGGCGGCGAAACCCGCATCGAGACGCAGGTCACCGCCATGGAAGTCGATGCGCCGGCCTGGTCTGCCGACGGCAGCGAGCTGTTCTTTATCGTCCACGAGCGCGGCGAGCGGGACTTGTGGCGGGTACCGGCCAACGGAGGTGTGGCGACTCGGGTCACCAACACCGGCGGCGTGATCAACGGTTTCGATGCCAGCGCCAACGGCGAGCGTTTCGCCTTTGTTCGCTCCACGCCAACCCGCGGGCGCGAGCTCGACCTGATCGAGCGCGATGGCGGCAGCGTCCGCCAGGCCACGGACGTTTCCAGCCGCTGGCAGGGCTTGCAGCAACCCACCGAAATCAGCTACCGAGCCCGCGACGGCCTCTACATACAGGCCTTCAAATTCGTTCCGCCCGACTTCGATCCCAACCAGCCCTATCCCACCGTGGTCCAGGTCCATGGTGGTGGCACCAACTCCTATTACAACGGCCTGAACCTGGTCGAGCAGCGCTTGGCCCAGCAAGGCTACGTGGTGCTGGCTGTCAACTACCGTGGCGGCTCAGGCTTTGGTCGCGGCTTTCAGGATCTGGCGGTCGAAGACTGGGCCAACACCCAGTCGCTGGATGCCGCCGACGCTGCCCACTGGGTGCGCCGGCAAGGCTGGTCCAATGGCAAGGTCGGCATCTATGGCTACAGCTACGGCGGCATCATCAGCTTGGGAGCCGTTACCCGCGACCTGGACGCCTTCGACGCCGCCGTGCCCATGGGCGGCATCTACGACTTCGCCGATGCCTACCAGAACGCCGACCGGCTCGGCCGCCTGTTCACACGCGAAGGTCATCGCGGCTCGCCCGAAGACAACCCCGAAGCCTACCGTCGCAGTGATTCGGTCGCTCTCCTCGACCAAGTGCGAACGCCGATCCTGATCATGCATGGCGAAGCTGATATCCGCGCGCCCTTCCGTCAGTTCCAGCTCGTCGTCGAAGCGCTGGAGCAGCATGACCGTGTCTTCGAGGCGGTCAGCTACCCGGATCAGCCGCACCAGTTTCAGAACGTGGCCGACCGGGTGGATATGTACCGGCGTCTCGAGGGCTGGATGCATCGATGGTTGGCGGACGGGGAAAGATAGCTTGGGACTAGCGCTTGACTTCTGTAATGCAAATCATTATCATTACAGTTAAATACAGTTCCATCCGCGCCCCGGCTGCCTCTCCTGTCCGACTCTCCCCGCAGCCGGGGCGTTTCCTCTCCAACCCATCGGGCTGAAAACCATTCACCTTGGCAGTGATTTCACTGCCTCTGGGGCACTCTTTGCATATGCACAAGGGCCTGCTTTACCCCGATGCTGGCGGACTGTACTGCCCGGCTGGCGAGTTCTGGATTGACCCGCTGACACCCGTACCGCGGGCCGTGATCACGCATGCCCATGCCGACCATGCCCGCTCGGGCAATGGTGAGGTATTTGCCGCAGGCCCCGGCATCCCGGTACTCGACCACCGGGTGGGCGGTGCCAACACTTTCACCGCCTGCCAGTATGGCCAGCCTTTCGACCTGGGTCGGGCCCGGGTGACCCTGTTTCCGGCCGGTCATATCCTGGGTTCAGCGACGGTGCGTGTCGAGACCGACGACGGCACTTGGGGTGTGTCCGGTGATTTCAAGCGCGCGCCCGACCCGACCTGCGCGCCTTTCGAGCCCTTTGCCTGCGACACCTGGCTGACCGAGTGTACTTTCGGCCTGCCGGTCTACCGCTGGCAGGACACCGGCGAGGTGATCGCAGAAATCCTGGACTGGTGGCAAGGCTGTCGTCAACAGCAGCGTCCCGCCGTCTTGTTCTGCTACGCCCTGGGCAAGGCCCAGCGCGTGCTGGCCGAACTGCATGGCCGAGCGCTTGGGCCGGTCTGGCTGCATGGCGCCATGCAGCCGCTGACCGACTGCTACCGGGCGCAGGGCCTGGGGCTGATCGACACCCGCCCGGTCAGCGAGGCGGACAAGGGCTACAAGTTCGCCGGCGACCTGGTCATGGCCCCGCCCTCGGCAGCCGGCTCGCCGTGGATGCGACGTTTTCCCAGGCACTCGTCCGGCTTCGTTTCCGGCTGGATGCGAGTCCGCGGCAATCGGCGCCGACGCGGCTACGACCGCGGATTCATCCTCTCCGACCACGCCGACTGGCCGGCCCTGATCAAAACGGCCCAGGACATGGCGGCCAAGCGGGTAATCACCATCCACGGCAATGGCGAGGCCCTGGCCGGCTACCTGCGCGAACAGGGCCTGGACACTGAATCCTGGAACCTGCGTCAGAACCTGGGACAGCGGCCGGCATGAAGCGCTTTGCCGCGCTGTTCGATCGCCTGGACCGGACCACGGCGACCAACGCCAAGCTCGCCGCCCTGGTCGACTATTTCCGCCAGGCGCCGCCAGCCGATGCAGCCTGGGCGGTGCGCTTCCTGACCGGTCGCCGGCTCAAGCGCCTGGTCAACACGCGCGAGTTGCGCGAATGGACGGTTGCGGCCAGCGGACTGCCGGCCTGGCTGGTCGAAGACAGCTACGAGCATGTCGGCGACCTGGCCGAAACCATGCACCTCCTCCTGCCCGACAGCGCGCAGAATGACACCTCACCGGCACTGCATGAGCTGATCGAGCAGCAGGTCCAGCCGCTGCGTCAGCTTGATGACGACACCCGTCGACAGCGGGTAACCGAGCTATGGTCCAGCCTCAGCGGCACTGAGCGCTTTCTGCTCAACAAGATCCTCACCGGCGGCTTTCGCGTCGGCGTTTCCAGGCGCCTGGTCACACGTGCCCTGGCCGAAGTGGCCGGGGTCGACTCCAGCCTGGTTGCCCATCGCCTGATGGGACGCTGGCAGGCCACACCCCAGTTCTTCCAGCGCCTGATCGCCCCGGCCTCCGATGACGACCTGGACCAGGCCACGCCCTATCCCTTCTTCCTGGCCTCGCCGCTGGAGGATGAGCCGTCCACGCTGGGCGCGGCGGCCGCCTGGCAGGCGGAATGGAAATGGGACGGCATTCGGGCCCAGCTGATCCGGCGCGGCGGCCAGACCTTCATCTGGTCACGCGGCGAGGAGCTGATGGAAGGCCGTTTTCCGGAGATCGAGGCCGCCGCCGAGGCGCTGCCCGACGGAAGCGTGCTGGATGGCGAGATCATGGCCTGGCGCGATGGCCAGCCGCTGCCCTTTGCCGTGCTGCAAAAGCGCATCGGGCGCAAGAAGCCTGGCCCGAAAACCCTGCAGACCGCGCCGGTGGCCTTCCTCGCCTACGACTGCCTGAAGCGAGGCGGCCGTGACCTGCGCGAACAGTCGCTGAGCGAGCGCATGGCAGCGCTGGATCAACTCCTGACTCATGCCAATGACCTCCACCGCTCCAGGATCATCGATTTCAACGATTGGCAGGCTCTGCCCGAGCTGCAGGCCCAGTCGCGCGAGCGCGGCGTGGAGGGGCTGATGCTCAAGCGCCTGGCCTCGCCCTACCAGGTCGGCCGCAAGCGCGGCGACTGGTGGAAGTGGAAAGTGGAACCCTACACCTTCGACGGCGTGCTGATCTACGCCCAGCCCGGCCACGGTCGCCGCTCCGGCCTTTTTACCGACTACACCTTCGCCGTCCACGACGGCGACGAACTGGTGCCAGTCGCCAAGGCCTACTCCGGCCTGACCCAGGCCGAAATCGATCGCCTCGACCGCTGGATTCGCAACCATACCCGCGAGCGCTTCGGGCCGGTGCGCTCGGTCGAGCCGGTCCATGTCTTCGAGCTGGCCTTCGAGGGCATCCAGGCATCACCCCGGCACAAGTCCGGCATTGCCATGCGCTTTCCGCGCATTCATCGCTGGCGCGAAGACCTGGCCGTGACCGACGCTGATCGCCTGGAAGATTTGAAGAAGCTGCTGCCCGACCCGCCGCAATGAACGCCCTGGAAGCTCTGTTTGCCGAGCGCGACTGGCCGATCTTCCCGTTTCAGCGCCAGGCCTGGGATGCTTATGCAGCCGGTGTCAGCGGACTGATTCACGCACCCACCGGCTCGGGCAAGACCCTGGCCGCCTGGGGCGGGCCGGTGCTGGAAAGCCTGGAGCGGCCGCCAGCGGGCCTGCGCTACCTGTGGATCACGCCGCTGCGTGCCCTGGCCGGGGATACAGCAGAAAACCTGAACCGACCGCTGGCCGAGCTGGGCCTGGACTGGCGGGTGACGCTGCGCACCGGCGACACATCGGCCAGCGAACGCAAGCGCCAGCAGGCCACGCCGCCGCCGGCCCTGGTGACCACGCCCGAATCACTGGCCCTGATGCTCAGCTATGCCGATGCCAACCAGCGCCTGGGCCGCCTGCGCGCGGTCATCATCGATGAATGGCACGAGTTGCTGGGCTCCAAGCGCGGCGTGTTGCTGGAGCTGGCCCTGGCCCGACTGCGCGCGCTCAACCCCGGCCTGAAGACCTGGGGCCTGTCGGCCACCCTGGGCAACGTTGCAGAAGCGATGCAGGTGCTGCTGGGTCCAAACCGGACCGGGACACTGGTTGCCGGCGACCTGGAACGCGAGATCGCCATCGACATCCTTTTGCCGGAAAAGATCGAGCAGTTTCCCTGGGCCGGCCGCTCCGGCTTGCCGCAGCTGTCCGGCGTACTGAAAGTGCTGGAACGAGCCGAATCCACCCTGTTGTTTACCAATACCCGCTCACAGGCCGAGCTCTGGTACCGCGCCATTTCCTCGGTCGTGCCCTGGCCGGAGCGAGTACAGCTGCACCATGGCTCCATCGACCGCCAACAGCGGCTTCAGGCTGAGGCCCGGATGCGGGCCGGAGAACTCAAATGCGTGGTCGCCACTTCCAGCCTGGACCTGGGCGTGGACTTCTCGCCGGTCGACCAGGTCATCCAGATCGGCAGCCCCAAGGGCATTGCCCGCCTGATCCAGCGCGCCGGCCGCTCCGGCCACCGGCCGGGCCAGGTCAGCCGCCTGTTGTGCGTACCCACCCACGCCCTGGAAATCGTCGAGATCGAAGCCGCCCGCCGCCAGGTCGAGCGGCGGCGGATCGAAGCGCGCCCGCCGCTCAAGGGCTGCCTGGATGTGGCCGCCCAGCACCTGGTCACGCGCGCCCTGGGCGGCGGCTTCGACGAAATCGGCATGCGCGCCGAGCTGGCCGACACTCACGCCTATGCCGATCTGAACGAAATCCGCTGGCAGTGGTTGAAGGATTTCATTACTCGCGGCGGCCCGGCGCTCAAGGCCTATCCCGGGTTTCGCCGGGTCGAAATTATCGACGGCCAGTTTCGGGTCAGCGACCGTCGCATCGCCACTCGCCATCGCCTGTCGGTGGGCACCATTACCAGCGATGGCCACCTCCAGGTGCGCTTTCAGAAAGGCGCCAGCCTCGGCCAGATCGAGGAACGCTTCATCACCCGATTGAAACCCGGCGAATGCTTCCTGTTCGCCGGGCGCCTGCTGAAGCTGGTACGGGTTCGCGACATGACCGCCTACGTTCGTGCAGCTTCAGGCGGTCGCGCCGCCGTGCCGCGCTGGGCCGGCGGTCGACTGCCCCTGTCGACCCTGCTGGCCGATGCCGTGCTCGAGCTGTTGGGCGAGGCCAGCCAGCCAGGCCCCAACCCGACTGTCCTGGCACCGGTCAGCGAACTGCTTGAGATTCAGCGCCGCCGCTCCGCCCTGCCCGGCCCTGACCGCCTGCTGATTGAACAAACCCAAAGCCGCGAAGGCGCACACCTGTTCCTGTTTCCATTTGCCGGCCGATTGGCCCACGAGGGGCTGGCCGCCGTGCTGGCCTGGCGCCTGGCCCAGGATCGACCGGCCAGCTTCTCGATGACGGTCAACGACTATGGCATCGAACTGGTCGGCGACGAGCCGCTGGCGCTGGACCAGGACCGGCTGCGCCGTCTGCTCAGCCCAACCCACCTGGAGCGCGACATCATCGCCAGCCTGAACGCCGCCGAGATGGCCCGTCACCGCTTTCGTGAAATCGCCCGCGTCGCCGGCCTGGTGTTCCAGGGCTACCCGGGCCGCGGCAAGGGCGCGCGCCAGGTCCAGGCCTCCAGCGGCCTGATGTTCGACATGCTCAGCGAGCACGACCCGGCCAACCTACTGCTGGACCAGTCCCGGCGCGAGGTGCTGGAGGCGGAAATGGAGCTGTCGCGAATTCGCGCCGCGCTGGAACGCAGCCAGGGCCAGCAGATCATCCTCACCCAGCCCGGGCGCCTGACCCCGTTGGCCTTCCCACTATGGGCCGATCGCCTGCGCAGCCGCGTATCCAGCGAAGACTTCGAGCGCCGCGTGCAGCGCATGATTGAACAGTTGGAAGCGGCCTGATGGAAATCCTGCTTGGCCAGCATGCCCTGACCCTGCTGCCGGAGCGCGCTGCCTGGTGGCCGGCACGCCGCGCGCTGTTGCTGGCCGATGTGCATCTCGGCAAGGACCAGGTCTTTCGCCGCCAGGGCCTGGCCGTGCCAGCCGGCGTCCTCGACCACGACCTGGCTCGAATCGATGCCCTGGTGCAGCGCTTCGAGGCCAGGCAGCTGCTGGTCCTTGGCGACTGGGTCCATGCTCCGCCCGCACCGGGCGATGACTGGCCCGAACACATTGCGGCCTGGCGTCGGCAACATCCCGCGCTGCACATCGACCTGGTGCTGGGCAACCATGATCGCGACCTGTCCGCCTGGCTGTCCCGCTGGGCCATGCAGGCGCGCACCGAACCCTGGTGCATGGACGGACTGAGCCTGGTCCACGCCTGGCATTCCAACCTTCAAGGACCCGGCGTTTCGGGCCATCTGCACCCCGGCGTGGTGCTCAAGCGCGGTCACGACCGGCTGCGCCTGCCAGCTTTTCTCGAAAACGCCGGGCACCTGGTCTTGCCGGCGTTTGGACGCTTCACCGGGCTGGACGATCAAGCGCATTTCCCGGCCAGCAAGCGCTTTGTCATTGCCGGTCAGCGCGTCATCGCCGTGCCGTGAACCGAGGCCTGGATTTCATGCTCTAATTGAGCTCACCCGGAATCCTGGCCTACACCTCACCTTGAACAACAACGCCGAGCCGGCACTGGTCGTACTGCAATCCGAGCCGCTGATCGACGCTGTCAGCCAGGCACTGGCCGATCACGGCTGGTGGCTTGGAGAGGCGGCAGTAGACAGCGAGCTGGTTCACGCGCTGCGCGCCGACCTGCTCGCGCTGCGCGCCAACGATGAGCTGGAACGCGCCGGCATCGGTCGCGATCTGGATTTCCAGTTGGCCGAGCGCGTGCGTGGCGACCGCATCCACTGGCTATCGCGCGCCAGCACCGTCCAGACAAGACTACTCGAACAGATGGAGACCCTGCGCCTGACCCTGAACGAAAACCTGTTCCTGGGCCTGTTCGAGTTCGAAGCCCACTACGCCCACTATCCGCCCGGCAGTTTCTATCGTCGCCACGTGGACAGCTTCAAGGGGGCTGCAAACCGGATTGTTTCGGCCGTTATCTACCTGAATGAAGACTGGCAGGCCGGTGACGGTGGCGAGCTGGTGCTGTATGCCGGGTCATCGAACGAGATCCTGGCACGGATCGCCCCGCGCGCCGGCAGCATGGTGCTCTTTCTGAGCGAAGAGCTGCCTCATGAAGTACTTCCGGCCCGACGCGACCGCTACAGCATTGCCGGCTGGTATCGTCTCAATGCATCGATCAACAACCAGATCGACCCGGCGCGCTGAATGTCACAGAATTATTGACGGGGCAGACTATCCGGGTCGACGCCTTCAGGGTCCGACTCGCTTTCGTCTTCACTGGCCTCTTCTTCTTCCTCATCTTCTCTCTCCCGATCCAGTACCGGATCGAGATGGCGATCGCCGGGAGCATCGACCGGGATAGGATCATCAATCGTGATGACATCGACCGGCGCCGGGTCGCGACCCAGGTATTCGCGCAAGCGTTCCTCGCGTGAGTGCTGGTTTTCGAACTGGACTTCCAGCGTGAAGGTCATGCGCCAATCGCGCCGTCGTTGCCCGGTATCTTCATCCAGCGGCCAGGCGTGTTCGGGCTGGACCTCGAAGAACAGCCAGTTACGCAGGAACTGGCGGCGGTAGCGGAAGGCGACAAAGTATTCTTCAACATCGAACTGTGGGCGGGTATACCCAAAGGCACCCACTTCCGTGCGAAAAGCGGTGCGGGGAGAAAGCTGGCCAAATCCGGTGACCGAGGTGCGCCAGTCTATCCCTTCAGAGGCTTCGGACCAGGTGCCCTGACCGGTCCAGCGCACCAGGCGGTCGCGATCCGGCAACCATTCCCAGTCCAGGCGCGAGGTCGTGCCGAAACCATCGCTTCGTTCCCAGAACACACTCTGGGTTGCCCGACCAAGGGTATTGGCCGACAGCCCCTGAACATAGCGATAGCGACCCCGCACGCGCGGGTTCAGACCGCCACTGGTGAGCCTGACCGTACCGTCGAAATCCAACTGGGAACGCGCCTGTTCCGAGGCGATAAAGCGCAGCCCCAGACGGGTTCGGTCGTCGGAGTCATCGGCTGCCGGTCCATCGCGGAAGTCACCGCTGACATCCTCATCGCGAGTGATCAGCAATCGCACACGCTCCGATACCCGCGGCAGCAGCACACTGGCTCTGACCCGCACACCGAAGCTCCAGCCTTCGGTTTCATCCCACTGCAGCGAGTTGCGCAGACGCACGAACGTGCCCACCGGTGTTTCTTCGAACGAACGCGGATCGCCGAAAAATCCATCAAACCAGGCGGCCGGCTCGCACAGCCGCTGACTCAGGTAGGAGTGCGAGCGATCCAGCCAGCTTTCCGGCCGGTCCAGCTCGTCGCGACAGGAGTCGACCATCAGCTGCTCCTGGACTTCCTGCCGTTGCTGCTCCTCGCCCTCCTGTTGCTCGACCGCTCTCTCGGCGCCGAAAGCGTTGACAACGCCATGACATATCAGCGCGCCAATCAACACCGAGCCAAGAAATCCGTTCGTCGAAACACTGCTCATGCCACAATGACCTGAATGAGAAGACGTGAAAACACTCTTGGTCAAATCATACGGGAAATTCAGCCAAAAAAGCTGACTTCGAAGATCAGTCGCTTTGACTGGCACCAGTCGTGAGCTCTTCACAACGCCCCTTCGAAGGCCTGGACCCAAGCCTGATCTGCGATGCGGTCGAATCACTGGACCTGGTGACGGATGGACGGCTGCTGGCATTGAACAGCTATGAAAATCGCGTCTGGCAGGTCGGCATCGAGGCGGGTCAGCCCCTGATTGCCAAGTTCTACCGGCCGGGCCGCTGGTCCGATGAGGCCATTGTCGAAGAACATGGCTTTACCCGGGAACTGTCCGATCACGGCTTGTCGGTAGTCGCCCCCCTGGTATTCAACGACCAGACGCTGCATCGCCACCACGACTTTCGCTTCGCCCTGTTCCCCCGCCGCGGCGGCCATGCGCCGGAACTGGCTCACCGGCCTACCCTGGAAGCCCTGGGGCGGGTGCTGGGTCGCATGCATGCCATCGGTGCCAGTGACCGGTTCAAGCATCGCCGCACCCTGTCGATTGACGAGCATGGCCACGCACCGGTCGCATTCCTGCTTGGCAACGACTGGCTGCCGGGCCATCTGCAGGGCGCTTTTGAAGCCCTGGCCGGGCACCTGCTAGAAGCCGTGGAGGCTACCTGGGCCCGGGCGGCTGGCTACCGTTCCATTCGCCTGCACGGCGACTGCCATCCTGGCAATATCCTGTGGCGTGATGAGACCGCGCACTTCGTCGATCTTGACGACTGTCTGACCGGGCCAGCGGTCCAGGATTTATGGATGCTGATCTCGGGCGAGCCTGA
>SLQY01000334.1 GCA_007131235.1 Wenzhouxiangella sp.
CCAGCGTCGGCAGGCTTGAGCGCGGCGCGCTCAATTCCTTTCCAACCAGGGCAGTGGCAGCCTCGGGGCTATCCACGCCCTCGACCCGTGCTACCAGACGGGGCCCCTGGCGGCGCCATTCGGCGACCGCGAGCGTCTGGTCGGATTCGTCAAGCAGCCAGGGCTGGTAATTAAAGATGGCTTCGGGTGGGTCGGTGTCCGAGAACACCTTGATCCAGCCGCGGGTTCCCCAGACGCCGTTGATGCGGCCGAGTGCGACCGTATCGTCAGCGCCTGGTTCGGTCATCAGGCGCTCTGCTGCTGAGCCTTGCGAGCCTCGGTGACGAGATGGCTGACGCGCTCACTCATCTGGGCACCCTGGCCAACCCAGTGGTCGATCCTGTCGGTATCGACTCTGAGGCGCTCTTCCTGGCCCCGCGCGACCGGATTGAAGAACCCGAGGCGCTCGATGTTGCGGCCATCGCGACGGCTGCGGCTATCGGTAACGATAATGTGATAGAAGGGCTGCTTCTTGGCACCGCCCCGGCTCAAACGAATCTTGACCATGGTATCTCCATCAAAGCGGCGGGTGACCTGGCAGCCACACGCCAAACACTGTTTCGGCAAACCCGCAATTGTACCTTCCCAGTCAGGGGAATGGAAGTGTATTGATGGTTGAGGCATTCAAGACTGAAATACATCGAGTGGTGCATACCCGTCCAGCGTGGGAAAGACCTGCTCAAGCGCTGCCTCGGGCAGACCCAGGCGACGCACCAGTGCCTCGGCCAGCACCTGGCGATAGTCGACCGTGGTGTGCAAATCCTGGTTCTCGAACAGCGAGCCCTTGTCCAGGCCAGGAAACTCGCCGTGGAACTGACCGCCGTTGACACGCCCGCCCAGGGCCAGCATGACATTGCCGTAGCCATGGTCGGTGCCGTTGGACTGGTTGCCGGTGACATTGCGGCCGAACTCACTGAGCATGACGATCGAGACCCGGTTCATCAGGTTGCCTTGCATGGACTGAGACAGATCGGTGTAGAAAGCATCGACTGCTTCGGAAAGTCCCTGGACCAGGTTGCCGTAGTAGTCAAAATGGCTGGGGTTGCCCGGGTCTGGTATGCCCTGCCCCTGGTGGGTGTCCCAGCCGCCGTAATCCAGGGTGGCCACAACGACACCGGTGTCACTCTTGATCAGTTGGGCCAAGTTGCGCATCTGCGTACCCAGGGCAGAATTCGGATACTGCGCCCCACCATCGGGCTCATAGTCCGCGAAATTCATGTTTCGCATCTCGGCCAGTGCCTCGGCCGCCAGGCGGCCAGCCTGCTCCAGCGAGCTGTTGCCTGACTGCCAGAGGTTTTGAATGCGGTGATGCGCGCCCTCGTGACCGGCCAGGTCGGGATTGGTGGACTGCCAGGACCAGTGAAATCCGTCAACGCGAAATTCCTGTGCGTTACTGACCGTGAAGGCCTGGTCCGCCCCCATCAGCGCGAGTGGCTGGGTAGAGGCAAAACCGAAGGCATTGCTGAGCAGGGCCGACGGCAAAGACCCGGCCTGCTGCAGGTAGCGGGTCAGCCAGCCTTGCGAGGTGGTCTTGTTGCCAGGTGTCCCCAGGTCCATCCAGGCCTGGGCGTCAAAATGACTGCGCGACAGATGGGTGGGCATACCCGCTCCCTGAATGATCGCCAGGCGGTTTTCCAGCCACAGGCGCTGAAGCCAGCGCGGGGTTGAGCTGACCGGGTCACCTGGGCCGCCACCGGCGCGCGGGTGCAGGGCCCAGTGCGAGCTGATTGGCCGCAGGCGGGACTCTGGAATGAGCATGTTGCCGCGCCGACTCTCGTAGGCCACCCGCTCTGGTCCGGCATAGGGCACAACCAGGTGTAAACCATCAATGCCGCCGCGCAGGTACAGGTAAATCAGGACCTCGTGATCGCTACCGGTGCCGGCCAGCAGCGGGTTGACCCAGGCAGCTCCGGGTAGCGCACCGGCAGCCGCTGCCGCACAGCAGGACTTGATGAAAGTACGCCGCTTCATCGTCTGTGGAACTCCGGCAGCATCATGATCATGGACACCATGGCTCGGAGTCGAACCGGGGTGTAGTGGGCGCTCATGTTGCCCGTCGACCAATTGCCATAAGGTGGGTTACTGGCCAGGTTCAGAGTATCGTCAGCCGCGGCATTCTGGCGCAAAAAATCGATCAATTCCTGGCGTCGCTGCGGCAACACGCCCGAACCCACGAGGCGCTGCAGCCACCAGTCGACCAGGTTGGCAGCCGTATGCTGGGCAGGATCAGGCAAGGCTTGCAGGGTAAGGTCGTGGATGCGCAGCAGGAACGGGCCGTCTTGGGGCAGACGCAGCTCGGGCAGGCGGCTGAGCAGGCGCCAGCTTTGACCAAGTACGGATGCAGAGGTCCAGCGCGCGGCGGTATCCGGGTAACCATCCGGTGCCGGCCAGCGAAAGCTGCCGTGACCGGTCTGCTGAAAGCGATTGAACATCTCGCCATAGGGCTGCCAGCCGTCGTAGTGGCTAGGCTCGATTTCCGCGCCAGTCTTGCGCATGCAGGCAGCCATCAGCTCGAAGGGCCGCCTGACCTTGCTGCCCTGCCCTTGCAACACAGCGTCTGATGTGATGATGTGAGCCATGACCTGGGCGATCTGGTCGGGAGCCTGCCACTGCTCACGCCAAATGGCAGCGGCTGATTCGACCAGGGACTCCGGCGGCTCGTCATCGATAAAGCGGCGGCACAGCTTGCGACAAATATGGCGAGCAGTTGCTTGATGCTGGGACAGGCGGTCCATGACCGTCTGGGCTTCGTTCTGTCCACCTGGCTGTCCCGGCATCGGAACGAACTGGCCTAGAACGTACTTCTGCCCACCTTCGTGCCAACCAGAAAAGTAAAAAAATTCGCCGGTATCATAGTCCGGGCTTTGCGGAAACTGCCAATGACCATTGCGCACGGTCCAGCCGGTAAAACAGCGGGCCACGTCGTAGACATCGGCATCGCTGTAGCCAACGGCCAGACCGTCTTCACCAATTGGAATCGCGCCATGAAATGCACCGGGGTAGTAAACATCCACGCCCAGCGTGTGCAGCTCCATCAGCTCGCGGGCCCAGTTTTCGTTGTAACCGCCAGCACGATTGGCGCGATTGTCCAGGTAGTACAGCATGGCGGTGGACTTGGCCACCGCTTCCAGCATCTGGCGGAAGTTGCCCAGGGCATAAGGACGAATGGCGTCGCGATCATGCTGAACGAAGACGGGCGCAATGCTGAAATTCCAGCCGGCCACGTTGAAATGGTCATGCCAGAACTCGATCAGCATTTCACGGAGCTGCCGGCGCGAGTAAACCGCACGAATGATGCGCGCGCCATCGGTCTCGGCGACCGGAAAGTAGCGATCAGGCCAGTTGCTCTGACTGCCACGGACATGGTCGGCCCATAGCTGGGTGATGGACTTGTCCAGGGTCTGGAATCCCGCAGCATCAATCCGGGCCTGGCAGGCGCTGTCGTCGATCGACTGCCAGTCGAGCTGAGCAGACGCCCAATTGGACAGCCGCTGGGCCGGGTTGCTGCCCAGGCTCATGAAATGGCTGATGTCTTCCGGGCGAGCGCCGTAGGTGAAACGTTCCAGAATGCGCCGGGCAAACGCCTCGGCATCTTGGGTCAGATCGTCAAAGCGATCGGAGAAGATGCGATCCCCGTCCCCGGCGGGAATGGCTGCGCTGGTCCCCCCAGCGAGCTGATCCATGGCAAAACCGTTATCGGTCAGGAAGCTGGAATATTACGGGATAGGCAGATCCAGAACTGTGCAGCGCTTCACAATTTGAGACTTTTAGTTGCTGCGGCCTGTCTCCGCGCCACCCGATTGCCAGCGCGGATCGTGCGCGGCCTTGACGGTATCAGAAGCCTGGTCCCACATCACACCATGCATGTTGCCCCAGGGCCGGGCTCTGACGCTGACCTCGTGACCGAGCTGGCGCAACGCCTGGATTTCTTCATCCTCCAGCGCGCCACGTTCCAGCAGAATTTCGTCGGGCTGGTACTGGTGATGGAACCGCGGCAGCGATACCCAGGATTCAGGTCCGTTGCCGTCGATGAAATCGAGCAGGCCAAGCAGCACCATGGTGATGATGCGTGAGCCACCCGGGGTTCCAAGGACTGCCACCCGATCAGGGCCCTTGACGATGGTTGGGCTCATCGACGAGAGCATGCGCTTGCCCGGCTCTATCGCATTGGCGGAAAATCCGATCAGACCGTAGGCATTGGGTTCGCCGGGAGCAGCCGAGAAGTCATCCATTTCGTTGTTCAACAAAACGCCGGTCCCCGGCGGTGCATAGGCAGCACCGTATGGCAGGTTGATGGTCAGCGTCCCTGAAACCAGGTTGCCGTCCGCATCCAGCAGGGAAAAATGGGTGGTGTTGTCACTTTCCGCGGTCAGTGTCGGGTCGGCAGCCAGGGCGGCCGAAGGCAGTGCGCGGTCCATGCGCAACGAAGCGCGCAGGCCGGCGGCGTAGTGCGGGCTCAGCAGCATGTCGGTGGGTATTTCGACATAGTCCGGGTCACCGAGGTACAAGGCCCGGTCGCGATAGGCGCGACGCATGGCTTCGGCCAGCAGGTGGACCCGCTCGACACGATCCAGTTCGCTCAGCTCCCAGGGCTGGATGATGTTGAGAACCTGGGCAATGGCAATGCCGCCGGATGAGGGCGGCGAAGCGGTGATCAGCTCGTAGTCGCGGTAGCGGATTCGAATCGGCTCGCGCTCCACCACTTCGTAGCCGGCCAGGTCATCGAGTGTCCAGATGCCACCTTCGGCGCGAACGCCATTCACCAGACGCTCGGCCACCTCACCCCGATAGAAACCGTCAAAACCCTGCTCAGCCACGGCGCGCAAGGTGCGGGCCAGCTCCGGCTGGCGGATGACCGTGCCCAGGGCCGGCACTTCGCCGTCGGGCATGAAGATCGCGGCAGTTTCCGGCCACTGCAACATGATGTGGGCACGGAAATTGAGCAAGGTCTGGTACTTCTGGTCAACTTCGAAGCCCCGCTCGGCCAGGCGGATCGCCGGCTCCAGGAGATCGGCCAGCGGCAGGCTGCCGTAACGCTCGGCCAGGTGTACCCAGGCCGCCGGTGCACCGGGTATGCCAGCGGCCAGTGCACCGTTGATGGCCAGATCACGGTTTACCTGGCCATCTTCGTCCAGGAACATGTCTCTATGGGCATCGGCCGGTGCGGTTTCGCGACCGTCGATCATGATGGATCGGTCCGATTCGGCCTGGTGCAGCAGCCAGAAACCACCGCCGCCGATGCCCGATGAGGCTGGCTCGACCACGGCCAGCACGGCCGAGACAGTGACCGCGGCATCAAAGGCGTTGCCGCCGGCAGCCATGATTTCCATGCCGGCCTTGGTGGCCAGTGCGTCTGCACTGGAGACGGCGAACTGACCCGGACCCTCGGCCAGGGCGGGACCGGCCAGCAGTGCAATCAAAACGAGTGAGAACAAGTTCGGACTGGCGGCTTGCTTGAACATGTTTACTCTGCCTCTCCAAAGTGCGCCTTCAGCGCCTGGGCCACGCGCGGGTGGACGAACTCGCGCACATCACCGTGCAATCGGGCGACTTCCTTGACCAGGGTCGAGGAGATGAAGCTGTGCTTTTCATCCGGCGTCATGAACACGGTCTCCACCTCCTTGACCAGGTGGCGGTTCATCGAGGCCAGCTGAAACTCGTATTCGAAATCGGATACGGCGCGCAGGCCGCGCAGCAGCACACCGGCGCCGTTGTCGCGGACGAAATTGGCCAGCAGATTGTCGAAGCCGACCACTTCGATGTTGGTCAGCCCGGCCTCGGCCAGCACCTCCTGGGCCAGCGAAATGCGCTGCTCCAGATCGAAGGCAGGCTTCTTGTGGGGACTTTCGGCAATCGCCAGGATAACCTTGCGAAACATGCGCGAAGCACGCGCAACTAGATCGGTATGTCCGTTGGTCAGCGGGTCAAAGGTGCCGGGATAGACCGCCACCGAGTAATCGGGCTGTCGCTTCATGGCCCCGTGTTTCCAGCATCGAAATCAACTGCTGATTATATCGCCTGCACCATCAAGCCACGAAGGCCTTATAGGGCGATCCCTAATCCTCTTCGATTTCGGTAATTGGAACTTTTGCTCTCGCAAACACGCAAAGGCACAGAGGAAACCTTTGGGATCTGTTCTTGGCGGCTCCTCTTGGCGGATCCGCGTCTTGGCGAGAAGATCCTAGCGATGCTCGAGCAGGCGCAGGACGACGCGGCCCTGGCGTTTGTTGCGCAGTTCGGTCCAGTCTTGGGTCAGGGCCGGCTGCAGGGCGGCTTGTTCGTCGAGCTCGCATTCGACATAGACCAGGCAGCCGGGACGGCAACCTGCCGATTCTGCCAGCGCGGCCAGTGCCCTGCCCTGCAGGCCGTGTCCGAACGGCGGATCGAGAAACACGATATCAAAATTTTCGCGGCAGCTCTCAAGCCAGCGCAAGGCCTCGGCTTGCTCGACCCGAACCCGCTCGCCGCCAGGCCAGTGGGCGATCAACTCGCGCAGGGCCCCGGCTAGCACAGCATCGCGCTCGATCAGGCATGCCTGAGCTGCTCCCCGCGAAACGGCTTCAAGACCCAGGGCGCCCGAGCCGGCAAACAGATCCAGGCAGCGGCTGCCAATGACTCGCGGGCCCAGCCAGTTGAACAGGGTCTCGCGCGCCCGGTCCCCGGTCGGTCGCAGCTCGGCGTGGTCCAGCACAGGTATGCGACGTCCCCGCCACTGCCCAGCGATGATGCGAATTTTCCCGGTCATGGTGATAGCATAGCGTCCGCTGCAGTCGCATTCGTTTCGGTATTCACAAAGAGCGCTTCGATACCCGATGTTTTCCATATTCCGTCGCAAGAAATCCGGTGGCGTCGAAAGCACCCAGGTGCGGCCGGCAGAACAGTCTGGTGCCGATCCCCTGGAGCAGCGACTGGCCCGTACTCGCTCCAGCCTGGGTGGTTTGTTCAGTCTGATTCGTGGCGCTGATGCCATTGACGAGGAGTTGATCGAGGAAATCGAAACCACCCTGTTGACTGCCGACATGGGTATCACCGCCACCACGCGCATCATTGATCGCCTGCGCGAGGGCATCAAGCGCGGCATCGTCGCCGAGCCTGACCAGGTTCTGCCGGCGGTGCAGGCCGAACTCTATGACCTGATCGAACCCTGCGAACAATTCCTGGCCATCAACCCGGAAAAAAAGCCCTTTGTCATTCTGATGGTCGGCGTCAACGGCGTCGGCAAGACCACCACCATTGGCAAGCTGGCGCGGCGCTACCTCGACGAGGGCAAGTCGGTAATGCTGGCCGCCGGCGATACCTTCCGCGCCGCTGCCGTCGAACAACTCAAGGCTTGGGGCGAGCGAAACGGCGTCGCGGTCGTTTCCCAGCAGTCCGGGGCCGACAGCGCGGCGGTGATCTTCGATGCCCTGCATTCGGCCAAATCGCGCGGCGTCGATGTGCTGATCGCCGATACTGCTGGCCGCCTGCACACCCAGGGACACCTGATGCAGGAACTGAGCAAGGTCAAGCGGGTGATGCAGAAAATCGATGCCGAGGCGCCGCACGAGACCATGCTGGTCGTTGACGCCGGCACCGGCCAGAATGCCCTGGCCCAGGCACGCGAATTCAATGCGGCAGTGAGCTTGAGCGGCATTACCGTGACCAAGCTCGACGGCACCGCCCGCGGCGGGGTGATGTTTGCAATTGCCGCGGAACTGGGCATTCCAATTCGCTTTATCGGCGTCGGCGAAACCGCTGCCGACCTGCGACCCTTCGATGCCGGAACTTTTGTCCACGCTATCTTGCCGGTTGAAAGCACTGACTGATTTTGCCGAACGCCTGCTGGCCTGGTGGGAGGACCACGGTCGGCACGATCTGCCCTGGCAGATTGATCGTACGCCTTACCGGGTGTGGCTGTCGGAAATCATGCTGCAGCAGACCCAGGTGAGCACCGTGGTGCCTTACTTCCAGCGCTTCGTGGCGCGCTTTCCCCGGCTGGCCGATCTGGCCGCAGCCGAGCGGGACGAAGTCATGGCGCTCTGGTCCGGGCTGGGCTACTACGCCCGGGCCCGCAACCTGCACGCGGCCGCGCAGACCTGCATGGAGCAGCATGACGCCAGACTGCCCGATTCATCCGAAGCACTCAAGGCACTGCCAGGTATCGGCGAGTCCACCGCCAATGCCATCATTGCCCAGGCCCACGACCGACGCGCCCCCATCCTCGACGGCAACGTCAAGCGCGTTCTGTCTCGTCACGCTGCCATTTCCGGCTGGCCGGGAAAGACTGCCGTCCAAAGCCGGCTCTGGCAGGAATCCGAACGCCGCACCCCGCCAGACCGGGCCTGCGACTACACCCAGGCCATCATGGATTTGGGCGCCACCTTGTGCCGCAGAAGCAAGCCCGACTGCGCCATCTGCCCGGTGGCTGGCGATTGCCAGGCCCTGGCTTTGAACCTGGTCGACCAGCTTCCGGAAAGCCGCAAACCCAGACCTCGGCCCCGCCGCAGCACCTGCCTGGCCGTGATCCGCGACAAGCAGGGCCGCGTTCTTCTCGAACGGCGCCCGCCAAGCGGCATCTGGGGTGGCCTCTGGTCGCTGCCCGAGCTCGCAGCCGAGCACAGTAGCCAGGGCCAGGCAATGCCAAGCATCGAACACCACTTCACCCACTTCATTCTCGACATCCATCCAGTCCTTTTAGCGGCAGCAGACAGCCCGGGTATTGCCGAAAGCCTGGACAATGAATGGCTAAGCCCCGCCGACGCCCTCAGCCGAGGCCTCCCGCGCCCTGTCCGCCAGGTCATCGAGTCGTTGGACTATCGGGGACAGAAAGCATGAAGCGTTGGAACAAGTCTTGTCGATCGCGGCTCAAGCCAGGCTGCGAATCGCCCAGCCAATCCGCTACACTCTTTTGCTTTGACTCGACGAGATTCGCCGTGCTGTTTCCAACCCGGTTTTTGATGCTGATGACACTCCTGCTTACACCCCACCTTGCACTGGGCCAGCCTGGCCCCGGCGAGGGCCCTGACGAAGACCTTGAGGCGATCGAGCCGGTGGCCGAGCCGATTCGGGTTGGGCTTGCCGGTGAGTATCCGGCCGATATCGCCCGTTTCCTGCTGGTCCAGGGTGTATCCGGGGCCCAGCTTTCTCCCAACGGCGACTACGTGGCCGTGTCCCTGTCGATAACCGGCGAACCGCAGCTCTGGCTGGTGCCGGTGGACGGATCACAGAGCCGCCAGCTGACCTTCGGCAACGGCATTACTTTTTTCCGCTGGGCGCCGGACGGCAATAGCCTGATCTACGGTGCCGACAATGCCGGTGACGAGCAGGAGGCCTATTTCCGGATCAGCGTTGACGGCAAGCGCGAGGCCGAGCTGGTCCCTGCCCTGCCCGGTGCCTTTCGTTTTTTTGGCGGCATGCTGCCGGATGACCGCCATATCGTCTTTGCTTCGACCGAGCGTAACGGTCTGGATTTCGATATTTACGTGCGTGACACCGACAGCGGCGAGCAGCGCATGATCTACCAGGGCGAGTTCGCCTGGTGGCCGCGCTCGATTGCCCCGGACGGCAAGTCGCTGCTGATGACCCAGGCCGTGGGCGAGGACTCCAACAACCTGTTTCTCCTCGACATCGCATCGGGTGAAGTGACCACGCTGTCCGAACCAGAGCGGCGGGCCAACACCGAGGCCGGTGGCTTCGCCTGGACGGCGGACGGCAAGCACGTTTTTCATGCCTCGAACGAAGACCGGGAATTCCGCGCCCTGGTCCGGCGTGAGCTGGCCGGCAATGAAGTGGAAGTACTGGTCGAAGCCGCGCATGACATTGATAACGTCCAACTCTGCGGTGACAACGATCGCTACCTGGTCTGGACCACCAACGAGGATGGCTTCTTTCGCCTGCATGGCCGTGATCTGGTCGAGGGCCGCGATCTCAGCACCCCGGATCTGCCCGGCGGGGTCTACAGCCTGTCCTGCCCCAGGGGCAGCTCGGTAGTCGCCGTGGTCGTCAACGGCTACTCCACGCCCGGCGACCTGCTGATGTGGGACCTGGCCTCGGCCCGAGCCGAAAAACTCTGGGCTGCGAACCTGGCCGGTCTGGATCCGGAACGCCTGGTCCGACCGGAGTCGATCCGCATGCCGGCGCGCGATGGCGTCATGCTGCAAGGCCTGCTGTACCTGCCACGCGAGGACGCTCGTCTCGACGACGGCCCACCGCCAGTGGTATTCGACGTGCACGGCGGTCCAACCGCCCAGTCCATGGTCAACTTCACCGGTGCCATGCAGTACCTGCTCAACCGCGGCATCGCCGTGTTCCGGCCGAACATCCGCGGATCCACCGGCTTCGGCCACACCTATGTCACCCTGGATGACCAGGAGCGACGGCTGGACAGCATTCGCGACCTGGTCGACATGCTTGAGTTCTTCCGCGAAGACGGCCGCGTCGACGCCGACCGCGCGATCGTGCGCGGGGGTTCCTACGGCGGCTACGCGGTCAACGCCGTACTGGCCAACCACCCGGGTAATTTCATTGCCGGCG
Organism: Wenzhouxiangella sp.; assembly: GCA_007131235.1. Taxonomy (GTDB): domain Bacteria; phylum Pseudomonadota; class Gammaproteobacteria; order Xanthomonadales; family Wenzhouxiangellaceae; genus Wenzhouxiangella. The sequence goes on from SLQY01000334.1 coordinate 10,552, forward strand.
TTTCGCTGTTCGGCGTGGCTGACTGGGTCACCGCCCTGGAGGTGGCCGCCCCGGCGCTCAAGGCTTCCGACATCATCGAATACGGCGACATCCGCGAACAGCGCTGGCGCGAGTTTTACACGACCTACTCACCCATTCGCCAGGCCGACCAGATCAATGTCCCGGTGCTGTACTCGCACGGCGTCAATGACCGGCGGGTGGAGATCTACGAAACCGAAGTCATGGTCCGCACCCTGCGCGCCAACGGCATCGAGGCACCCTACATCCGCTTTCGCGACGAAGGCCACGGCTGGCGCCGCCTGTCCAACCGCCTGTTCTACCA
>SLQY01000100.1 GCA_007131235.1 Wenzhouxiangella sp.
CAATCCACACCTCGCCCTGACTCTCGGGTCAATCCGCGCGCTAGAACGGAAGCGCCGTCGGCGCCGACTTTACAGTCAGCGCCGGCCCGCCAGTCGGTGCCAGCACGTCAGTCTGCACCGGTTCGACAGTCAGCCCCTGCTCAGCAGTCGGCCCCGGTTCGGCAGTCGGCCCCGGTTCGGCAATCAGCCCCCGCTCTGCAGTCGGCCCCGGTTCGGCAGTCGACCCCGGTTCGACAGTCAGCCCCTGCTCAGCAGTCGGCCCCGGTTCGGCAGTCGGCCCCGGTTCGGCAATCAGCCCCCGCTCGGCAGTCGGCCCCCGCTCGGCAGTCGGCCCCGGTTCGGCAGTCGACCCCGGTTCGGCAGTCGGCTCCAGCCCGCCAGTCGGCTCCTGCACAGCAGTCGGCCCCAGCGCGGCAGTCAGCTCCAGCGCGGCAGTCAGCCCCAACGCGGCAGTCAGCTCCAGCGCGGCAGTCAGCCCCAACGAGGTCAGGCACTGAACAACGCGCTCAAACTCGGCAGCGCCGGGAAAGAAACGATCGTTAAATGTATGGTGCCGGGGGAGGGAATCGAACCCTCACTCTGTTTCCAGAACCGGATTTTGAGTCCGGCGCGTCTACCAGTTCCGCCACCCCGGCTAGGGAGGGGTGCTTATTGTCTTCGTTGATGAGCAGCTTGTAAAGGGCCAGCCGTCTGCAACCGTGGTTTCTCGATCCGGAAAGCCGGTAACTTACTCATCCGGCAAGATTTCTCAGGCCGCGTCCAGGCTCAAGCGGCGGTCCTGGCGGCGGTACCAGTGATCATCCTCCGGGGCGAAGACGCAGCAATGATCCATCTCGCCGGCGTAGATGTGAATGGTGACTGCAGCGCGGCGCAGGTCCGGGTTGGCGATGGTGTGGTACTCGTGGGGTGGGATCAGGCTACCCGCGCTGCCGGCCCCCGTGCGCATGGTTGTTCGTGGTTCAAGGCGGAAACGCTCACCAGACTGCTCCATCAGCTCGTATTGAACCACCTCGATCTGGCCCTGCCAGACCGCCTCGACACACCACATGCCGGCATGGTCATGAATCGGGGTGCCCTGGCCGGGTCCCCAGGTCATGGCCAGAATGGAATAGCCGTGCTGGTGATCCTGGTGTAGCAGGCGACGACAGTAGTGGTCGGGGTGGTGTTCGAAGACGCACTCGGGCAGCACGATGCGATCGTCGGACATCATCTCGCACAGCGCGTCTCGCAAGCAATCGGTGATGGTTTTGGGGCAATCCCCGCTGACGGCTTGATCGACTGATTCGACCATGATTCTTTTGCCTTGAAAATCCAGGCTCATCCCAGCCACTCCCTGATCGGTTGTGCAAATCGTTCAAAGTCTACCAGAAAGGCATCGTGCCCCTGGATCGAGGGCAGGGCATGGTAGCTGACCTCCGAGCCAGCGGCCTCGAGCGCAGTGGCCAGGTCGCGCTGCTGATAGAGCGGGAACAGAATATCGCTGTCGACGCCGATCACCAGCGCGTGGCCATCAAAACTCCGTGTAAACAGGGACTTGAGGCTTTCGTCGCTGTCGCAGGCATCGAACATGTCCATGGCGCGCGACAGGTAGAGGTAGCAGCAGGGATCGAACTGGCCGACGAACTTTCGAGCGTGGGTTTCCAGGTAGGATTCGACCTCGAAGCGCATCCCGAACAGCGTGGCCGGAAAGTAATCCTGGCGCTTGCGCCCGAAGCGCTGGCGCCATTCGCTGGCCGAGCGATAGGTGATCATGCCCAGTTTCCTGGCCAGGCGCATGCCGACTTCAGGCCAGTCATCTTCGGTGTAAGCGCCGCTTCGAAAGTTGCGATCGGTAACGATGGCTTCACGCTGAAGCGAACGAATGGCTATTGCGAAGGGGGTAGCCGAGCAGGCGGTGGAAATCAGCGCTACATGGCGTGTGGTCTTGGGGAATAGTTTCAGCCAGGCCATGGTGGTCAGCCCGCCCATAGACGGGCCGATGACCGCGTGCAGTTTCTCGATGCCCAGGTGCTCCACGACCAGGCGATTGGCGCGGGCAAGATCTTCGATCGCCAGCTCTGGAAAGGTCAGCCGCCACGGCTTTCCGGTCTCTGGGTTGATGCTGGCCGGGCCGGTAGAGCCCTTGCAGGATCCTAGCGAGTTGACGCAGAGGACGAAATACTTGCGCGTATCGATCGGTTTGCCTGGGCCGATCATGTCTTCCCACCAGCCGGGTGCCGGGTCGCGCGGACTGGAGGCAGCGTGGGCACCCGGCGATAGGCCGGTCATGATCAGAACGGCGTTGGATTTTTCGCCGTCCAGCTCGCCCCAGCTTTCCCAGGCCAGGCGCAGGCCAGGCAGCTTGTCGCCACGGTAGAGCGAAAAGGTCTGATCAATATCGAGGTAGTGGGTGGCTGGACCCATGACATGGTCTGATTGGTCTAAAACAGTCTGCCAGTTTATACCGAACGCAGCCAGTCGCCAACGCGAGCCTGCATTGCTGAAAAACAAAACGCCGAACAACAAAAACGCCGGGCAGCGCCCGGCGCGAAGCAGGATGGCGAACCGCTGACTTAGAAACGAAAGCCCAGCGTCGTGGAGAATACCCAGGGATCGATATCGGCCTTGACCCGGCTGTTGAGTGTTACCTCGCTGCCGTTGGTGTCGATGGTGCGGGTTCTCAGCCGGGCATCGGCGGTGATGTCAATCCAGCGCAGATCGAAGTTCAGGAACAGCGTCTCGTTGAGCTGGATGTCGGCACCAACCTGAAGGGCAACACCCAGGGAGTTCTTGATGTTCATGCTGGTGTCGCCGCCACTGTAATTGGTGCCCAGCGCTGCGTTGGATGTGCCGATGATGCCTTCGTGCAGAGCAGATGTGGTGCTTTCATCGAAGAAATAGGTGTAGTTGACGCCAAGGCCCGCATACGGACGAAAGCGCTGATTCGGCAGAAAGTGGTACTGCAGGCTGACAACCGGCGGCAGATGCTTTGTTTCGCCCAGCTTGCCCAGCCCGGTCAATGCTTCGTCACCGCGAATGTTGTGTTCGAAAGGCCAGGCCGCGAGCACTTCCAGGCCAAGGTTGTCGGTTGCCATCCAGGTCAGGTTGAAGACCGGTCGGGTGTTGTTGCCGACATCAATCTGGTATCCGTCCAGTTCAATGCCCTGGAAGACCAGGTTATTGCTGGAAGTGTTCGGCGTGACATAACCGAGACCGGCTCGGAAGATCCAGTCGCCCTGGGATTGAGCGGCTGCGTTGGCGGACAGCAGGCCGGCAGCGGCGAGGACCATCAGATGACGTTTCATTAGCTTTTCTCCGTTTTGTTGGGGACATGAACAATGCCGGGCCAGCATAAGAGAGTTTGGCCAAACGCCTTTTGACGCCGGTCAATTCCGGACCATGCAACCGTTGATTTTGTTTACTGAACTGCGTGCTAGTCTTGAGCTTAGTTCACTCAGCAAAGGATGGAGCATGGCGCGTCTGGGTCTTGTTTTTGGCGATCAACTCAACGCTAACCATGCTGTTCTGGAATACCTGGACCCTGCCCGTGATCAATTGCTGATGGGCGAGTTGGCCAGTGAGACCAGCTATGTATGGCACCACGCCAGGAAAATCGCGCTGATTTTCGCCGCCATGCGTCATCGGGCCCAAGAGCTGCGAGAGGAAGGATGGTCCCTGCGATACCAGGTCTTCGATGCTGAACACGCATGCCGATCATTCACTGACCTGGTGGCCGCGGCGCTTCGGGATGGTGACTTCGAGGAGGTCGTGGTCAGCTGGCCCGGGGAGTGGCGCGTACTTGACGAAGTTCGTGGCTGGGAGCGGCAGCTTGATATTCCGGTCACGGTTTTGCCTGATACGCGTTTTGTCTGTGCACTGGAGGATTTCGAGGCCTGGGCTGAAGGCCGTAAGCAGCTGCGCATGGAGTTCTTTTATCGTCAGATGCGTCGGCAGACCGGTTTGCTGATGGTCGAGGACAAACCGCGCGGTGGCGACTGGAATTATGACCGCGACAATCGCAAGGCCTGGCGCGGTGAACCGCCCGCGGCCCGTCCGATGCGCTTCAAGCCTGACTCGGTCACGGCCGACGTACTGGCCCTGGTCGGTAGCAAGATCGACGCGTTCGGCAGCCTGGATGACTTCGACTTGCCGGTGACCCAGGCCCAGTCTCGCCAGGCGCTGGCGCATTTCGTTCGCTCCGGTCTGCCACATTTTGGTGATTTCCAGGATGCTATGGCCGACGATGAAGACTGGCTTTTTCATAGCCGGCTTTCCTTCAGCCTGAACCTGGGTCTTCTGGACCCGATAGAGGTCTGTGAGGCGGCAGAGAAGGCGCTGGGCGATGGACAGGCACCGATCAATGCCGTTGAGGGTTTCGTTCGTCAGATCATTGGTTGGCGTGAATACGTTCGGGGCATTTACTGGATGAAGATGCCAGACTACGCCGAGATGAACGAACTCGACAGTCACCAGCCGCTGCCGTCGTGGTACTGGACCGGGGACACCGACATGCGCTGCCTGGCCCAGACCATTGATGCTACCCGGCGCAATGCCTATGCTCACCATATCCAGCGCCTGATGGTGACCGGGAATTTCGCCTTGATCTTCGGCGTGCTGCCGCGCCAGATCTGCGAATGGTACCTGGCGGTCTACGCCGATGCCTACGACTGGGTCGAGTTGCCGAATACGCTGGGCATGGTCATGCATGCCGATGGCGGATTGCTTGGCTCCAAGCCTTACGCCGCCAGCGGCAAATACATCCAGCGCATGGGCAACTACTGCAAGCAATGCCGTTACAAGGTGGCCGATACCGTCGGTGAGCAGGCCTGCCCGTTCAATGCGCTTTACTGGGATTTTCTTGACCGCAATCGCGAGAAACTCAAGGACAACCAGCGTATGCGAATGATGTATCGGAACCTGGACCGCATGAACAGCGATCGCCAGCAGGCTATCAGGGATCGTGCTGCCTGGATTCGAGACAACGCCGAATCGCTTTGATCGACTGATTCAGTCGAACAGCAGGGACAGGTCGAGTGGCTGGATTGTCTTGGTCAGGGCGCCGACCGAGATTTCATCGACGCCTGTTTCTGCCACCAGCCGGAGCCTGTTCAGGTCGAGGCCGCCTGACGCCTCGAGCACAGATCGACCGGCATTGATTTCAACGGCCGCGCGCAAGCTGTCCAGGTCGAAATTGTCGAGCATGATGCGGTCAGCGCCCGCGCCGAGCGCCTGGTCGAGCTGCTCAAGCGTCTCGACTTCAACTTCGACTGACAGGCCGGGATGCAGGCGCCGGGCTGTGGCTACCGCGGTCGCGATGCTGCCGGCGGCGGCGATGTGGTTTTCTTTCAGCATGACCATGTCATGCAGGCCAAGGCGATGGTTGTGACCGCCGCCGCAGGTGACCGCGTACTTCTGCGCGTGGCGCAGCCCCGGAATGGTCTTGCGGGTATCCAGCAGGCGCACGCCGGTGCCGGCCATGGCCTCGACGTGGTGCCGGGTATGCGATGCAACGCCCGAGAGCAATTGCAGGAAATTCAGGGCGGTACGTTCTGCGCTCAGCAAGGCTCTAGCCTTTCCGTGGAGACGGCAAAGAACCTGATCGGCGTGGATGGGCCCGCCGTCGTCGATCGTCCAGTCCTGCCGGCAATCGGGGTCGAGCAGCTCGAAAGCAATCCGGGCCCAGTCGCGACCGGCCAGCACGCCGGGTTCGCGGCTGATCAGGCGGGCATGGGCCAGGCTTTCCGGGTCGATCAGCTCGGCACTGACATCGCCGCTGCCCATGTCCTCTGCCAGGGCCGACCGAACCTGTTCCCGGATGGCATCATCGCCAGGTTTCAAGACCAGTCGTCAAGCTGGGTGGTGCCGATGCCGCGTTCGGGCAGTAGAACAGGGATGCCGTCTTCGATGGCGTAGACCACTTTCTGGTCGCGGGTCATCAGGGCTGCCTGCAGGGGCTTGGCTACGGCTTCGTTGTCAACGTATTGAACGCTGCCGTCGGCAATTGCCTTGTTCAAACGCTTGAGGCGATCACGCGACAGCGGCAACAGGGGCTCATGGCTGACCGGGCAGCACAGGATATCGAGAAGATGGTCTGGAATACTCATGTTCGAGATTCTACTCCAGGTGGCGTGGGCAGGGTAGGTGTGAGCATGTTGCCAATGTTGCGCGGTCTCAGATGCAGTGGACCGTGCTTCCAAGCTACAATGCCCCCTTTTTCTTTGGCCCGAAGACTTCATGCATGGTTCGGGTCCAGGCGGAGGAGCGACATGTCAAGTGGTCCACTGGTCGGCGTCATCATGGGCTCGCAGAGCGACTGGGACACCATGCGTCACGCCACCGAAACCTTAGCCGAGTTGGGTGTGGAGTTCGAGGCCCGCGTGGTGTCTGCCCATCGCACGCCTGATCGCATGTTCGAGTACGCCGCCAGCGCCGCCGATCGCGGTTTGAAGGTGATCATTGCTGGCGCCGGCGGTGCTGCCCACTTGCCCGGCATGGTCGCGGCCAAGACCGAACTGCCGGTCTTTGCTGTGCCGGTGCAGTCGCGCACGCTCAATGGACTGGATTCGCTGTTGTCGATCGTCCAGATGCCTGGCGGCATTCCGGTTGGAACCCTGGCCATTGGCAAGGCCGGCGCGATCAACGCAGCGCTGCTGGCTGCCGCTACCCTGGGTGCACATGACCCAGCCATTCAGTCTCGCTACCGGGCCTGGCGAGCGCGCCAGACCGAGTCGGTGCTGGCCAACGACATTCCAGGCTGAACGATGCGGATCGGTATTCTCGGCGGCGGGCAACTGGCGCGAATGATGGTTGCGGCCGGCATCGAGCTGGGGCTGGATTTCATCGTTCTGGACCCGGCTTCTGATGCTTGCGCGGGCCAGCTCGCACCGCTGATCATTGGCGACTGGGCGAGCGCTTCGGAACAGCCCGAGTTGCTGGCCTGTGACCGGATTACCTGCGATTTCGAAAATGTGCCGGCAGCGGTGCTCGAATCGCTGGCTGCAGCGGTCACTGTTCGGCCGGGTCCGATGGCATTCGAGGCGGCCCAGGACCGGCTGGTTGAAAAGTCCCTGTTGCGTCAGCTTTCTATTCCAGTGCCGGATTTCGCCCCGGTTTCTTCTCGTCCCGAACTGCTGGCAGCGATCGAACGGATCGGATTGCCGGCGGTCCTCAAGACGCGCCGGCTTGGCTACGATGGCAAGGGCCAGGCCGTGTTACGCAGCCAGGAGGACCTCGAGCCCGCCTGGCAGGCGCTGGGCGAGCATGAGCTCATTCTCGAGGCCTGGGTCCCTTACCGGCACGAGTGTGCACTCACCGCAGTGCGTTGCGCAGGCGGCGAGATCCGCTTTTATCCGCTGAGCTGGACGGTCCACGATCAGGGCATCTTGCGCCTGGCCCGGGCCCCGGCACCCGTTGACCCGGCGCTGGTCGACGAAGCGCGCTCCCACGTTCGCTTGTTGATGGACCACCTGGACTACGTGGGTTGCCTGACCCTGGAGCTGTTCGTCGGAGAGTTTGGCCTGCTGGCCAATGAATTCGCCCCGCGCGTTCACAACTCGGCGCACTGGACGATCGAGGGCAGTCTGACATCGCAGTTCGAGAATCATCTGCGAGCCGTTGCTGACCTTCCCCTGGGAGATACCGGCATGCGAGGCCAGACCCTGATGTTCAACTGGATTGGGGCCATGCCGGCAGTCGATAAATTGCTGTCAGTACCAGGGTTGCGCTGGCACGATTACGGCAAGCAGGCCCGGTCCGGGCGCAAGGTCGGTCATGCCACCCTGGTTGCCAGGGATCAGGACGAGCTGGCGGAACGTCTGGCCCAAATAAGGCCACTGCTCGACGATCAGACTGCCTCGTTGCTTAGCGGTGAGATAACCCCGCTGGGTTGATCGGCTGGAAACAGAACCAGGTGCTGGGCGTCGAGCTCGACACCAATGGCACTGTTGACCTCGAAGTCGTCATGGCTGGGGAACAGGGCGGTGATTTCCTCCCCACCTTCCAGGCGCAGGCGATATAGGATCTCGGCACCCAGGAATTGGCGTGCAATCACTCGAGCCAGCGGTCCCTTGGGATTGGGGCGGATGTCATCGGGCCGAATCAACAAGGCGACTTCGCGGCCGCGCGGTCGCTCTTCCGGCAGCGGGGAACGACCCAGGGCATGGACCAGGCTATCGTTCTCGACAACCGCAGTCAGATAACTGCCTCTTCCGGTGAACGCAGCTACGTAGCGCGTCGCTGGTCGATGGTAGATCTGGTAGGGGGAGTCCCATTGCAACATGCGTCCGTCCTTGAGCAGGCCGACCCGATCGGCCAGGGCGAAGGCTTCGTGCTGGTCATGTGTGACCATCAGGGTGGTGGTGCCACGTGCCTTGAGCATGCCTCGAATTTCTTCTCCCATGCGTCGGCGCAGACGGGTATCCAGGTTCGAGAAAGGCTCGTCCATCAACAGCACGGCCGGTTCAGGGGCCAGGGCGCGCGCCAGGGCGACGCGCTGCTGCTGGCCACCGGACAGCTCATGGGGGTAGCGCTGATCCAGGCCGGTCAGGCCGGTCAGCTCGAGCAGATTGCGAACCCGCTGGTGGCGCTCGTTCCGGTTGAGGCGACGCAGACCGAAAGCGACATTGGCGCCGACGTCGAGATGGGGAAACAGGGCATGATCCTGGAAGACCATGCCGACGCTGCGCTTTTCCGGGGCGACCTGGCGGCGCGCGTCGCTGACCAGCTGGCCGCCAACGTGGATTTCGCCGCTTCGGACCGGCTCGAATCCAGCAATGGCGCGCAAGGCCGTGGTCTTGCCACAGCCTGAAGCGCCCAGCAGGCAGCCAATCTCGCCATCGTCAAGTGCGAAATTCAGGCCCTTGATGACGGGCAGATCGCCGTAACCCAGGTGGATATCGCGGACGACCAGGCTCATGCCTGGAACCGAGTCTTGATCAGTTCGATGACAATAGCGGCGATTTGAGCGACCTGTTCGCGGTCCACGATCAGCGGCGGCAGCAGTCGGATCGTATTGCCGCGGGTAATGTTGATAATCAAACCCTTGGCCATGGCCTGATCTTTCAGTTCGGTAACCGGCTCGGCCAGTTCGATACCCATCATCAGGCCCTTGCCACGAATCTCGACGACGCCCGGTACGTCTGACAGACCGGCTTCGAGTTCTTGCTTGAGCAGCTCTCCCATGGCGGCAGCCCGCTCGGGAATCGCCTGCTCGCGCATGATCTCGATGACTTCGAGGCCGACCCGGCAGGCCAGGGGATTGCCGCCGAAGGTCGTGCCATGGGAGCCGGCAGGAAGCAGGTGGGCGACCGATTCGCGGGCCAGGCAGGCCCCGATGGGTATGCCGTTACCAAGCGCCTTGGCAACGGTCATGACGTCAGGCATGAGCCCTGGCTCATGCTGGAAGGCGAACCACTTCCCGGTACGCGCCATGCCGGTCTGGATCTCGTCGAGCATGAGCAGGGCCTGCTGGCGGTCACAGAGCGCGCGCAGACCGGCCAGGTAGCCGGAGGGTGCCGGGCGCACGCCGCCCTCGCCCTGGATCGGTTCAATCAATGCAGCGACGATGTCGGGGTTGGCTTCAAATGCCGCGCTGGCGGCTTCCAGGTCGCCGAACGGGACCCGGACAAAGCCATCGACAAGCGGGCCGAATCCAGCCTGGATGGCGGCATTGCCGGACGCGCTGAGCGCGGCCAGGGTGCGACCGTGAAAGCTGTCGCTGGCGACCAGGATGGCCGGCTTTTCTATGCCGCGCGCATGGGCGTGGCGACGGGCCAGCTTCAGCGCGCACTCGATTGCCTCGGCACCCGAGTTGGCGATGAAGGCACGATCCAGCCCGCTGATGTCGCAAAGTGCATTGGCGAGCGCTTCCTGCTGCGGAATACGGACAATGTTGGCCGTGTGCAGCAGCGTGGCCGCCTGGTCAGCGATGACCTCGGCCAGCCTGGGGTGGGCGTGGCCGAGACTGCATACCGCTATGCCGCTCAAGGCGTCCAGGTAGCGGCGGCCCTGGTCGTCGAACAACCAGGGCCCCTGGCCCCTGACCAGCGAAACCGGCATACGCACGTAGGTGTCGAACAGCCGAGAGGACTGTCCTGCATTGCTGGCTCCGCCCATGGTCACGCCCGGTTCAGCCGTCAAGGTTGGCGCTGACGAACTCCCAGTTGACCAGGTTCCAGAAGGCATCCATGTACTTGGGTCGGGCGTTGCGGTAGTCGATGTAGTAGGCGTGTTCCCAGACATCACAGGTCAGCAGCGGCTTGGCGTTTCCTGTCAGCGGCGTCTGCGCGTTGGACGTCGAGGTGAGCTCAAGCTTGCCGTCGCTGTTCTGCACCAGCCAGGCCCATCCCGACCCGAAGGTGTTGATGGCAGTGTCAGTGAACTTCGACTTGAACTCGGCGAAGCTGCCGAAATCGCGCGCGATCAGTTCCGCAAGCTTGCCTTGTGGCTCACCGCCACCATTGGGAGACAGGCAGTGCCAGTAGAAGGTGTGATTCCAGACCTGGGCGGCATTGTTGAATACGCCGCCTTCCGAACTGCGGACGATGTCTTCGAGCGACTTGCCGGCCATGTCAGTCCCGTCAACCAATCCGTTGAGCTTGTCGACATAGGTCTGATGATGCTTACCGTAGTGATATTCCAGTGTTTCAGCCGAGATATGGGGTTCCAGCGCGTTCTTCGCGTACGGCAGATCGGGCAGAGTAAAAGCCATGATTGTTCTCCTTGGGGTCGGTGGAATAATTCAAAGACTCAATTATGCAATATGGATGTGAGTCGACGCGGATCAAGCTAGTGTACCCCGTCATTAATCCTGTAACATTCAGCGAGTCGGAAAGCGCTTAGCTGCAAGGCAGCGCTCGCAGGGAATGCTTATTGCCTTTCCAAGAGCGCTAAC
>SLQY01000350.1 GCA_007131235.1 Wenzhouxiangella sp.
AAGGAGCAAGGAGCAAGGAGCAAGGATTTTTGGTCTTTCCTTGAACCTTGAACCTTGAACCTTGAACCTTGAACCTCTTCCCGTCACCCCCCTTGACTTAGCTCTCGGCCAATCAACATCCGCCGAATCTCGTTCGTGCCCGCACCGATATCGTAGAGCTTCGCGTCGCGGAGCAGGCGGCCGGTGGGATACTCGTTGATATAGCCGTTGCCGCCCAGCGCCTGGATGGCTTCCAGGGCAACTTTTACCGCGCTGGTTGACGCGTGCAGCAGGCAGGCGGCAGCATCGATGCGCGACTTCTCGCCGTGGTCGTAGTCGCTGGCAACCTGGTAGGCGAAGCCGCGCGATGACTGCATCAGCGCGTACATGTCGCCGATCTTGGCCTGCATCAGGCCGAAATCGGCAAGCGCACGACCAAACTGCTTGCGTTCGCGGATGTAGGGCAGGGCCTGGTCCATGGCTGCCTGCATGATGCCGATCGGGCCACCAGACAGGACAAGGCGTTCCGAGTTCAGCCCGGACATCAGGATTTTCACACCCTGATTGACTTCGCCGAGCACGTTTTCGGCCGGGATCTCGCAGTTGTCGAAAACCAGCTCGCAGGTATTGGAGCCGCGCATGCCCAGCTTGTCCAGCTTTTGCGCCTTGCGGAAGCCCGGCATGCCGTTTTCGATGATGAAAGCGGTCATGCAGCGGCTGCCGGCTTCCTTGCCGGCGGTGCGCATGTACACCAGCGCCACATCACACTCCGGACCGTTCGTGATCCACATTTTCGAACCGTTGGCGACCCAGACATCGCCCTTCAGCTCGGCCTTGCAAGCCATGGAGCCGACGACATCCGAACCGGCGCCCGGTTCAGACATGGCCAGCGCGCCTTTCCACTCTCCGCTGACCAGCCTCGGCACGTATTTCTGGCGCTGGGCTTCGGTGCCGTTGCGATACAGGTTGTCCAGGCAGAGATTGGAGTGCGCCCCGTAGGAAAGCCCGATTGAAGCCGAGGCACGCGAGATCTCCTCCATTGCCACCAGGTGGGCAAGGTAGCCCATACCCGCACCGCCATGCTCTGGCGGAATGGTGATGCCGAGCAGACCCATGTCGCCAAGCTGCTGCCACAGCTCCTGCGGAAACTCGTTGGCCCGATCAATCTCGGCCGCCCGCGGTGCAATGGCTTCCTCGGCATAGCGCCTGGTCGTTTCCCGCAGTAGTTCGATGTCTTCGGATAGTTTCATGTTTGGATACGGTTAACGGTTTACGCTTAACGGTTTACGGTTTAGGGACGGCTTCAATCGGTTTTGCGGTTTTACGCAATGATTAAACTTCTACAGCTCGGCGGGCTGCGTTTAATTTAAACGATGCCCGCCCGTCAACCGTAAACCGGAACCCGTAAACCGTTCTTTATCAATGATTTCCGCGTTCGCGGCCCGGGAAGCGATGGGCTCGTCCCATGAACGGGAGCTTGAGCTTGCCGATCGTCGTGATGCGCTCCTCGGCCATGCGGTCGGCTGCTTTCCAGCTGGGGATGCCGTCGCGCTCGGCGATCTGGAAAATCTTGGAGACGTTGTAGTAGATGGTCCGCATCATGCGCTTGGCACGCTCACGGTTGTAACCTTCGAACTCGATCGAGACATTCATCAGGCCGCCGGCATTGACCGCGTAGTCCGGCGCATAGAGGATGCCGCGGCGCTCAAGTTCATTGCCGCACTCTTCGGTGGCAAGCTGGTTGTTGGCAGCACCACAGACGATCTTGAACTTGAAGCGGGGGATGGTCTGCTCGTTGACGATGGCACCGAGGGCGGTCGGGCAGAAGACATCGGCATCAACATCGTAAATCTCGTCCAGTCCCACGGCCTCGCAGCCCAGATCGACGGCGGTCTGCACGGCTTCTTCGTTGATGTCGGTGACAAACACCTTGGCACCTTCGTTGCGCAGGAGTTTGACCAGCTCGAATCCGACATGGCCCACGCCCTGAATGGCATAGCTGTAGGAACCGAATTCCTCATCGTTGAACTTGTGCATGAGCGAGGCGCGAATGCCCTGCAGCGTGCCGAAAGCGGTAAACGGCGACGGATCACCCGATCCACCGTGTACCTGGTGCACGCCCACGCAGTTATCGGTTTCCTGGAAGACGTACTCCATGTCATTGACGTCGATGCCGACGTCTTCGGCCGTGATATAGCGCCCATTGAGAGACTCGATGAAACGACCGAAGGAGCGAAACAGGGCCTCGGACTTGTCCTTGCGCGGATCGCCGATGATGACTGACTTGCCGCCGCCCAGGTTGAGGCCGGCAACCGCGGCCTTGTAGGTCATGCCGCGTGACAGGCGCAGCACATCGTCGATGGCCTCCTGCTCAGTGGCGTATGGCCACATTCTCAAGCCACCCAGGGCTGGGCCCAGTGTCGTGTTGTGAATGGCGATGATGCCTTTCAGGCCGGCATCCTTGTTGTGGCAGAAGACGACCTGCTCGTGCTCGGTCGAGTGGATGGTCTCAAACAGGTTCATTAGAAAGTCCTCCAGGGCCTGCCAGCTCGCGCTCGCAGGCAATTGGGCCGAACCCCGAAGTATCGGCCAGCGATTTATTGGTTTCGTGGGCCCGGCACCAAAACAGCCCGGGCGGCGTCTGCCCGAACGAACCTTTTACGTCCGGACAGCCCACTATTTTACCGAAATCGCAGAGGAGTTAGGGAGGCGCGGTATTTTGCGCCTTGCCAATTAACCGCGAGGTCAACTAATGGCTGAACAATCGTGTTCCCGGGGACATCATCCAGGTTGCCACATCCGGAGGACTGGCGATACCGATGCCTTCGCGCAGCTCGTCAGCGGAATGACCGCTGTTGGGCAGGAAGATGGCACAGACTTCAACGGTCGCGCCGTTGGCCATGAGGCGGTTGAGCAGGTCAACCGGGGTGATGTCACGCGGAGCGAAGCGTTCGGCCTCGTAGCCGGCCAGGGCGAGATGGCCGCCGGCACCGCACAGCAGGACGCGAACCTCGGCACCCTGGTCAAGGACCTGGTTTGCCAGCACCAGGGGCATGGCGCGGTCCTGAACATCGGTGCCGGTCACGGTAACGAACAGGCGTTGCTGCTCGGCCATGGCATGGCCGGACATTCCGGCCAGGAACAGCGCCGCGGTTGTGATCAGAGGAATGGAAATCTTCATTGCGTTCTCCCAAAGAAAGAGAGGGCCCTGAAAAGCAGGGTTTCGGATCGATCAGGCCTGAAAGGCCGGGCCTGGTTTGCGACCGAGTCGGGCCAGGATCTTGGCCAGCGGGCAAAAACCGGTGAAGGCAGCCTGGAACATGTTCAAGCCGACAAACGCGGTCAGTAGCAGCCAAACCTCGCTGTGCAGTTGCGACAGGGCCAGGCTGAGCAGGATCATGAGGCCGGCGAAAGCGAAAACGAGGCGATCAATATTCATGGTTGAAATTTCCGGTGTCTTAGATGTTGATAATATAAGATATATCTAATTAAAGGTCAAGTTCGGTCACCCCGGCGATCGATAGAATGGGGTAAGCTGACCTGGTTCAATGACACAATGGCAAGTAAATGACCATCAACAGTCTGCTGGTATTCGGTGCTACTGGCACCCAGGGTCACCCGGTCGTCGATGCGGCCCTGGAGGCCGATCTGGTTGTCCGCGCGGCAACACGGGATCCGGCAGAGGCTGCGGAAAAGCTCTCTGCCCGAGTCGATATCGTGGAGGCTGATCTGCACGACGCTGAAGCAGTTACCGAAGCCATGGATGGTGTCGACGCGGTATTTTTCCATCTTCCCATTCTGCCTAGTGCGGCAGAAACGCCAACGATCATTGCCAACGTGATCGAGGCGGCCCATGCCAGCGGCATCAAGCGCCTGGTATTTTCCACCAGCGGTTATTGCGGAGATGAAATGCCGCCGGGCGATTTTGTCAGCGGTCTGCGCCGGGTCACGCACAGCTTCCTGTCAAGTGGTGTGGATACCGTCGTTCTGCGGCCCACGCTATACCTGGCCAACCTGGTCTGGCCCAACATCATCCGTGACATTCGCGAGTATGGTGGCCTGTGCTACCCGCCGTTGAGCGAGAAGCGACGCTTGAACTGGACGGCGACTGAAGACCAGGGCAAGCTGGCTGTCGCTTGCCTGAACCAGGCCGAGAGCGGAGAGATCATCGATATTGCCAGTCCGGAGCCGGTGACCGGTCCGGAACTGTGCCAGATGTTGGCCGGGGTTTACGGACGCGAGGTGCACTACGCTCCGCAGACCACCGAGGAGTTTGCCGACATGCTCAGTCACTTGGCTGGCAGTGCCGAGGTCGGACGCAGCGTTGCCAGCCTTTACGACGGCATTTCGGCCCTGCCGGGCGATGGACCGCTGGTTGATACCGATGCCCTGGAAGCGCGCTTTGGCGTGCGCCTGACCCCGGTCAGCGAATGGGTCGAGGACCGGCTCGGAACCTTGCTCAATCTCTACGGCTAGCAAAACTCTCTAACTGATCACCGTCACCGGGCACTTGGCGTGGCGGATGACCTTGTCGCTGACGCTACCCAGTAGCAGATCGGCCAGCCGGCCCTGGCCGCGGCGTCCCATGACCAGCATCGGCCGATCGCAGCTTTCGAGGTAGCGCAGTAGCGCGTCGGCCGGGTCACCGCCCAGCAATACCGGCTCTATCTCGACCTGGCGTTGGCCGGCTCGCTCCATGGCGCGATCGAGCAATGCAGCAGCCAGTTCGTTTTCTGGCTGCCCTCCGGCCGCACGGTCGATATCCGCCCTGTCGATACTGCGCACTTCGGCTGTGTGATCCTGGGCAATGCGGGCGACGTGGACAAGTCGAACCGGCAAGCGCAGGGCCTCGGCCATTTCCAGTCCCCGATCCAGCGCACGACCGGCGCTGCCGGCATCATCAATGGCAATCACGATGGAGGTGTGACGAAAATCCATGGTTGGTTCCCGATTGTAAAACTAAGCTGAGCCTAACAGGATTATCAAGCGGCCGGGCTGGCATTCGGCGTGAACGGGTCAGCCCTGCACGGTTGTTTCAGCTCTTTGCAGCAGGGTATCGCGCATGCGGCGGTGGAAGGGCTCATCCCCGAACCAGATCAAGAAGTATTTTTCGGCCAAGCCGGTGTTTTCGCAGCGGGTGAGCAGTTCGCCGTTGAGATGCAAGGCAAGACCGAGTTCGGGCAGGTAACTGACGTCATAGCGATCGCCGGCATCGACGTCGACGTAGGCATCGGCCAGACAGGCAAGTCCCTCGGGCAGTGCATCGTCCTTAGACAGGTCGAGGTTGCGCCTGAGCAGATCATGGGCTACCTCGCTCAGGTCCTGCCCAGAGAAACGTCGCGCCACTTCCAGCGAAAACTGTTTGGCGACGGGTGCCAGGATGTCTTGCCGCGCGTGTTGGCAGTTTTCCAGGTACAGCCTGGCGGTGCCCACGCGAAACAGTCCCCCGACCCGTAGATCGAGTTCCGAGCAGGCTGCCAGATCCGGCCTGCCCTGGTCGGCAACATCGGAGGTGGTCGAGTGAGCCAGGCCGCAGAGCCAAATGCCGACGACCAGGACGGGTAGGGCACGCATGATCACAGTCGAGCTCTGGCTCGCCTGACGGCGAATCCGACAAAGGGAAGGTGGGCATACAGAGCGTGGCCGCTGTCCCAGAAGTCTTGATGCAGCACGACCCGGCCTTCCGTATCGAATCTCAGGTGGGTCATCCCTATCGAGTGAGAGTGAATATCGCGTCCGGCGGCCCGGGTTCGGAACTCCATGGTCCAGCGTACGAAGACATCATTGCCATCGCGTAATACCTGATGAATTTCTACCTCACTCTCATCCAGGCCGCTACCGGTCCTGGCCAGGTAGGCAACCAGTTCGGCGCGGGTGTCGAAACTATGCAAAGTGTCGTTGAAAAACAACTGCTCGGCGTACAGGTTTTCCATCCGCTCGGCCAGGTCGGCATGGGTCAGGTCCGCGTAAGCTTCAGCGAATTTCGCAATACCTGAATCGATAGCCGTGCCATCGCCGGGGAAATCGAGCATGCTCTGTTCGTAGCGGGCAAGATCGTCATTGCCGCTGCGCGTATCGCCGCGCGAGAAACAACCGGCCGTGATCAGCACGATCAGGCCGGCACCCAGCATTAATTGGAGGATTGAATTGGATTTCATTGCGCCGAGTGTGCGCTGCGCCCGTCAAGTGGCGGTGAACGATCAGCGTTTGCGGCAGAGCAGGAACACTTCGTCCACACCCTCGGTATCGATCCATCCATCGACCAATTCCAGGGCCGGCTGCCGCTTCAGGGCCAGCGGCATGAAAAGCCGGTTGTAGTAGCGCATGGCGGTTTTCGGGTGGGTCTTCAGAAACCACATCCCGAAGTCCAGCAGCCACGAAGAGCGAGGCTTCATGCCGAAAATCGCGCTACGCTCAACGACGATGTCGTGCTCGTCAAGCAGCTCCAGCAGCTGTTCCGGACGATAGCGGCGATAGTGCCCGACAATTTCGTCGAACGGCGTCCAGTACTCGGGATGCAGCGGGGTCGACAAAAGGATACTGGCGCCGGGCCGGCTGACCCGGGCCAGTTCGGCAACCGCGCTGCGATCGTCGGCGACATGCTCGATGATATCCAGGGCGCAAACCAGGTCGAACTCGTTGTCGTCAAAGGGCAAGGCGTCGATGGCTGAGCGACTGGTATGACCGCCGCGCTTGGCCAGGGCTTCCAGGGCGGGCTCGCTGATGTCGGCGAAACAGGTCTCCGCCAGCGGCAGCCGCGGCCGCAGACCAGGCCCGATTTCCAGGCGACGATTGGCCGTTGCCGACAGCGCTTGGACGATCGGCCAGGTATTGAAGCGCTCGGGCTCGACCAGGCGGGCGTTTGACCAGAGCCGATCGTAGAAGGTCTGGTTGACCTGGTCCATGTTGGCGTTTGCGGATGGCGCTTTCACGCGGATTTCCCAGGTGCGAGGCAGCGCGCAATCATCGCGCTTCGATCGGGCCGGGTCAAGCCAGGCGCGAGTCTTGTTGGAAAAGTGCCTGAAAAGTGTATGATTATCGCTGAGTCAAACTAGCTGGCGGATACCATGAGTCAGGGCAAGGATCGGTTCGATACTCTCACGACTGAGACGATGCGGAGGGCCGAGGAAATGTGTTCGGGGCTGTCGCTGAACCTCAGCCTCGATCGACGCGGGCAAGCCAAGCTCTACAATGGCGTTGTGACCGACCTCGACCAGCCGCAAGGTCGGAATATTCCCGTGGTGGTGGCCGAGAACGGCGACAAACCCTGGTTTACCCTGGTGGCCGATGAGGAACTGGAGGCTTGCAAGAACGCCTTGCTGGTATTCCGCAAGCCGCCGAATGAACACATGAAGTACATCGGACGCTTCAAGAACGCATCTCCCGGCAAACGCGGAGACGAGGATCGCGATCGTTTCGTGACCACTTTCGATATCGTTCGCGACGCCCGTCGGGGTTAGCGGGCTCCCCGGCAAAACCCGGACCGGTCTTTGCGGGGTCGCCGCCTGGTTTGGGCTCGCTCTTAGTGAGAGGAGATTCAAAGGCGTCCTGATTACTCGACCGGACTGATACCCAACAACTCCCGTACGTCGCGGAAAGGAATCGAGCCCAGTCGTAGCACCCGATCGTGAAACGCCCCGAGCTTGAAGTCCTCGCCGCGCATCTGCCGATAGTCTTCCCTCAGTGCCATCATCTCGTAGTAGCCGATCACGTACCCAATGGCGTAGCTGGGTCGGTAGACGTAGATATTGGTTTCCCCGGCGGTGGCTTCGAAGCTCATGCCGACCTGATCGGCCAGGAAATGGCGCGCTTCATCAACCGTGATCTGATCGGTATGCAAGCGTGCGTCGAGAAGAACCCGCGCTGCCCGCCATAGACGCAGCCTGAGCTGGGTGAGTCGGGTGGCCTCGGGATCCCGAAAAAAGCCGGTTTCATACATTAGCTCCTCGGTGTACAGACCCCAGCCCTCGGTAAAAACCGGGGTCGAGTAGACCTTGCGCAAGGGGCGTTCATGCTGTTGCGCCAGCAAGGCCTGGAGATGATGGCCAGGGTAGGCTTCGTGCGGGGCAATGACCTGGATCCAGCTGAAGTCGTGGGCTCGAAGGAAACGGGTCTGCTCGTCCTCGTCAAGGCCATCGGGGACAGGATGAAGAATGAGATAGCCGACCCGGGAGTCGGTGAACGGACCCGGCGTACGGAAGGTGCCGAAAGGAGAAAAGGCGCGTTGACTGGGGTCGGAGTGAATGCAGCGAACTTCCTCGGGTGCGGGAACGGTAGCCAATGCCTGTTCCAGAACATGGGCGCGGGAGCGCTGAATTTCGCGGCAGTAGGCGTCGAGCAGATCGTCGGCCTCGGGGTGGTTGGCGCGAATGTCCTGCTCGGTGATCTCTTGCCAGCTGCGTCCGGGAGCCATGCGCTCGGCCTGCGCCTCCAGCAAGGCCAGCGTTTCGTCAAAGTACCGCTGACCCAGCGCCACCAGTGCCTCGGCATCGATATCCAGGCCGTGGATTTCGCGCAAGTAGATCTCGTACAACGGCTGACCAATGGCGACCGAGCCGTCGCTGCGTGGCAGCAAGTCTTCGCGCAGAAAGGAAAGATAGGCGTCCACGGCCATTGCGGCGTGTTCGCCGGCCTCGATCAGCGCCTCGGCCAGGTGCGGGACTCGTTCGGCCACTTCGGCGATTGAATCGGTAAAAAATGGTCGCTGTGCTTCGATCGCCCGGATGGCGTCCAAGGTGAACCGCTGGGGAGGGTTGTCGAGATTGGCCCGGCCATAGTCGAGCAGCAATGGCAATTGTCTGAGCCTTGCAAGCAGCCACTCGGCGCGCTCATCCAGGCCATGATCGGTGTCCAGCAGCAAGTCGGTGAAAGCGCTGAACGGCAGGTACATGCGAGGCTCGCGCTGCCAGCGCTTGACGACCTCCAGGTCCACCAGGCGGACGCTGGCGTGCTGGCCGAGCAAGCGGTGGTCGACACGGTAGTCGGCATTGGTCAAGCTGTCCGGGTCGATGGTGTCGAGCTGGTCGAGCACCCTCCTGAGCTGACCGGCCTGGTGGCGCAGGTCGGCCTGGGCAAGGGCCGGCAGGCGATCGTTGTACTTCGTCAGCCCGGCCCGCGTCGCCCGCTCGGGATGCTGGCTCCAATAGTCAGCCAGGTAGTGGTCGATGAGTTGGTCCAGACGCTGCCCGGGGCTCTGCGCGGGTTCGTTGCCAGCGTGAGGCTGACAAGCCATTGCCAGCATGGCGATCGTGATCAGGGCAAGCGTTCGCAAGATATTCAGGCCTGTTTCAGTGGCCGATAATCTTACCAAGCATCAGGCGCTGGCCGGGGAGGTCTGCTGTTCGTGCGGGCGCTCCTTGCGCTTGAAAATAGCCAGCACCAGCGCGAGCAGCCATAGCCCACATATGAGATCGATGGCGGTAGCACCGTAGTAGATACCCGGCAATCCGATCAGACCAGGCAGGATGAGCATGACCGGAATGTAGAAAACCAGCTGTCGGGAAACGGACACCAGGGTCGCTTTTCCCGGCTGCTCCACGGCTGGCAACAGGGCCAGCGCGGTAAAGGTGACTGGCAGCAGTGGCAAAACGAGCATCATCACGCGGAAGTGATGAAGATCGCTTGCCGAGAAAGTCATCTCGGGCAGCATCAGGGCCAGGGTCTGCTCCGGCAAAAGGGTCAGGGTGGCCCAGATCGGCACGATGATGGCCAGTCCGGCAGCGACGAAAGTCCAGAAACTCTGGCGAATGCGATCCCACTGCCCGGCCCCGAAGTTGATGCCGGCCACGGGCTGAAAAGCGCGCATCAGTCCGAACAGAGGAGTCAGCAGGAAAATGAGGATTCGCCAGGCCGCACCATAAAATGCAATATCCGATTCCGTGCCGACACGGGTCAGTACGTTGAAGACGACCAGCGCCTGGACCAGGCCCATCGAACTCATGATCATGGCCGGCGTGCCCAGCTTCACGATGCGTCGAGCCAGGGCTCGATGCAGCCCGACCCAGCGCGCATCCACCGGGTAGCTGGCCTGTCCCCGGGCGAAACGCAGCCACACCAGGGCGGCTCCGACCAGTCCGCCGATATTGGTTGCCCAGGCGGCACCGGCCACGCCCCAGCCAAAACCGGCGATGAAAAGCGGGGTCAGAACGATATTGACCACCAGGCCGACGGCCATGTAAGCGGCGGCCAGCCGCATCTTGCCTTCGCCGCGAAGCAGCATGTTCAGGCTCATTCCGGCGATGGCACCGAGCCCACCAAGCGCCGAGGCGCGCAGGTAGCTTGCTCCAATCCCGACCAGCTCGCCTTGTCCGCCCATGGCGCGAATCAGCAGTTCCGCCAGACTGGCGCCGACCAGGCCGTAGGCAAGTGCCAGCAGCGCGGCGATGGCGAGCACGGTGCCCGGCAGGCGCCGCATCAAGTCGCGATCGCCGCGCCCGATGGCAATTGAAAGTGCCACACCGCCGCCAATGCCGGCCAGCGAACTCAGGCCGAGTGTGAGCTGGGTGATGGGGTAGGCCAGGACTGCACCGGCCAGGGCCTGCTCGCCGATCAACTGACCAATGAACACCGCATCGAGAATGGCGTTCAGCCCCCACAGCATCATGACTGCCACGGCCGGCCAGCCCATGGTCCAGGTCACCCGCCAGGGTGATGCGTTCAGGATCAGGTGGGCATGCTTGTCACCGGCGGCCTTGGGGGGCGCTGAACCCCTGGTGTGGGTCTTGACCGGGACATGCTTATCGCTCGCCTGCGCGCAGGTCTCGGTCATCAGCCGGTTCTCAGGATACGCACCGGGGGTGTCGACAGGACGGAGCGATTACCCAGCCAGCCGCTGCCGACAACCAGCGCCACCGAGGTGAAGAAACCGGTTGCGAACAGGCGCAGCGAGGGCTGGTAGGTGAAATCGAACAGCTCGCGTGCCAGCAGCCAGCCGGTGATGGCCGCCCCTATGGTGGCCAGCAAGGCAGCAATGATTGCCATGATGCCGTATTCGATCAACAGGCCGCGTCGCACCATCGGGTTGTCTGCGCCTAGCGTGCGGATCAGGGCTGACTCGTGGCGGCGCTCATCGCGGGTCGCCTCCAGCGCTGCCAGCAATACGACGATTCCCGCCAGCAGGGTGAAGAAGAACACGACCTGGGCGGCGGAGCTGACCCGGTCGATGATTTCACCAATGCGCTCGATGATGGCACCGATATCGATAACCGATACGTTGGGCCAGGTCCGAGATACCGGTCTGAGCACGCTGCCATCGCCATCGGCCAGGTAGAAACTGGCGATGAACTGATGCGGCAACAGGTCTGCGGCCTCGGGCGTGAGCAGGACGAAGAAGTTGACATTGAACGAATTCCAGTCCACCTCGCGAATGCTGGTGACGGTTGCGGTTAACTGCCGCGCGCCGGATTCGAAGGTAAGTTCGTCGCCCAGGCGCACGCCCAGTCGCTGCGCCCACATGTCTGCCAGGGAGACCTCGCCGGTAGCGCCAGGGGCAAAGAACTCGCCCTCGATGACCCGGTTGGCGGGAGGCAATTCGCCGATCCAGGAGACGTTGATCTGGCCCGCCATGCGATCGTCACGCCGCAGTTCGCCGCTGGATTCGACCAGGTTGATGTTGGCCATGGGGCGGATTTGCAGGTTGCGCGCGCCGACCCGAATCAGTTCATTTTCGATGCCTTCAACCTGGTCGGGCTGGATGTTGACCAGGAAATGATCCGGCGTATCGGCCGGCAGACTGCCGCGCCACTGTTCAAGCAGTTCAGCGCGCACGATCATCAGCAGCAACAGCGCCATCAGGCCCAGGCCCAGCGCCGTGACCTGGACGATGCCGGCGGCGCGGCGACGGTGCAGGCCGGCCAGGCCAAAGCGCCAGGCGGCGGTTGCCCGGCGCGACAGCAGCCGAGTCACGATCATGGCCAGCCAGCCGAACAAAGCCAGGGCCAGGGCCAGCACTGCGCTGCCGCCGAGGACAATCATGGCCAGGCGCATGTGACCCAGTTGAATGACGGGAATGGCCAGCGCGCCCAGGATTGGCAGCACCCAGAGCAGCCGCGACAGGCCGACGCGGTTGTCCAGGGAGCGGTTGAGTATGCGCATCGGCGGTACCTGGCGCAGATTCAACAGCGGTGGCAAGGCGAAGCCGGCGGCCAGTAGCAGGGTAAACAGTCCCCCGGCAAGCACCGGGGCAAGACGCGGCGGCGGCAATGCGCCGGCCGGACCATCAGCCAGAATCTGGGCGATGATCGCCTGGGCACCCAGCCCGCCCAGTCCGCCGATGAATACTGAAACCAGGACCAGCCAAAGCAGCATCAGGCTGAGTGCGGCCATGACCTGATTGCCGGTCGCTCCGAACGATTTCAGCAATGCGACCAGGTCGCGCTGGGCGCTGGCAAAGCGCAGCGCCGACAGCAAGATGGCGACAGCGGCCAGGATGACCGTCGTCAGGGCGGCAATGCCAAGGAAGCGTCGGGCCTGGGTCAGCGCCATGCCAGTCTGGTCTTCGGCGTCTGCGACCGTGATCAGGCCCAGCTCTAGTGCCTCCAGGCGCGGCTCCAGCCAGCGCCGAAAGGCCTGTACCTCACCCTCGGTGCCGGCGACCAGCAGCCGGTAACGCGCTCGTGCGCCAGGTCCCAGCAAGTCGCTTTCGAGCAGGTCGGCAAGATTGACCATCATGCGCGGCGCGAGCATGAAGCGCGATCCGCCTCGATCCGGCTCGAACACAAGGGCGCGGCTGATGGTCAGTTCGGTCGTTCCCAGGTCGGTGCGATCACCGACCTCGGCTTCTAGATAGCGCAGCCCGCGCGGCTCCAACCAGGCCTGGCCACGCTCGGGTATGCCGATGAAGGGCTCATCCTGCCCGCCCAGCCGGTCGGCCAGACGCAGGGCGCCGCGCAATGGATAAGCCTCCGAGACGCCCTTGACGTCGATCAGCATGCTGTCGTCGCCGACGAAGACCGCCGTACTCATCAAAACGATTTCGGCGGTATCCAGGCCCATAACCCTGGCTTGACGAGCGATCTCATCGTCGATTCGATCGCGTCCGGTGACGATCAGATCGGCGGCCAGCGCCTCGCCGGCCTCGCGCTCCAGGGCGCGACCGACCCGATCGGTAAACAGGCTGACGGCGACCAGTGCCGCGGTGGCTACGACCAGGCCGGCGGCAAGCAGCCCCAGGGCACCGGAGCGCCCCTGGCGCAGCAGCAGGCGCCATGACAGCAGGTAGGCATTCATGTTTTCTGCATCATCCCTTGTCGACCAGGCGAAACTTTTCACGCTCCGGACCTGTTTGACCACTGACCAGTCGACCGTCCTCGATTTCTTCGATACGGCCGCAGCGGCGTGCCAGGTTGAGGTCGTGGGTGACCAGGACCAGAGCCGTGCCGTGTTCCCGGTGGATGTCGAACAGCAGGCGGGCGACCGATTCGCCGGTGTTGCGATCGAGGTTGCCGGTAGGTTCGTCGGCAAACAGTACCGCCGGATCGCCGGCGAACGCCCTGGCAATCGCTACCCGTTGCTGCTCTCCGCCAGACATCTGGCGCGGATAGTGGTCCATGCGATGGCTCAAGCCCACCTGGTCCAGCGCGGTCGTGGCGCGATGGCGCGGTCGATCCAGACCGGCGATTTCCAGCGCCAGCATGACGTTCTCAAGCGCGGTCAGGCTGGGCAGTAAGTGGAAGGACTGGAAGACGAAGCCGACCCGTCGCCTGCGCAAGCGGGCCCTCTCGTTCTCGTCGAGGCGGTTGAGGTGCTCTCCTGCCAGCCAGATATCGCCGCTGGTGGGGCGTTCCAGCCCTGCCAGGAGGCCAAGCAAGGTGGTTTTTCCAGACCCGGAAGCGCCGACAATGGCCAGCGTTTCCCTCTGGTTCAGGTTCAGGTTGATATCCTTGAGGATATCGAGCCTGCCGCCCGGCGCGTCGACGCTGAAGCCGACGCTGTGGCAGGAAATCATCGTCAAGTCTGGAGAATTCATCTATGCCTGTGCTCGTGTCGAAATGGATAGCGATGGCCCTGTTTGCCGTAGCCCTGTCCAGCAACTCGTCGGCGGCTACCACGATACTTGTCATAGGAGACAGTCTGTCAGATGCCTATAACATGCCACGTGAAGCCGGCTGGGCGCATCTGTTGTCCGAACGCCTTGGCGAGTCGCACCGGGTTGTCAATGCCAGCATATCCGGAGAAACTACCGCTGGCGGCTTGAATCGACTGGATGGCCTGCTCGCTGACTTTCAACCCGAGGTGCTCTTGGTCATCCTGGGTGGCAACGACGGCTTGCGCGCGCTGTCCCCGCGCCAGATAGAAACGAATCTGGCCGCGATCATCGTGCAGGGACTGGATGCCGGCGCCCAGGTTGGCCTGATGCAGATCCGGATGCCGCCCAACCTCGGCCCCGCCTACGTCAGCCGCTTCGAGGCGATCTACCCGCGCCTGGCCGAAAACCAGGGCATCACGCTGCTGCCGTTCTTCCTAGACGACCTGTTCGACCAGCCCGGCATGATGATGCCCGACGGCATCCACCCCACGATCGAAGCCCAACCCCTGATGCTCGAGCGCCTGTGGCCGGCGCTGGAGCCGCTGTTGAACGAATAACCTCTGGCGGCGTGAAAGAGCAAAAACAGTAAACCACCAAAAGTCACCGAAGACACCGAAACCGAACAAAGGAAATTCGGTGCTTTCGATGTCTTCGGTGGTTTCATTGATCTCTCGACTTGGAGTCTGGCGAAGTCTCGAGCCTGGCAGAGATGACATCAGGCAGTCTTGATACGGGCATAATTGGGAAACAAAAGGCCTTTCGGCTTAACTGATCCAAACGAGAAGAATCTGAATCATGTCCGAACGTGAAATCATGGAGTACGACGTTGTCATCGTTGGTGCCGGTCCGGCCGGATTGGCCTGTGCCATTCGCCTGAAACAGCTCAACGAAGCACTCAACGTCTGCGTGATCGAAAAGGCCAGCGAGATTGGCGCTCACATCCTCTCCGGTGCCGTTATCGAGCCTGGGCCGCTGGATGCGCTGATCGACGGCTGGCGCGACGATCCGCCGCCGATTTGCGTACCGGCCGGTGATGATGAGTTTCTGCTGCTGTCGAAATCCGGCAAACGCAAGCTGCCAACGCCGCCGCAGCAGAAAAATCACGGCAATTTCATCGTCTCGCTGGGTGCCATGTGTGCCTGGTTGGCACCCAAGGCTGAAGCCCTGGGCGTGGATCTGTTTCCGGGCTTTGCCGCCGCCGACCTGGCCTACGATGACAAAGGCGCAGTCAAGGGCGTCATCATTGGCGACATGGGTGTCGATCGCCAGGGCAATGAAAAGGATAGCTACGTCCAGGGTATCGAGATCCATGCCGCTGTCACCGTGCTTGGCGAGGGCTGTCGTGGTCACCTGAGCAAACGTGCCATCGCGAAGTTCAAGCTCGATGCCGACTGCGACCCGCAGACCTACGGCATCGGTATGAAGGAGCTCTGGCAGTTGCCGGAAGGCCGGGTCGAGCCGGGCCGTATCCAGCACACGGTCGGCTGGCCGTTGCCGAAGTCCATTTACGGCGGCAGCTTCGTCTATCACCTCGACAAGAACCGCATTGCGCTGGGCTTTGTCTGCGGCCTGGATTACCAGGACCCTAACTTCAGTCCTTTCGAAGCCTTCCAGCAGTTCAAGCATCATCCGATGATGCGCGAACTGCTCGACGGCGGCGAAATACTGTCGGCCGGCGCGCGCGCCCTGGTCGAGGGCGGCTACCAGTCTCTGCCGCGGGTAGAAATGCCGGGTGCCATGCTGATTGGCGACTCGGCCGGGCTGCTCAACGTGCCGAAGATCAAGGGTACCCACCAGGCAATGAAATCGGGCATGCTGGCTGCCGAACACCTGGCCGAAAAGCTCAGCGCCGAGGGTTTCGACGCGCGCCTGCGCGGCTCTGACATCGTCGACGAACTACACAAGGTGCGCAACATTCGACCGGGCTTCAACAAGGGTTTCTGGCGCGGCATGACGACCGCCGCGATCGAGACCATTACCAGCGGCCGCCTGCCGCGCACCTTGAGCAACCATGCCGATCATGAACAGTACCGGCGCCTGGACCAGGGCGGCTTTGATTACGACTGGGTCGACCGCGAGCTGCCGCCTCGCGATCGCCTGGCCTCGGTCTACTTCGCTGCTACGGCGCATGATGAGGATCAGCCGATCCATCTGAAAATCATCGAGCCTGACGTCTGCTTCTCGAAATGCGAACAGGAATATGGCAATCCCTGCACCCGCTTTTGCCCGGCCAATGTCTACGAAAAGGTCGAGGACGAGGCCGGCCAGCGTATCCAGATCAATGCTGCCAACTGCGTTCATTGCAAGACCTGCGACATCGCCGATCCCTACCAGGTCATCAACTGGGTGACGCCGGAAGGCGGTTCAGGTCCGAACTACACGAATCTTTGATTCCTGTGGCAGAAGGTGAGCGGCGTAGAGAGTGAGACGGAGGCGCAGCGCCGTCCTACCGTATATCCCTCTGCCCCTCTTCCCGGCCGAACCATGCAAGAATCAACCTTTACAACCAGCAGGCTGCCGCCATGTCCAATTCCTTTGGCCGAGTTTTGACCGTCACGACCTTTGGCGAGAGCCACGGAGCGGCGATCGGATGCGTGATTGACGGGTTTCCGCCGGGGCTGGAAATGACTGCCGAAGAGATTCGGGACGAGCTGATGCGGCGGGCGACCGGGCAGAGTCGGTGGACATCGCAGCGCAAGGAGGCCGAGGATGTGCAGATTCTGTCGGGCATGTTCGAGGGTCGGACCACCGGCACGCCGATTGCACTTCTGATCTACAACACCGACGCCCGCTCAAAGGATTACTCGAAGATTGCAGCCCAGTTCCGGCCCGGGCATGCCGACTACACCTACCATCACAAATACGGGATTCGCGACTATCGCGGCGGCGGTCGGTCATCGGCGCGGGAGACGGCGATGCGGGTGGCCGCGGGTGCCCTGGCGCGCAAGTATCTCAGGTTGCATCATGGCGTCGAGATCACCGGCTGGCTGGGTCAGCTCGGTGAGCTGGTTTGCGATCAGCGCTTCGATGCATCGGTAATCAACACCAATCCGTTTTTCTGCCCGGATGCCGAGCGCGTGGCCGATCTCGAGGCCTTCATGAAGAAGCTGTGGAAATCGGGTGACTCGGTTGGCGCCCTGGTCAAGGCGCGGGCCAGCGGCGTGCCCCTGGGAATAGGCGCGCCGGTCTATGCCAAGCTCGACGGCGACCTGGCCGCGGCGATGATGAGTATCAATGCCACCAAGGGTGTGGAAATCGGCGCCGGTTTTGCCAGCGTAGCCCACAGGGGCACCGAGCACCGCGACGAAATCACCCCGGAAGGCTTTTTGTCCAACCATGCCGGCGGCATCCTTGGCGGCATCTCTAGCGGCCAGCCGGTGGAAGTTGCCGTGGCCTTCAAGCCGACGTCCTCGCTGCGCCTGCCGGGCCAGACCGTGGATACGGCAGGCAACCCGATCGAAATCATCACGACCGGCCGCCATGACCCCTGCGTTGGCATCCGCGCCGTCCCCATCGTCGAGGCCATGCTGGCATTGACCTTGCTTGATCATATTTTGCTCCATCGTGCCCAGTGTGGCGATGTGCCGCCGCAGGTGCCTCGAATTCCGACGTAGTTGGGGTGGACGTGTAGGGGGACCAGGGACAGCCCCCAACCTCCACAACCCAAGCCATTCCGGTTAGCATGCAGGTTCACCCAGTTCATTCGCGAGCATTCGCCGAGCACCATGCAAAAACCATCAAACAAGGGCTACCGGGTCGCCGTGGTCGGTGCCACCGGAATCGTGGGCGAGACCATGCTCGAGATCCTGGCCGAGCGCAAGTTTCCGATCGCCGAGGTTGCCGCCCTGGCCAGCAGCCAGTCGGTGGGGCGCGAAGTATCGTTTGGGCGCAAGTCAGTGGTGGTTGATGATCTGGCGACGTTTGATTTCAAGGGCTGGGATTTCGCCCTGTTTTCGGCCGGTGGCAGTGTGTCGGCCGAGCATGCGCCACGCGCTGCGGCGGCCGGCTGCGTCGTTATCGACAACACCTCGCATTTCCGGATGGATCCTGCCGTGCCCCTGGTCATCCCGGAGGTCAACGGTGAAATCCTGAAGGGTTTTGACAGCGGCATCATCGCCAACCCGAACTGTTCGACGATCCAGATGTTGCTGGCCGTCGCCCCCATCCATCGACGCGTTGGCGTGGCCCGGATCAATGTCAGCACCTACCAGTCGGTGTCGGGTGCCGGCCGGGCGGCCATGGAAGAGCTGGGTCGGCAAAGCGCCGATCGCTTCAATTTCCGCGATCCTGAACCGAAAGTATTCGATCTGCCCATTGCCTTCAACGTTCTGCCCGCCATCGATGTGTTCGAAGACAACGGCTACACCCGCGAAGAAATGAAAATGCATCACGAAACCCGCCGCATTCTCGGCAGCGACGTCATTCAGGTCAATGCAACCGCAGTGCGGGTGCCGGTGTTCATCGGCCATGGCGAAGCCGTTCATCTCGAAACCGTCGAGCCGATTTCGGTCGATGGGGTGGCCAAACTGCTGCAGTCCGCACCGGGTGTCAGGCTGCTGACCGGAACCGATCTGGCGACACCGCTGACGCATGCGGCCGGCAAGGACGAGGTCTGGGTATGCCGGCTACGGCGTGACCTGAGTCATTCCCAAGGCATTGATTTCTGGCTGGTTTCTGACAATGTTCGCAAGGGCGCAGCGCTCAACGCCGTGCAGATTGCCGAAATGCTGACCAAGCAAAACAGCTGAGTCGTGATCGGCCGACTCGGGTTCGCCAGTGCCGGCGCCAGGCCTGACCCGGGTCCCGGAGGAGTCAAGCTGCCGCTGCTTGCTCGCTGTCTGACGATGCTTTTTGCCGCGCCGATCGGCCACGCACGATGTGAACGTGGTTTCTTATTATGTGAAGACATTGGTATACTCGCTTGAAATACCGATAATTCGCCTGATTCCAAAGGTGGCTGCGTCCATGCGTTTTCTGACTTTCAAGTCCCTCTTGATCGGTGCCCTGGGACTGGCACTGTTCGCGATTCCGACCGACACCCTGCGAGCCCTTGGGCTTGGCGAGGCCCGGGTCGGGTCATACCTGGGTCAGCCACTGGACATGTCAGTGCGCTTGATCGAGGCCGACCAGATGGCGTTGGACTCGCTGACCGTGGCCCCGGCGACAGTCGCCGACCATGAACGACTTGGTGTTCCGCCAGACGCGCTGGCGCTGGGCCTGGAAGTTACCGTTGACCGCCGGGTTGAGCCGCCGCAGCTTCGCATTCGCTCGCGTCGCAGTGTCAGTGATCCCGTCGTCCAGGTCCTGATTGACGCACGCTGGTCCAGCGGCCGGGTCCTGCGCGAGTACACCTTGTTCCTCGACCCGCCCTTGATGGACGTGGCGCCACCGGTTCGCAGAGAAGCCGTTGAAGCGTCGCCCCAAGTGCCAGAGACGGTGCCAGAGCCGGAGCCTGCTGCCGAGCCGGAGGCACGCCCGGCCCCGAGTCGCCCGGCAGCAGCGCCGGCCACGCAGCCAGAGCCCTCGCCGCGTCCCGAACCCACACCCCAGCCCGGTCTTGCGCCCGGGGCTGACGTCGTCGGCCCGATCACCGCTGGCCAGACCCTGTGGGGCGTGGCCATGGCCTGGCGTCCGGATACCACGCTGACCATGAACCAGGTCATGCTGGCTATCTTCGAGCGCAACCCGCAGGCGTTCATCGATGGCAATGTCAACCGTCTTCGTCGCGGCGCGGAACTGACCATGCCGGATACCGCCACCGTCCGCGCGACGTCGGCGGTTGAGGCAGATCGCCGCATCCGCGAGCAGATGCAGGCCTGGCGCCAGGAAGCCCGCACGGCTGATGTGCCAGTGATTGCCGATACTGCCGTACCCGATGTGGAGCGAAGCCCGACGCCGGAGCCGGAGCCGTTGCCGCCGGAAGTGGTCCATCGCCTCGAGGTGGTTCCGCCGGAACAGGAGTCGCTGGATACCGGCCCGGTTGTGTCTGCCGAGCAAGTCGAGCAGGCCAGCGATCGCCTGCGCCAGCTGGAAGACCAGATGTATGCCGAAGAGCTGGAAACCGACCTGTTCTATCGCGATATCGAAAGCATACGGTCGGCCATCGACAGCGGTGATGCCGCCGGCCTGGCCGTTGCCGACGAGGAAATGGCACTTTTTGAGATGCGCCTGCGTGAAGCACGCCGGGCGCGCGAAGATGCTGAGCGTCTGCTAGCAGAGGAAGCGCTGGCCGAAGACGATGAAGTTGGTGCTTATTTCCGTCAGCTGGAAGAAGAAATCGGTGTGGCCGATGAGTCGGCAGCGGATACGACCCTGGTTGCCGAAACAGAGCCTGCAGTCGTTGAACAGGCCCCAGCGCCAGTGGCTGAGCCAGACCGAGGGTTTCCAGTCTGGCTGTGGATTGCGGCGATTCTACTCGCATTGGGTGTTTTGGTTGCCGTGGTCCTGCTGCTGCGCAGCCGGCGCAGCTCGCCGGCTCCGGTCGCGCCGGATACCGGCGCGGCGCTGACCCGAGCCCGAGCCCGAGTTGCCTCGCGGCCGGAAGATCTGGCTGCCCACCTTGCCCTGCTCAGGATTTTGTCCGACCGGGATGATTCGACGGCGTTCTCGGCGGCGTTGGATGATATGTATCGGCAGGTCGATGACGATGCCGATCCAGCCTGGCAACAGGCCTTGAGCCTGGCGGCAACCAGCGCGCCCAACCACCCGCTGCTGACGCCTCCTGAAACTGCTCGGGTGGATGATGACGATGAAGGTCTCGATGATCGTACTCGCGAGATGCTTGGCATCCTCGAGGACGATTCGAACACGGCAGACGACTACGAGATGAATGCCGAGGCTGATCTGGACGACACGATCGAGTCTGACGACGATATCTTCAGCAGCGACGACGGGGACGGAGTGACGACGCGGATTCAGCCGCCACCGGTGGCGGCGGATGACAGTGAAGCCGAAGACGACATCGAAGGCGTGGATCTTGATCTGGCGGAGCTTTCGGAGCGACTGGATTCAGATGAGCCGGAGCTTGACGACGACACCACTTCCGAGCAGGGCTACGAGTTCGATTTCTCGGATCGAGCTGCCGACGACGCGCTACCTGGAGACGCGGCCGAGTTCGAAGAGGAACGGGAAGAGGCAGCAAAATCGGACCCGGTGGAAGCTGCCGATGAAAGCGAGCCGGCTGTCGATCCGGACATGAGCGATTTTGAGCGTGACCTGCTCGGCACGGCGGGTGAAATGGACGAAGATGACCTTGAGTTCAACGAGGTCGAAGAGTCTGATCTTGAAGATTCAGCTGCGGAACGGGCTGATTCTGACGGTGAGCTGGAAGCTTTCCTGCGCGACGATGGCGTCGAGTCCGAAGCCGAGCCGCTGGATGCTGGTGGTGAAGACACGACGCCCGCCGAAGGCGAGGTGGAGGAAGCCGACGAACCTGGAGAGGTTACGCTTGGCGACGATGATGCCGAGGTCAAACTGGATCTGGCCCGGGCCTATCTGTCCATGGATGACCCGGAGTCGGCGCGAACCCTGCTTGAAGAGATCCTGGCCGGTGGTTCTTCTGCCATGCGAGAGCAGGCGCGCAAGCTGCTCGACGGCATGGATTGATTGCCGGGCAAGTGCTTCGCCTGGCGGCCGGCGTCGAGTACGACGGTAGCGGCTTTTACGGCTGGCAACGGCAGCGCCAGTCGCCAACGGTGCAGGCTTGCGTCGAGCAGGCGCTGTCCAGCGTAGCCAACCATCACTTGACCGTGCACTGCGCCGGGCGCACCGATGCCGGGGTGCATGCGTTTTGCCAGGTCATCCACTTCGAAACCGGGGCCGTGCGTAGTGAGCGCTCCTGGGTGCTGGGGGCCAACACCGCCATGCACCCTGGAATCAGCCTGCTGTGGATACGAGAGGTTGACAGCCAGTTCCATGCTCGTTTCTCTGCGCGGCGACGTCGCTATCGTTACCGCATCCTCAATCGATGGGTCAGACCGGCCATTGCCAGGGGACGTGTCGCCTGGTGCCGACGTCCACTGGATGCCGAGCGCATGGACCAGGCGGCCCAGGCGCTGCTGGGCGAGCATGACTTTTCAAGCTTTCGCGCGGTAGGCTGCCAGGCCCGTTCGCCGGTTCGCCGAGTGCACTCGGTTGCAGTAAAGCGCCAGGCTGATGAAGTCGTCGTTGACATCGAGGCCAACGCCTTTGTCTACCATATGGTCAGGAACATCGCCGGCAGCTTGATGGCCATTGGCTGCGGTGATCGGCCAGTCGACTGGATGGAAGAATTGCTGGCCTTGAAGAACAGAGCCTGTGCCGGGGTCACGGCACCGGCCGAAGGATTGTATTTCATGGCACCAAGCTACCCCGAGCACCCACATTTGCCGGTCACCGAAAGTATCGACTTTCCGGCCAACGATCGGTTGCTCGAGTCATGATTCGCGTCAAGATCTGTGGCATGACTCGGGTCGAAGATGCGTGCCTGGCCGCCGAGCTGGGCGTGGACGCCATCGGGCTGGTTTTCGTCAAGCGATCCAGCCGCTGCGTATCCCTGGCCCAGGCGGCCGAGATTTGCCGCGCCTTGCCACCTTTCGTCAATCGGGTCGGTCTGTTCATGGACCAACCTGAAGCCGACGTGAGGGCATGCCTGGCGCAGGTCAGGCTGGACTGGCTGCAGTTCCACGGAAGCGAGAATGAGGCTTACTGCGCGCAATTCGGTCTGCCATGGATCAAGGCTATCGCCATGGCTGACGGGGATGGTTCGTGGGCGCAGTACGGACAGGCCGACGCGCTTTTGCTGGATTCGCACGCCAGCGGTGAGCTCGGCGGTTCGGGCAAGGTATTCGACTGGACCCGGGTGCCACGCCTGGGACGGCCGTGGATTCTGGCCGGTGGTCTGAATCCGGACAACGTGGCGCAGGCCTGCCGACAGCTCGGCCCGGCCGGCGTCGATGTTTCGAGCGGGGTGGAAGTCAGCCCCGGTATCAAGGATGGTAAGCTGATGAGACGTTTCATGGAGGCGCTTAAACATGGTTGAACAGGCACTCAAGCTCGAGCAACGAGAAGCCCTGCCCGATTTGGGCGGGCACTTCGGTATCTTCGGCGGTCGGTTCGTGTCAGAGACCCTGATGCCGGCCCTGGAAGAGCTCGACGCAGCCTGGCGTCGCTACATGAAAGACCCGGATTTTCTCGCCGAAATGGATCGCGACCTGGCCCACTTCGTTGGTCGTCCATCGCCGCTGTATCTGGCCGAGAATCTCACGCGCCAGGTAGGGGGCGCTCGCATCGTGCTGAAGCGGGAGGATCTCAACCATACCGGCGCCCACAAGATCAACAACACGGTTGGCCAGGGGCTGCTGGCACGCGCCATGGGCAAGCGCCGGGTCATTGCCGAAACCGGTGCTGGCCAGCACGGTGTCGCCTCGGCCACCATTGCTGCCCGGCTGGGCATGGAGTGCGTGGTCTACATGGGTGCCGAAGATGTTCGTCGGCAGGCCGTCAATGTCTACCGGATGAAGCTTTTGGGTGCCCAGGTGGTCGCCGTCGAGTCGGGGTCTCGCACCCTCAAGGACGCATTGAATGAAGCCATGCGCGACTGGGTAACCAATGTCGATGACACCTTCTACATCCTGGGCACGGTCGCCGGCCCACATCCCTATCCGGCCATGGTGCGTGATTTCAACGCCATCGTCGGACGCGAGGCACGCGCGCAAATGTTGACCGAGTACGGGCGCCTGCCGGATGCGCTGGTTGCCTGCGTCGGTGGTGGCTCCAACGCGATTGGCCTGTTCTACCCGTTCATCGACGACACCGAGGTTGCCATGATCGGTGTCGAGGCGGCTGGACGCGGTCTGTCCGGCCAGGAGCACGCTGCCAGCCTGTGCGCGGGCCGGGTCGGTGTACTGCACGGCAGCCGCACCTACCTGCTCGATGACGACAGTGGCCAGATCCGCCATACCCATTCGATCTCGGCAGGGCTGGATTATCCCGGGGTCGGGCCGGAACACGCCTGGCTCAAGGACTGTGGTCGGGCGCGCTACGTGGGGGTCAGTGACACCGAGGCGCTGGAAGCCTTCCACAACCTGACCCGAACTGAAGGCATCATGCCGGCCCTGGAAAGTGCTCATGCCATCGCCTATGGCCTGAAGCTGGCGGCAGAGTTGCCGCAGGATCAGATCGTTCTGGTCAACCTGTCGGGGCGGGGCGACAAGGACATCAATACCGTAGCCGAGTTGGAAGGGATAGAGTTTTGAACCGTATCGATCGACGTTTCTCCGAGTTGAAGCGGGCCGGCCGTGTGGCCCTG
Source organism: Wenzhouxiangella sp. (assembly GCA_007131235.1). Lineage (GTDB taxonomy): Bacteria > Pseudomonadota > Gammaproteobacteria > Xanthomonadales > Wenzhouxiangellaceae > Wenzhouxiangella. The sequence goes on from SLQY01000350.1 coordinate 24,294, forward strand.
GTGCCCTATGTCACTGCCGGCCATCCGAGCCCGGCAGCAACCGTGCCGGTCCTGCATGCCGCGGTCAAGGCGGGTGCGGACCTGGTCGAGCTGGGCATGCCTTTTTCAGATGTCATGGCCGATGGTCCCGTGATTCAGAATGCCCACGAGCGGGCGCTCGCCCAGGGCACCGGCCTGGACCAGGTGCTGGAAATGGTGAGTGCGTTTCGGCGTGATGATGTCGACACACCGATCATCCTGATGGGCTATGCCAACCCGATCGAGCGGCGCGGTGTCGGCACATTCGCGCGCCAGGCCAGCGAGGCTGGTGTCGACGGCTTGCTGATCGTCGATTGCCCCGCCGATGAAGCTGATGATTTGCAGGGCCAGCTGCGTTCGCATGACATCCACCAGATCTTTCTGGTTGCCCCTACCACCACCGACAGCCGTTTGAACCACGCGGCGCGCCTGGCAGGCGGATTTGTCTATTACGTTTCAATCAAGGGCGTGACCGGCGCGGCCAGCCTGGATGTCGACAGCCTGGCCCCGATGATCAAGCAGGTCCGTGCGCGCATCGATCTGCCGGTTGCCGTGGGTTTCGGCATTCGCGAACCAGCGCAGGCCGCTGCGGTTGCGGCGGTGGCCGACGCCGTTGTCATCGGCTCGGCGCTGGTCGACCGTCTCGATCGGTGTGAATCGGTCGATGAGGCGGTCGTTGTGGTGCGAGAATTCCTTGCCCCGGTGCGCCAGGCCATGGACAATAGCGCCCCTGTTTCCGTGGAAGAGACGGCTTGACCCCAATGGTTATTGAATCTCAGATTTTTTCGCCAGTTTCGGCGCTGAGCACGGTCCCTGTCGCGGCCGTCGCGGTGTCCGGCGGGACGCCGTGGCACCAAGGTTTTTGCGCCGAATTCTGCAAGCTGTGGGTTCGCTTGAAATGAGCTGGTTCCAGAAATTGATGCCGGCCCGGATCCGTACCGAGGGCGGCAAGGCTCGCAAGGTGCCAGACGGCGTCTGGACCAAGTGCAATGCCTGCGATGCGGTGCTGTACCAGCCCGAGTTGGAGCGCAACCTGCATGTCTGTCCGAAGTGCGGGCACCATATGGCCTTGAGTGGCCGAGCCAGGCTTGAAGCTTTCCTCGACGAGGGCGATCACGTCGAGCTCGGTGCGGATCTGGTGCCAGTAGACGTGCTGCGATTTCGCGACACCCGCAAGTACCGGGACCGCCTGGTCGCAACCCAGAAAGCCACCGGGGAGAAAGACGCCATGGTGGTGCTACGTGGCTGCCTGCTGGAAATGCCGCTGGTTGCCGCCGCCTTCGATTTTCGTTTCATGGGCGGGTCGATGGGTTCGGTGGTCGGCGAAAAATTCATGGCCGGCGTTCATGACTGCCTCGAACGCGACCTGCCGCTGGTCTGTTTCTCGGCGTCGGGCGGAGCGCGAATGCAGGAAGGCCTGTTTTCCTTGATGCAGATGGCCAAGACTTCGGCCGGACTGGCTCGCATGTCCGAACGCGGCCTGCCTTTCATCTCGGTGCTGACGCACCCGACCACCGGGGGTGTGTCGGCGAGCCTGGGCATGCTGGGCGATATCAATCTGGCCGAGCCGAATGCCCTGATCGGATTTGCCGGACCCAGGGTGATCGAGCAGACGGTGCGAGAGAAATTGCCCGAGGGCTTTCAGCGTTCCGAATTCCTGCTGGAAAAAGGAGCCATCGACCAGATTGTCGACCGCCGTGAACTCCGCAAGCGCGTCCATGTCTTGTTGAGCTTGCTGATGGGCCGTCGTCCCGCACCGATCCAGGAAGGGGAGCTGTTGGAGCCCGAGATCGAACCGCCGATCGAGTCTGTCGAAGAAATCCAGCCGGAATCGGAGTGAGCATCGCTTGACTCCCGTGCCGCTGGCCGCCTGGCTGGAGAAGCTGGAGCGGCGCTCGCCGGAAGCGCGAGTTGATCTGGGCCTGGGCCGGGTTCAGCGGGTCAGACAGCGCCTCAAGCCCGCTCTTGGCAACGTGCCGGTCATTACCGTGGCCGGCACCAATGGCAAGGGATCGACAGTGGCCTATCTCGAGGCCATCTTCCGTGCCGCCGGCTATCGCGTAATGGCCTACACTTCGCCCCATCTGCTGCGCTTTGCCGAGCGCATTCGCATTGACGCAAATCCGGCGGCGAATCCCGAGATTGTCTGGGCCCTGGAAGCGGTTGAGGCCGCGCGCGAAAACGAGGCACTGACCTATTTCGAGCACGTTACCCTGGCTGCCCTGGCCCTGGCGGCCAGGTCGGCGATCGAGGTGCTGATTCTGGAAGTGGGACTGGGTGGCAGGCTGGATGCCGTCAACGTGGTCGACCCGGATGTGGCCATTGTAACGTCGATCGGCCTTGATCACACCGAATGGCTGGGCCGAACGCGTCGGGCCATTGGGCGTGAGAAGGCCGGCATAGCCCGCCCGGGTCGCCCCTTGATCGTCGGCGAGCGACGACTGCCGCGCGGATTCCTGGTCGACCTGCAGGCCACGGACGCAGACCTGCAAATCATTGGAAAAGACTTTCGGACTCGACGACGCGACCGGGGATTTCGCCTCTACCAGGGTCGACTGAACATCGACCTGCCGCTGCCGACCTTGGCCGGAGACTGCCAGCTGGACAATGCCGCCTGCGCCGTGCTGGCCGCTCGGGCCCTGGGTGATCGCTGTCCGGTTGCTACCGAGGCGCTGGCGGCTGGCCTGAGCAGTGCATCGGTCCCTGGTCGCCAGGAAGTCATCCAGGACAGGCCCCTGGTCATCGTGGATGTGGCTCACAACACTGCCGCCGCGCGCCAGCTGGCCAAAACGCTCGGTCCCTCGTCAGGCGCCAGCTTTGCCGTATTCGCCGCGCTGGCCGACAAGAACGCAGGGGCCATGGCGCGAATCCTCGATGACTGCTTCGATGTCTGGCTGGCTGCCAGTCTGGACGGCCCGCGCGGCGTTCCGGCCGAGCGCCTGGCCGCTGAACTCGCTGCCGTCCCTGTCACGGGCAGCGTGGAAGCGTTAGAATCAGCAGCGACCGCGGTCGGCAACGCATTGCGTCGTTGCGGCCCCAATGGTCGGGTCGTGGTATTCGGTTCCTTTCGGACCGTTGCCGAAGCCTGGCCCGAACTGGAAAAGCTCGGATAAAAGTCATGGACAAGGTTCTCAAACAGCGCCTGATCGGTGCCACGATCCTGATAGCGCTGGCGGTCATTTTCGTGCCGATGTTGTTCGATGCCCCGGACGAGCGTCCTACCCGTGAACTGGCGATTGACCTGCCCGATGCGCCCGCCGATCGGGCCCCGGTGCGCAGGTTGCCGCTGGACCCTGACCAGGCCCGACGCGTGGCACCGGAAAGCAGCGCAGAGGCGCCCGAGCGGGCACGGATCGAACCACCGCCCATCGTTCAGCCGCGATCGCGGGGTGCTGTCGAACCGGACGATGCCGAGTTCGATGAGCCAGCCATGGTCGAGGTCGCGCCCGCGCCGGAAAGCGAACCGCTTGCCGAGCCCGACCCGTTCGATTCCGAAACTGACCCGATGCCTGAACCGTCGGCCGTTGTGGACGCCGAGCCGACGCCTGAACCAGCCACCATTGCTGAACCCGTTCCCCAGCCCTCAGCCGAGGAGCTGGATCAAGACCTGGCCTGGCTGGTGCAGGTTGCGACCTTCGGTGCGCGAGCATCCGCCAACGAGGTGGTTGAACGCCTGAATCGCCTGGGTCACGTAGCCGCCATTGATCCGCTGGTTCGTGGCGAGACGACCTTGTACCGCGTGGTGACCGGGCCCTATGCGGGCCGCGACGATGCCGAACGTGCCCGCGACCAGATCGTGGCAACCGTGGCCGGTGTTGAGCCCATGGTTCGGACGGGGGCGGTTCCGACTACTGTCACGACGCCCGGAGACCAGCCCGAGGCCGGCTATGCCGTGCAGGTTGGCTCATTTGCCAGCCGCAACAACGCCGTTCGCCTGCGCGACCAGCTCCAGGGCCACGAGTTGCCCGCTTTCCTGCATCAGGACCAGGCCGGTAGTCGGACAATCTGGCGGGTTCGCCTGGGTCCGGTGTCCAGTCGTTCCGAGGCCGAGGCGCTGCTCGAACGGGTAGTCGAGCGCATGCCGCTTGAGGGCCTTGTCGTTTCGCATCCATGAGTACACCCGATCTGGTGATCCTGGGCATCTTGCTGGTGTCCATGGTTGTCAGTCTCTTTCGCGGGTTCATCCGTGAAGTGTTTTCGCTGCTGGTCTGGATTGCCGCGGTGTACTGCGCCCTGCAGGCGGCCGGTCCGCTCGCCCAGCAGATGGACGGGTGGATCGAGATGCCCTCTGCGCGTCTGATCGTGGCCTTCGTGGGTGTTTTCGTGCTGGTGCTGGTTGTTGGCGCCCTGGTCAATTATTTGCTTGGCAAGTTGATTGCCAGCACCGGTCTGAGCGGGACCGACCGGTTGTTCGGTGCCTTGTTCGGGGCCCTGCGCGGGCTGGCGATCGTGCTGGCGGCAGTCATCATTGCCCGCTTTACGCCCTTTCCGGAGGACCCGTGGTGGCAGGAGTCTCGCTTGCTGCCGGAGTTCGAGCGCCTGGCCATCTTCGTGGTGGCTCAATTTCCCGAATCATTGCAGGCGCACGTGCCGGAAACAGCCGAGGCACCTGCAGACATTGATGTGGAGTCAGAATAAATGTGTGGAATCGTAGGAATTTTTGGCCAGTCACCGGTTGCGGCGCGTCTTTACGACGCCATGACCATCCTTCAGCATCGTGGCCAGGATGCGGCGGGGATGACCACGCTCGATCACGGCCGGATGCGCTCTGCCAAGGGCATGGGCCTGGTTCGTGATGTGTTCGGCGAGCGCTCCGTAGCCGGGTTGAACGGCGATGTTGGTATCGGACACGTCCGCTATCCTACGGCGGGCTGCGACCGGCCTGACGAGGCCCAGCCGATGTATGTCAATTCGCCGTTCGGCATTGCCCTGGGCCATAACGGCAACCTGATCAACGCGGAGCGACTCAGCGCCGAGCTTTTTGACGAGGATCGGCGGCATATCAATACCGAGTCGGACTCGGAGGTGCTGCTCAACTGCCTCGCCCACGAGCTGGTTGCTGATTCCGCGAACGACCTGGGCGCGGAACGGATCTTCGCCGCCGTCGACGGGGTGCATCGTCGCTGTCGCGGCGGCTATGCGGCCGTCGCCCTGATCGCCGGGGTCGGACTGCTGGGTTTTCGCGACCCGCACGGTATCCGTCCGGCCGTGCTGGGCGAGCGCGACACCGACGATGGCAAGGAATACATCATCGCTTCAGAGTCCGTGGTCCTGGACATCCTGGACTTTCGCCTGATTTCCGACCTGGCCCCGGGCGAAAGTGTGCTGATCACCCTGGACGGTAAACTGCATCGCCACCTCAGTCCCGAGGCGCGGCCGCATACACCGTGCATTTTTGAATACGTTTACTTTGCCCGGCCAGACTCCATGATCGATGACCTGTCGGTCTACAAGGTACGCCTGCGCATGGGCGAGGCCCTGGCCGAGAAGATCCTGCGTGATTGGCCCGACCACGACATCGACGTGGTTATCCCGGTGCCCGACACCAGCCGCACCGCCTGCCTGCCGCTGGCCCATATGCTGGGGGTCAAGTACCGCGAAGGCCTGATCAAGAACCGCTACATCGGACGCACGTTCATCATGCCTGGGCAGGAAGAACGGGCCCGCTCGGTGCGGCGCAAGCTCAACACCATTTCGCTGGAGTTCCGCAACAAAAACGTGCTGCTGGTCGATGACTCGATCGTGCGCGGCACGACCTCGAAGCAGATTATCCAGATGGCCCGGGAAGCCGGGGCGAAAAAGGTCTACCTGGCATCGGCATCGCCGCCGGTGCGCTATCCGAATGTTTATGGCATTGACATGCCGGCGGCCAGCGAATTGATCGCGGCCGGGCGTACCGAGGAGGAGGTGTGCCGGTTGATTGGCGCTGATCGTCTGATCTACCAGGACCTCGATGCCCTGGAAAACGCCGTCCGCGGCAAGAATCGCAAGCTGGCTGGCTTCGACAGCTCATGCTTCAGCGCCGAATACGTCACCGGGCTGGATGAAGGTTACCTGGAAGAGCTGGAAGCCCGCCGCGCCGATGCCGTCCGCATGGAGCGAAGGCAGAACACAGGCTGAAGCTGGATCCATTAACCCGGCAATCAAATAGATGGCCGGGTTACTGTTCTGGCGTGTCCACTTGGGAGTTTGCGGCAGACTCCTGATCTCCCTTTGCGTTTCCCACGGCAATTGATTTCAGTCAATTGAATCAAATTGAGCTAGCGCTAAATTAGCGTCATGAAGGGGCTGAGTTCTGGCCTACAGGACGTCTTGAGTTGCCTACGGGAGGTATTTGAATGCACAGAGATCGGGTGATTCTGTCCGTCGCCGGGACTGGCCGGAATACGGTGGCTGGCCCTGCCAGCTTTGTTTGGCTGCTGGTGCTTGGCTTGTTCGCACCCGCGTCTGTCTGGTCAGCCATCGAAATCAGCGGCATCATCGCCACTGACACGACTCTGGAGGGTGGTGCTACCTACCACGTTACCGGGAGTCTGACGGTTGCCGCCTCGGCAACGCTGACGATTCCGGCTGGTACGGTGTTGAAGGCCGGCCCTGGCCGAGGAATCATTGTGGACGGGGAGCTGATCGCTAATGGAACTGCCGAGGAACCTGTGTTTTTCACCGAGCTGCGTGACAGCAGCGTTGGCGAAGATCTGGACCCCGTTAATGATCCCGCCCCCGGTGGCTGGCAGGGCATCAGTGTCCTAGACGGCGCCAGCGCCAACCTGCACCAGGTTCGGATCCGCTATGCCGGTCCGTCGAG
>SLQY01000036.1 GCA_007131235.1 Wenzhouxiangella sp.
CCGCTTGAACGATTGACCACCTGGAAAGACCGGGCCCGCTCAGCACCCATGACGAGCGTGCCAAAGTTGAGGCTTTCCGGCGTTGTCTCCAGGCGCGGCGCAAGGCCAGTACCGCTCAGTGGCAACTCGGCTGTTGCCAGCCCCTGAGCACCTGTCGCAGTGAGGGTGGCTGTGGCCGTGCCTTCGCTTGCGGGCAGGAAGCTGAGCTGGATCTGACAGTCTTGTCCAGCCGCAATCGCATCGCCGCAGTCGCCGCCGCTGACCGTGAACGCCGGACTACCGGTCAGGTTCAGAGCCAGGTCGGTGGCGGCAGCCTGGCCGGTATTGGACAGGGTAGCCAACAAAGACAGGCCGTCGGCATCAGTCAGCACCGCGCCGAAATCGAGGCTCGGGGAGTCGAAGGAAAGCTCGGGCACGGCAGCCGTGCCGGACAAGGCGATCTCGATCAGGCCAGGCTCGCCGTCTGTCGTGATGCGCAAAACAGCGCTGTCCTCGCCACTGGCCGTGGGGTTGAACGAGACACTGAAAACACAGTCCTGGCCTGGCCACAGCATCACCGCTTCGCAATCGATGGTGTCGTCTTCCAGGGAGAAGTTGGTTGACTCAAGCTCGATCTGGACAATGCTGACATTCGACGTTTCGCTCCAGTTGGTGACCAGCATGCTCTGGATACCGCTCTGGCCAATCGCCACGGTGCCAAAATCGACCGGGTTCGGCGTCACCACGATGTCAGGCTTCACGCCTTCGACCACGAACATGCGATTCGCGCCCGTGCTCCACAGCCAGTAGCCGGGTGAACCGATCCAGATCAACTGCCCCGGCACCAGCACATTGTCGGCAACGCGCATGCTGCTGGCCGATCCGGAAGCGCCGAAATGGCCGCTGCCGAAAGCCAGGGCGTAGTGTCCGGGCGGCAACACCGTGTCGTCGAAGTGGGCCCAGTAGGTCTGGTGGGGCGGATCGACCGGGACCAACGCCAGTCCTTCCAAGGCGTTCATGAAGCCCGGGTGGCTGGGCGGCAACGGCAAAGCATCGGGGCCACTCAAGCGCACGATGGCCGCGAACAGCTCACCGCTGCCGCCATACAACCAGGTCCCGGCCCGATCAATTCGGGTGTGCCGGGTAATCTCGAAGCGCGTGCCGTACCAGACGCCTGAATTGATGGGATTGGCGCTTTGATCCCACCAGGCCTGCGGGCGGGCGGTTTCCATTCGAAACTGGCTGGATGGGGCGGCCACCGGCGGCAAGGTCTGGCCGTGCAGGAAAAACCGGACGGTGAGCGCGGTCCAGGTCCTTTCACCGGTCGACGGATCGAGCGTGTAGGGAGTCCACCAGCTATCCGGATGGGCAGGCGTGCCGTTGTCGCCGATGCCGGCATGTCCGCCTTGCGCGCTTGCCCCGTGCCGTCCGCGTCCGGTGACGATCGCGTAGAGACCGGGCTCTACCGTCAGCGCAAGCTCGCCCGTGGCGTTGTCGGTGGCAGCGGGAATTTCGATCAGGGTGGTGGCCAAAAGCCCACTCTCACCGACCACGTCCGGCGTACTGTGCGGCGTATCCAGCCGATACAGCGCTGCAAACAGGGTCTGGCCACTGCCGTCGGACTGGGGGATTAGGTTTCCGATGCCCAGCGCCGTGATCTGGGTTCGCTGGTGCAGGCGGAAGGTCTGCGCGCGGAATTGCGAGTCGTAATTGGCCCAGACTGCAACCGCTCCGGGCGCTCGACTTTCGAAGACGACAGGATCGGATTCGGCATGGGCCTGGCACAGCAGCAGGCTGACCAGCAGCAGGAATGGTCGGGCAATCTGTCGCACGTTTTGTCGCTCTGGGTTTGGGCCATTCGAGACCAACAGGGGTCTCAATTGGGTTTAGCGACAGGGGTGGGCGAAGTTCGCCAGTTATCTTGAAAAAAGCGGAAGGGAATGCCTGCACGCCCGGCGGAAATCCCTTTCCGCCGGGCGCTCAAGCGGGTTCAGTCAGATCCTGATTTCGCCGTTGCGAACGAACGGTGGCTTGACGATGCGGGCAGGCAGGTTGCGGCCGCGGAGTTCGACCTCGACCTGGTCGAAGTCGCCGGTCGGAATGCGGGCCAGGGCGATGGGGCATTCGATGCTAGGGCTGAAGATGCCGCTGGTAACCACGCCATTACCGATCGGGGTATGGACCACAGCGCCGCTGCGCGGGATGGCACCGCGGCCCAGGACCAGGCCAATCAGTTGACGGGCGACGCCGGCAGCCTTCTGCGCTTCCAGGGCCTGGCGGCCGATGAAGTCGCGCTCGGGCGGGTCGAAGGCCACGGTCCAGGCCAGGTTTGACTCCAGCGGCGTGGTTTCGGTGTCCATGTCCTGGCCATACAGGTTCAGTCCGGCCTCCAGGCGCAGGCTATCGCGCGCGCCCAGGCCACAGGGCTGAACACCGGCCTCAACCAGACCGCTCCAGAACGCCTCGGCCTGATCACCAGGCAACAGCACCCCGAATCCGTCTTCACCGGTGTAGCCGGTGCGGGCAATGAAGTAGTCACCATGCGCAGCGGCGCGGAATGGCTTGAGCGACTCGGCGCTGGTCGCACCGAGCAACTCGATGACTGTCGCGCGCGCGCTCGGGCCCTGCACGGCAATCATGGCCAGGTCGTCGCGCTCGATGATCTCGACCGAAAAGCCCTTGGCCTGGCGCTGCATCCAGTCCAGGTCGACCGCGCGGGTAGCCGCGTTGACCACGGTGCGGTAAAAGGTCGGCTCGAGGAAGTAGGTAATCAGGTCATCGATCACCCCACCCTGTTCGTTGAGCATGCAGCCGTACAGCGCCTGTCCGGTTTGTTTGAGGCGGGCCACATCGTTGGCCAGCAGGCGACGCAGGTAAGGTCCGGCATCCGGGCCCTGGATGTCGACCACGGTCATGTGCGAGACATCGAACATGCCAGCAGCCTTGCGCACGGCATGATGCTCGTCCATCTGCGAGCCATAGTTGATCGGCAGCGACCAGCCGGCAAATTCGACCAGCTTGCCGCCGGCGGCGAGGTGAGCATCGTGTAAGGGGGTTTGATTGGACATTGGGTGGGACAGATTGGAGTAAAGCTTGATTTTATCGGTTTCCGCTTTCCGGGTTCCGGTTTCCGGAAAACCGGACCGAAGCCTTTCCGTAAACCGAGCTACCGAATCACCGAATCAAAGTTGCCCGCCGAATCAGAACAACAACCGGAATCGCCCCAAGCACCACCAACACCAGCGACGGCAAGGCCGCCATCTGCCATTGGCCTTCCACTGTCAGGTCATAGATGCGCACGGCCAGGGTTTCCCAGCCGAAGGGCCGCAGCATCAAGGTGGCGGGGAGTTCCTTGGCAACTTCAACCAGGGCCAGCAGGAAGGCCGTGACCAGACCCGGCCACAACAACGGCAGGTTGACCCGCCACAGGCGCTGCCAACGTGAGACACCCAGGCTGCGGGCAACTTCCATATACTCTGGCCGAATGCGGCTGGCGACGCTGTCCAGCGGACCCCAGGCGACCCGCACGAAACGAATCAGGTAGGCCAGGATCAGGGCCAGCAGGCCGCCGGCCAGGGCCGTACCCAGGGCCTGGTCGAAACGAATGAAGGCCAGCATGATGGCCACGGCCAGCACGGTGCCGGGAATGGCGTAGCCCAGCGCTGCCAGCTCGCCAAAAACCAGGTAGCGGCGGCGGACCTTGTGGGTGGCCACCAGCATCAGCAGGCCACCGGCGAGTACCGTGACCGCGCCGACCATGCCCAGCAGCATGGTATTGCCGATCACCCGCGGCATGGTCCCGCTCGCGATCTGGCCCAGATTCGGCCACGCCCAGGCCAGCAGCTGAAGCAGCGGCACGACCACGGCCAGCAAAACCACCAGCGCCTGGGCCGCGCTGGCCAACCAGGCCAGTTTTCCGTGCAGGCGGATACGGTGGCCGCTGGGCCGCTTGTCGGCAATCCGTGGACGCTGGTCGCGGCTGTAGCGCTCGGCCAGCAACAGGACCAGGATGAACAGCATCAGGATCGAGGCCAGCTGGACCGCGGCGGTAAGGTTGAACATGCCGAACCAGGTCCGGTAAACCGCCGTGGTAAAGGTTTCATAACCGTAGATCGAGACGGCGCCGAAATCGGCCAGCGTTTCCATCAGGGCCAGGGTCAGGCCGGCGACCACGGCCGGGCGAGCCAGCGGCAGGATGACGCGCAGGAAAGTCTTGTATGGCCCCACCCCCAGACTGCGACCGGCCTCGAAGGCGGTCAGGCCACCGCTGACGAAGGACGCGCGGGCGAGCAGGTAGACGTACGGGTAGAAGGCGAGGATCATGATGAACAGCACGCCGCCGGGTCGGCTCAGTGCATCAAGCAACCAGGGACTGCTACCGAACCAGCCGCGCCAGATGCTTTGCAACGGGCCGCTGAAATCAACCACACCCAGGTAAATGAAGGCCAGCACATAGGTTGGGAAGGCCAGCGGCAGCACCAGCAAGGGGTCGAGCCAGCGTCGCCCCGGGTACTCGCAGCAGGCCGACAGCCAGGCCAGGCCCACGCCCAGCACGGTGACACCAATGCCGACGACCAGCACCATCAGCACGGTGTGGCGCACCAGCAAGGGCAGCAGGTGAGCGCGCAGATGCGACCAGATATCCGACTGCGGGTCCAGCCAGCTGGCCGCCAGCATCAGCAGCGGCAAGCCGACCAGGGCCAGCAAAGGCAGAAGCGCCCAGTGACGTCCCGGGCGCTTCAAGGCGGGTAGAAAGCGTTGAGCTTCAGCGGTAGCCGGCACGATCCATCAGCCGCACCGCCTGGGCCTGGCGCTGGCCGGCCACCACCAGCGGCGTGTCATCGGCCACGAACTCACCCCAGTCGCGGACCAGTCCGCGCGCGGGTACGGCCGGGTTAGCCGGAAATTCGAGGTTACGCTCGGCAAACTCGGCCTGGGCCTGGTCCGAAGCCAGCCATTCGATCAGGGCCCTGCCCTGCGCTGGCCGCGGCGCGTGACGCGTCACGCCGGCGCCGGAAACATTGACGTGGACGCCGGTGCTGTCCTGGTTGGCCCAGAACAACTCGACCGGGTAATCGGGGTTGTCGGCCAGCAAGCGGCCCAGGTAATAGCTGTTGACAATGGCCACATCGCACTGTCCGGCAGCTACCGCTTCTATGGTCTGGGTGTCGGAGGAATAAGGATTGGTGGCCAGGTTGGCAACCCAGCCACGCACGATCTCTTCGCTGCGCGCTTCGCCATGATGCTCAATCATCATTCCCACCAGCGACTGGTTATAGACCTTGCGCGAGCTGCGCAGGCACAGTCGACCACGCCAGCGTGGGTCGGCCAGGTCTTCGTAGGTGCTCAGCTCGGATGGATCGACCCGATCCCGATGAAACACGATGACACGCGCGCGCAGCGACAGGCCGAACCACTGATCGTTTTCATCGCGCAGGGCGTAGGGGATGGCCTCGCGCAGCGGTTCGCTGTCCAGGGGCTGAAGCAGGCCGCGCTCGGCTGCATGCCAGAGATTGCCGGCGTCAACCGTGATGAAGACATCGGCACTGGTGCGCGCGCCTTCGGCGGCCAGGCGCTCGATCAGCGAAGCTTCGTTGTCGCTGGTGAAATCGACCTGGACCCCGGTTGCGGCGGTGTAGCGCTGGAACAGCGGCTCGATCAAGTGCGGCTGGCGCGAGGTGTAGACCACTACGCGAGCCTGCACAGCTTCCGCCACCGTTGCTTCTCCTGAATCACCGTTTTGCGGGCCACATCCGGCCAGCATGAGCAACCCCAAGCCTGCAATCAGATATCTCATCGCGAATCGAGTAAACACAGTAAAACGAACCGGTATTTTATCGATAATGATTTGCATTTACAAGCGAGAGGCCAACTAAAAAGGCTCGTCGACCTCCCGACGAGCCTTCATGACGGCCAATCAGTCAGCGAAACGGTCGCGGAAAATCAGCCCCTCAATGGCAAATTCACCGGGAGCCGGCATGGGCTCTTCGATGAAGGCAGGATCGGCGCTGCCAGCCGCGCCCAGGCGCACCGCTCCTTTCCCGACTGGCGCCTGATCGGTGACCAGCTCGAAATTGTAGAGGGTGAACCAGGGCAGGATTTCATCCGGCTGACCGCGGAAGACCACCCGATCGTCCAGACGGATCGCTTGCCAGGCCGCGTCCAGCACGTCCGGCGGCCCACCCATCCAGGTCTCAATCAGCTCGGCTTCCGGGTCCAGAGCGATAGCGAACTCCTCCACGCCCCGGTCGAAGTCGAAGTTCATCACCGCGTAGTTGTAACGCCAGTTGCCGTCGTCAAGCTCGGTGACCTGAAGCAGCACGCGCAAATGCCCCTGCGGCATGTTGCCCGGGTAGGGCTCATCCGGAGTCAGCGAAGGCACCGTGATGACGCGATGCACGGCCAACGGATCCGTCGTGCCTTCCGCTACCCACTGGTTCAGCAGCGGGCCCTGGGTAAACGGCCCGAGCGGATTGAAGGTATAACCACCCGAACCGCCCTGGTTGGGGGTGATGCGGTGGTAACCCATGGTGTTCCAGATATCAACGTCAAACTGGATCACATACCAGGCATCGAGAAAGTACTCAGCGCCGGCGGGGCCATGATTCAGTTCCGCAGGATCCACTAACATCCGATTATTCCAGCTGCCGGAAGAACCGGTCTGGCTGCCGGTGCACTCTGGATCGAAAAAAGATCCACAACTCTTCCACATCCCAAGGGATGCGTCGATTTCGTGCCGTGGAGCCTGGTAGGTGGAGGAGTCGTTGTTGCTGACCCCGTAGGTATCCTCGCAACCAGGCCAGAGGATGTTGCCATTGAAGCAGTTCAGATCGCAGTTGACGTTAATGGTAAAAAAAGCGTGCTTGACGCCGGAGGCCGCCAGCTGCTCGATTCGACCATCCATGATGCGATACAGATTCCAGACCAGAAACGGATGCTGATCTCTTGGCTCGTGCGGATAGACAGAGGGCGAGGCAGGCACAAACTGGCGAAACCACGGCACATCGGCTTCACCGGCGTTTTTCAGCGTGGCCGCCGGTGTGATCTTGAGCCGGCCGGTATTCGGATCGAACCCGCCGCCGGCAACGACATTGATGGACTTCATTTCAACATCCACCTCGTAGCCGTCCTGCGGCCAATGCGGTCGACCATCGCAACTCAGACCCTGACCACTGAAATCCAGCCCCTGGCCCGACAGGTCAGCGCCCGGAGGCACGTCCAGCGCCAGGTCCAACCAAAGTTGACCTATGGGCATATTGGCGATTTCGGGTCGATCCAGGATCCGTGCCAGTTCCGGCGTGGCCGTCACATCGGCATTGTGCAATTGCACTGTCCCGGCCGCCGGATCGGCAAGCAAGTGAATATGGGTGACGTTGGCCAGGTGGCGGTTGTGCCGATCAAACAGCTGCAGCACCGGAATGCGCAGTTGCTCTCCGGGCACCAGCCTCAGGCCTTCCAGTCGCAGCTCGCGGTTGCCATGGCGCAGCGACAAGTCACTGGATAGGTGAATATCGCCGCCACTGAAGCCCTCGAAATTACCGAACGGCATGAACAGCCATAGCTGCGATGCCTTGATATGCAGGGCCCGGGTGAATCGGTCCTGCTGCACCCGGCCATCGGCCTGGATCTCAACGCCGAAGCCTGGCAGGTAGTCGGCCCGCAGCTCAAGACGACCTTCACCGGGGCCGGTCGACCAGACCGCGGTCGGATCCGGGTGCCAGATTTCCGGGCTCGACCAGGCCGACCCCGTGACGGAGAGAAGAATAACCAGAAAGCACAATCTATTCAGCATACGAAGACTTTTTTGACCTTGAGCCAGGTTCGCCAGTGTACCCAACTGGAACATGAAGTGCGCGCGTGACGATGACCCGGGCCACGGATATTCGACCGGGACTGGCCGAAAACGCCGCTTGCTGGCATCATCGCGACGATGAAGTTCCTGCGCCAGTTCCTCGACACCTTGCTGCACGCGGCGCGCAACCTGCTGCCCATCGTGCTGGTGGTGGGTGTTTTCCAGTTCCTGGTCTTGCAGCAAACTCCGGATGGTCTGGGCTCCATCGCCATTGGGCTGCTGATCGTGGTGGTCGGCGTGGCCTTGTTCCTGCAGGGTCTGGAGATGGGCATTTTCCCCATCGGCAAGAACCTCTCCGACGAATTTGCCGCCAAGGGCTCCCTGCCCTGGCTGATGATCTTCGGCTTCTGCATGGGTTTCGGGGCAGTGATCGCCGAACCGGCACTGATTGCCGTGGCCGAGCAGGCCGAGCTGATCAGCCAGGGCCGGGTCGACCCGCTGGTCCTGCGTTTCCTGGTCGCCGCCTCGGTCGGGCTGGTCGTGGCCGTGGGTGTGCTGCGCATCATTCTGGGGCTGCCACTGCACTGGCTGATGATCGGCGGCTACCTGGTGGTGGTCCTGGTGACGTTTTTCGCGCCGGAGGAAATCGTTGGCCTGGCCTATGACTCCGGCGGAGTGACCACCAATATCGTCACCGTGCCACTGATTGCCGCCCTGGGCCTGGGCTTGGCGGCCTCGATTCGCGGCCGCAATCCGCTGACCGACGGTTTCGGCCTGGTTGCCCTGGCCGTCATGGTGCCGATGATCACCGTCCAGCTCTACGGCATCGTCGTGTTCGGCCTGGGCGAGGCCGAGGCCAGCGCCACGACGGCCGAAATACTGAAACACATGGAGGCGCAAGCCGAAACGACGGTGCCAACCTCGGCATCCAGCCTGCTGGCCGACCTGGGCAGCATGGTGCGCGATGTCCTGCCCATGATTGCCGTGATCCTGATCTTTCAGTTCATCGTCATCCGCAAGCGAATCCCGCGCCTGCCGGTGGTGATCGTCGGCTTCGTGCTGGTCATCGTCGGCCTGTACGCCTTCGTCGTCGGCCTGAAGCTGGGACTGTTCCCGATTGGCGAAAGCATGGCCGAGCAGCTGATCGCGCATGACCGCCTGGCCTTCCTTTACCTGTTCGCCTTTGCCATCGGCTTTGCCACCACCATGGCCGAGCCGGCCCTGATTGCCATCGGCAAAAAAGCCGAAGAGGCCGCCCGCGGACGTATTCATGGCCCCGCGATTCGACTCCTGGTGGCCGTAGGTGTGGCCATCGGCATCACCATCGGCGTGCATCGCATCATCGCCGGCGACTCGATTCATTACTACATCATCGGCGGCTACAGCCTGGTCATCCTGCTGACCTTCCTGGCCCCGCGCTATATCATCGCCCTGGCCTACGACCTTGGCGGCGTCACCACTTCAGAGGTGACCGTCCCCCTGATTACCGCGCTGGGCATTGGCCTGGCCACGCACACCGAGGGCCGTAATATCATGATCGACGGTTTCGGCCTGATCGCCTTTGCTTCCATCTTCCCGATCGTGACCGTGATGCTGTACGCGATCGTGATGGAGCAGATCTTAAAACGACGAGGTAGCTCACCATGAAATTCTCCGTACTGGTGGCCATACTGGCCGAGGAAATGGAAGACAAGGCTGTGGATATTGCGCGCGAGTCCGGGGCCGGCGCCGTGACCCTGCTGTCAGCGCGCGGCATTACCGGGGACGAAAAGAAGACCTTCTTCGGCCTGACCTACGAAGGCTCGCAGTCGGTGCTGGTCTTTGTCCTGGAAAAGAAGCTCTCGCTGCAGGTACTCAAGAATCTGACCCGGGAGCTGGACCTGGACGATGACCCGCGCGGCATCGCCTTCACCTTCCCACTGGAACATGTCGGCGGCATGGACACGCGCGAAATCGACCAGTTCACTCGCCAAATCGAGGACGAAATCTGATGAGCAAGGAAGAATCTCGCAAGCTGGTAGAAGACCTGATGGTCAGGGATGTCATCACCATTTCCTGCATGGCAACCCTGCGCGAGGCGATGGAAAAGATGCGCAAGCACAATGTCAAATCGCTGGTGGTCGAAAAACGCAGCGACAGCGACGCCTGGGGCATGGTGACTTACACCACGGTACTGAAAACCATCATCAAGGAAGAAGGCGACGTCGACCTGGTCAACGTTTATGACATCGCCACCAAGCCGGCCATGGGTGTGGCGCGCCAGCTTGAAGTGCGCCACGCGGTCAGCCTGATGCTGAATTTCAACATCAAGCGTCTATTGGTCACCAGCAACAACGAGCTCGAAGGCATCCTGACCATGAACGACATCGTCGGCGCGATTCTTGAGAAGCTGGACGCTTGATCTGGCTCGGTTTCCGGTTTCCACCGCAGGCCCCTCTAACGTCCGGAAACCGGAAACCGAAAACCGCGGTTAGTGACCCGGCAAGCCATTTGATTGCCGGGTTAATTGATAGCGGCGCGGACGGCTTCGATGACAGCCTCGGTGGTGAAGCCGAATTCCCGGAATAGCTGGTCAGCCGGGGCCGAGGCACCGAAGCGGTCAATGCCAATGACACGGCCGCGCGGGCCAACCCAGTGGCGCCAGTACAGTGACACACCGGCCTCGATGGCCACGCGCGCCGTCAACCCAGCCGGCAATACCCGTTCCTGGTAATCGGCATCCTGGCTGGCGAACAGGTCCGGGCAGGGCATGGACACCACTCGCACGCTCAAACCCTCGCCTTCCAGTTGTTCGGCCGCCGCTACGGCCAGACCGACCTCGGAACCGGTGGCCAGAATGACCGCTTGCGGGTTTGCATCGGCGGGTTCACGCAGGATGTAGGCACCGCGGGCGATGTCGGCCAGCTGCGCGGCATCGCGCGGCTGATGGGGCAGTCCCTGGCGAGTAAGGACCAGTGCGGTGGGCGCCCGGCGTCGGCGAATGGCTGCCGCCCAGGCGGCCAGGGTCTCGGCCTTGTCGGCCGGGCGCCACACTTCCAGATTCGGAATCAGGCGCAGGCTGGCGACATGCTCGACCGGCTGGTGGGTCGGCCCATCTTCACCCAACCCGATGGAATCGTGGGTGTAGACATGAATGGCACCGGTCGGGATCAGGGCCGACATGCGCACAGCATTGCGGGCATAGTCGGAAAACACCAGGAAGGTCCCGGTGTAGGGAATGAAGCCGCCGTGCAGGGCCAGACCGTTGGCAATGGCGGTCATGCCGAATTCGCGCACGCCGTAGTAGATATAGTTGCCGCCAGCCCAATCGTCCATGATGTCGACGCTGCCAGACCAGTCGGTGTTGTTGGACCCGGTCAGATCGGCCGAGCCGCCTATCAGCTCCGGCAGGGCCGGGGCCAGCTTTTCAATGCTCATGCCAGAAGCCTTGCGCGTGGCGACTTTGCCGTCGTCGGCCTGCATCGCATCCAGGGTATCGGCCAGGAGCTGATCGAACTGCTCGGGCAACTCGCCCCGCATCCGCCGCTCGAACTCGGCTGCCAGCTCCGGATTGGCCTGCTGGTAATCAGTCCATACCGCCTGCCAGCCCGCCTCGGTTTCAGCGCCCCGCTCACGGGCATCCCAGCCAGCGCGAATCTCGTCGGGAATGATGAACGGCGCATGCGTCCATCCCAGCGCTTCCCGGGTCGCCGCAATCTCGGCATCGCCCAGCGGCGCGCCATGGGTGTCGGCAGTACCGGCCTTGTTCGGTGAACCAAAACCGATGGTGGTCTTGCAGCAGATCAGGCTGGGCTGTGCGGTGTTGTCACGCGCGGCACGGATCGCCGCGTCAACGGCCTCCGGGTCGTGTCCGTCGACGGCCTCGATCACCTGCCAGCCATAGGCGCGAAAGCGTTCCGGCGTGTTGTCGGTAAACCAGCCGTCAACTTCGCCATCAATGGAAATTCCGTTGTCGTCATAGAACACGACCAGCTTGCCCAGGCCCCAGGTACCGGCCAGCGAGCACACTTCGTGCGAGATACCTTCCATCAGGCAGCCGTCGCCAGCAAAGACCCAGGTCCGGTGGTCGACCAGGGTGTGTGCATCGGTATTGAAGCGAGCTGCCAACAGCTTTTCAGCCAGGGCCATGCCAACCGCGTTGGCCAGCCCCTGACCCAACGGCCCGGTCGTGGTCTCGATACCCGGCGCTTCGCCAAATTCCGGATGGCCGGCGGTGGGCGAATGAAGCTGGCGGAAATTCTTCAGCGCCGTCATATCCAGGTCGTACCCGCTCAAGTGCAGCGTGGCATAGAGCAGCATGGACCCGTGGCCGTTGGAAACGACAAAGCGATCCCGATCCCACCAGCTTGCATTGCCGGGGTTGTGGCGCAGATGATCGTTGTAAAGCACCTCGGCAATATCGGCCATGCCCATCGGCATACCGGGGTGGCCTGAATTGGCCTGCTGGACGGCGTCCATGGCAAGGGCGCGGATGGCGTTGGCGAGCTGGCGGCGCTGGATCATGTTGGTTGGCCCGGAGAGAAATCAGGTTAGCCGGGCATTGTGCCGTGTTAGCGACGCTCAGGCAAGAACCCGGCTAAAACACCCGGGCACCGGAAACCCAGACTGAGCCAAAGAACAGGAAATTCACGCCCAGCGCCAGGTTCGCGGCTCGAATCAGGGTGCCTTGAACCCCCGGCCATGCCGGCGCTGAGACCAAAATGCCTGTCTTTCGTGGCCAGCACCAGCCTGCTTTCTCCTTTTCTTTCGGGTATTTGCGCAATAAATCTAGTGCAAGCCCGCAAGGGCTCTGCTAGACTCTGGTAGCGAAAGGTTGATTTAACGTCAAATTAAACTTTTCAGCGATTCCAGACTCTTATGGGAATTGGACATCGGCCGTTACATGACAGTGGACATTCGCAGCAGATGAAATCGTTTGCCTCAGCCTTGATGTTGATCAGCCTCTTCGGTGGGGTCGCTGCAGCGTGGGCGGGCGAAGGCGATGAGCTGTCATCAGGCTGGCGCCTGGTCGACACGCAACCCCTGCAGCCGCCTACCTTCCTGGCCGGCGATCGCGATGCGCTCGGCCTTCCGGGCGTGCGTCCGCGCATGGCCATGAACCTGGCACGTTCAAACGATGTTGCTTCAGCCGCTAACGGCAGCCCGTTTTCCTGGTCGCTGGAGGCATGGCAGCTCAACACCGCCAGCCTGGCTCACATTCAATGCAACCGTCACTCCACCACGGTGGACGCCTTTCTGGCCGAGGACTGTCGCTTCGTCGATCAGCCGGTTCCCGAAGATGCCGTCAACCTGGTCCAGGTTCGCGGAGAGTGGACAGCCGCACCCGGCCTGCGACTTGGCGTCGGCGCTTTCCATGGCAGCGGCGACCGCAGCATCATGCTGTCCCCTGGCCTGCCACTGCAACAGGCCGCCACCGGCAACGCTGCCAGCCTGCTGGGTCAACCGGCTTATGCCCTGGACGGCCTGGATGTCAATGTCAGCTTCGGCATCAGCACCGAGCGGGTGGGTGACTTTCTGGTCGGATTACAATTGGCTCGATACCGTCAGCGCATGAGCTTGAACGATCTGGGCTTTGCCGATGCCCAGGCCCTGCCAGTCGATGATTACAGCCACTATGCCAACAGCGCCCAGTTTGCGCTGGGATGGCGGCGCGGCAATTTCAGCGGTGATCTGCTCGGCCAGCATCATCGCGACGCCCCGCTGTGGCTGGGCGGTCAAGCAGGATCGATGGCACCGTACAATTCATTCGACCTGGAATTTTCCTGGCGGCCGCGCAACGCGTCGATCAGCATCGGAATCAGCAACCTGCTCGACACCGCGCCACGCAGTGAAGACGGCGACGCCACCCTCGAAGACCCACTCGACCAGGTTTTTGGCCGCATCCCCTACGTTCGCTACAAGCACGACCTGTAGCCCGGGCAGCCGCTTTCAGCCACGACCCGCGCGGCCACCATCGATACGCCGCTGACCTGCCTGCAAGGGCGCTATGGCAGCTTCAAAACAGTTACACTTTCAACCCTTGACGCAACCTTCGGTGTAGGACACACCAGTCGAACATGATGAATCAACGCAGTCTCTTGACCTCCATCTTCATTCTTGCCACCTGCCTGCTAATGGCCGGAAGCAGCCTGGCCAACCAGGCTTTCTCATCGCTGGAAGAGCGCATGACCGGTCGCGAATTCCGCGAAACCGGCTTGTACAAGCTGGATGAGGAGGAGCTGGCCGCCTTGAACCGCTGGATTCGGCAGCGCTCCCTCGCCGAGGGCGAGGTTGGCACCGTCGCGGCGCCGGGCACCGCTGCGGCTGCCGAGGAAACTCGCGATACGCGCGGCCTGCGTGAAAGCAGCGGGAGCCGCGAACCGATTCGGAGCCGGATTGTTGGCACCTTTGACGGCTGGCGCGGCAGCACCGAGTTCGAACTGGAAAACGGCATGGTGTGGCGTCAGGCCGAGGTGGGCACATTCGCCATCAGCCCAGTCGAGAATCCCGAGGTCCGGATTCAACCAGGCATGTTCGGCGCCTGGCGGCTTCGCGTCGAAGGCTACAACAGCCAGGTCCGGGTCGAGCGAATTCGTTAAGGGCGATTGCGTGCAAGCCTGAGCCAGAACGTCCACGCCCTGGCAACCAGGTACAGCACCGTACCGAAAAAAACCAGCAGGACGCCGCCCAGCGGCGGCGGAATATCCCAGCCGGTTGCTCCGTCGAACCACCACCAGATAGCACCGGCCAGCAGCATGGCCAGGGCGACGTAGGCCAGATTGGAGGCCCGGTACAGTTGTTCCTTCCAGCGCCGCGCACGCAAGCGGTCGCGGTCCTCCGGACCAAGCTCACCGAGTTCATTGTTGCAGTGCGGGCAGACTTTCATCAATGACGAAATGCGCCCGCCACAGTAAGGACAGGTTGTAATAGCCATATTCAATCAAGGGTAACGCAAAGCCGGTCACCTTGCAGTGCGTTTCGAGGTGCGCTCGCGGTCGGGGAAAAAGAAGACGGTCACCGCTAGCCCACCTTCGGGACGATTGGCAAAATCAAGTTCCCAGCCATACAGGGCACACAGGCGCCGCACGATGGACAAGCCCAGACCGGAGCCCTTGCTGCCGCCGGTCTGGCGGCCGCGGAAATGCCGATCGAACACATGCGGCAGCTCGTCTTCCGGTATCCCGGGGCCGGTATCGAGAATGCGCACTTCGCCGCGCCTGACCTGGACCCGCACTTCGCCACTGGCGGTATAGCGCACGGCGTTTCCGATCAGGTTTCCAAACACCACGGCAATGACCGAGTCAGGCGCAATGACGCTGACCGTGTCGAGCTTTTCGAGCACCAGTTCCAGCTCGCGCTCGCTGATCAGGGGCCGGTAATTGTCGACCACTTGTTCCGCTATCTGGCCTGCGTCCTGGGCCGGCTGGTCACCGTTGGTACCGCGCTCGGCGCGGACCAGGTGCAACAAGGCCGACGTGATATCGGTGGACTGACGTGCTGCCCGGGCAATGCGCAGCAGCCGCTCGCGATTGCGTTCCGACAGGTCAGGTTGGCTCAGCATCAACTCGGTGGCACCGGAGATCACCGCTAGCGGTGTTCGCAGCTCGTGCGAAACATCGGCATTGAAGGCCTTGTCGCGCTCGACCAGCTCGCGCAGGCGCGCCGCGTAGTCATCCAGGGCGGCGGCCAGCTGGCCGACCTCGTCATCGGGGAAATGCTGCTCCAGCGTGGCCGGGTCCGAGGCCTCATCGAATCGTTCCAGGCGCCTGGCCAGGCTCGTCACCGGCGCCATGATGCGACCGGCAGACCAGACACCCAGGGCCAGCGAAAGCAGCGAAAAGAACACCACGGTGGCGATCAGCCCAAACAGTAGCCGGCGCGCCAACTCGCGGTTTTCCGAGACATCGTAGGTCAGAAACACCCAGAAATCGTCTTCCTTGGCCACGGCCGCCTTGAAATGGGCCGCGCTGGTGCGCACGCTGTGCACGCCGCTAGGGAGGTCGCGAAACGGTTCGGGCACGATGTCCGGCCGCCCGGGCCGGGTGACATAACCCTGGATACGCGAGTAAAACGGCTCGACCAGGGTTGGATCAACCCGTAAATCGCTGATGTACTGGTCCACCTCGTCGGCCAGCGTGCGCGCAATCAGCGCATCTTCCAGCCAGCTCTGCAACAGGATCGCGGCCACGGCGAACAGCACGCTCAGTAGCGTGCCGAACAGGACAAACGACAGGATCAGTCGACTTCTAAGACGTCGCCGATACTTCATCCGGCGCGACCAGGCAATAGCCGATACCGTGGCGGGTATTGATCAGCGGCTTGTCGAACGGCTTGTCAATCAGGGCTCTCAGGGTATGGATATGCACCCGCAGGCTGTCGCTGTCGGGCAGCTCTTCACCCCAAACATGATGCTCAAGGTCGCGCCGGGTGACCACCGCCGGCGAGGCGCTCATCAGTTTTTCGAGTAGCTTCAGTCCAATCGGGTTCAGATCGATGCGTTTGCCGGCCCGACGAACGGTCAGCGTTTCCAGGTTGAATTCCAGGTCGGCGACCTTGAGCTCGCGCGGCTTGATACGCTGACCGCGGCGCGCCAGGACCGCCAGGCGAGCATCCACTTCCTTGAGCTCGAACGGCTTGACCAGGTAGTCATCGGCACCGGATTTGAAGCCGGCCAGCTTGTCGTTGAGTTGATCGCGCGCGGTCAACATCAGCACCGGGGTTTCCTTGCGGGCTTCTTCGCGCAGCTTGCGACAGACCTCCAGGCCGTCCATGCCCGGCAGGGCAAGGTCGAGCACGATGGCGTCGAAGTCATTGACGATGGCCAGGTGCAGGCCGGTGACGCCGTCGTATGCATAATCCACTTCGTGCTCGCGATCGGACAGGAAGTCGCCAAGGTTGGCGGCTATATCGCGATTGTCTTCGATGATCAGTATGCGCATGATCGATTCCGCATCACATCAGGGAATCCCGGCAAAAAAACGCCCAGGCGGGGGTTACCCGCCCGGGCTCACATTGCCCCGTAACCGTCGGCGCGTTCGCTTGCAAAAACTTGAGGCAGCGCCAACAGTCTCAAACTCTACTCCTGTCACGGTTAACCGAGTGTTAACCGGGCTGGAAATGAAGGTTAGCGGTTGTCAACCAGGTTGAGGTCCTGCAGCCGACCGCTGAGGGAGTCGGAGTCAGCGCCCTCGCTGAGCTTGACGGCCAGGCGCACATCGTTGGCCGAGTCGGCATGACGCAGCGCCTCCTCGTAGGAAACGCAGCCTTCCTGGTAGAGCGCCAGCAAGCTCTGGTCAAACGTCACCATGCCGTGATGGGTGGAGTCTTTCATGATCGACTTGATTTCCTCGATCTTGCCCTTGCGGATCTTTTCCTGCACCAGCGGTGTATTGACCAGCATCTCCAGGGCCACGTGGCGCCGATTTCCATCCACGGAAGGAATCAGCTGCTGGGCAATCACCGCCTTCAGGTTGAAAGACAAGTCGAGCAGGACCTGGGCATGCCTATCCTCGGGGAAGAAGTGAAGGATGCGGTCCATGGCCTGGTTGGCGTTGTTGGCGTGCAGCGTGGTCAGACACAGGTGACCGGTTTCGGCAAAGGTGATCGCATGCTCCATCGACTCCCGGGTACGGATCTCGCCGATCATGATCACGTCCGGTGCCTGACGCAGGGTGTTTTTCAAGGCCACGTCAAATGAGCCGGTGTCGATACCGACCTCGCGCTGGGTCACCAGGCTCTTGCGATGCTTGTGGACGAACTCGATCGGGTCCTCGATGCTGATGATATGACCAGACGCGTTGCAGTTGCGGTGCCCGACCATGGCCGCCAGCGTCGTCGACTTACCGGTGCCGGTCGCACCTACCAGAATGATGATGCCGCGCTTGGCCATCGCCAACTCGGCCAGCGAATCAGGCAGATCGAGATCATTGAACGTGGGAATCTTGGTTTCGATCCGACGACAGACCATGCCCACGCTGTTGCGCTGGTAAAAGGCGCTGACTCGAAATCGCGCCAGGCCCTCCAGCGAGATCGCGAACTGGCACTCCTTGGTCGAGTGAAATTCTTCGCGCTGGTCATTGGTCATGATGCCATTGATGATGTCGACCACGGTGTCGTGGTGGAGCGCTTCGCGAGTCAGCGGCTTGATCCGCCCATGCACCTTGATGCAAGGGGGTGCACCAACCGTGACAAACAGGTCCGAACCCTTGTTCTCGTGCAACTGGCGCAGCCAGTCCTGAATGTTGCTCATGGTGGTGACTCCTTGGATCTCTTTAAGTGCGCAGCGCTTGCTTGATCAGGCCAGCGCCGACTTGTTCTGGGCCTTGCGCATGGCCTCCGGCCGGGTCACGAGACCACGCCTGACCAGCTCGATCAGCGACTGGTCCAGCGTTGACATACCGACATTCTGCCCGGTCTGTATGGCCGAGTACATTTGCGCCACCTTGTCCTCGCGAATCAGGTTGCGGATGGCGGGTGTGGCGACCATGATTTCGTGGGCGGCCACGCGACCGCCGGCCACCCGCTTCAGCAGGGTCTGGGAAACCACCGCGCGCAGCGACTCCGACAACATGGAGCGGACGATCGGCTTTTCCTCGCCCGGAAAGACGTCGATGATTCGGTCGATGGTTTTCGGGGCCGACGAGGTGTGCAGCGTGGCGAACACGATATGACCGGTCTCGGCGGCAGTCAGCGCCAGGCGCACGGTCTCGATATCACGCAGCTCGCCGACCAGGATGATGTCCGGGTCTTCGCGCAGCGCCGAGCGCAGCGCCTGGTTGAAGCCGTGGGTGTCGCGCTTGACTTCACGCTGGTTGATCAGGCAACGCTGCGGCGTGTGGACAAATTCGATCGGATCCTCGATGGTCAGGATATGGCCGGCCACGGTCTTGTTGAGGTGATCGATCATGGCCGCCAGCGTGGTTGACTTGCCCGAACCGGTCGGCCCGGTCACCAGGATCAGGCCACGCGGGACCTCGATGATGTCCTTGAACACCGCCGGGGCATTGATGTCTTCAAGGGTCCAGATTTCGTTGGGAATCACGCGGAAAGCCGCCCCAATACCCCGGTGGTGATGGTAGGCATTGACACGAAAGCGCGCCAGGCCCGGCACGTTATAGGAGAAGTCGACTTCCAGGTTCGCCTCGTAATCTCGGCGCTGATGGTCGTTCATCGTCGAGTAAACCAACTCCGCCATTTCCTTGTTCTGAATGGCCGGGGTGTTGATCCGGTGAATGTCGCCATCAACTCGGATCATAGGCGGCAGGCCGGCGGAGATATGCAGGTCCGATGCCTTGTTCTTGACGGTGAATGCCAGTAATTCGGTGATATCCATGAGAAATCCCAACCGTGCGCTGCAAGTGCCGGTACGAACGGCGACCGGAACCGTGAATGCCTGCGCCACTTTTTTGCAAAAAGCGCGCGCCACCAAAGGCTAGATAGTAGCCTATATGCATCATGAATCAAAACACCGCCCAGCGTTTGCAGCAAATTCAGGCCCGAATCGAGGCTGCCTGCCGGCATTGCCAGCGCGATCCGGATCAAATCCGCCTGCTGGCGGTGAGCAAGGGCCAGCCACTGGCGGCCCTGGCAACCATGGCAGCACTCGGTCAGCAGGCTTTCGGGGAAAATTACGTCGACGAAGCGCTGGACAAGATATCGGCGTTGCGATCACACACGCTGGAATGGCATTACATCGGGCCGGTGCAATCCAACAAGACCCGGGCCATCGCCGAGCACTTCGACTGGGTGCAAAGCGTCGACCGGATCAAGATCGTTCGCCGCCTGGCCGACCAGCGCCCTGCCGACCGCCCACCGCTGAACCTGCTGATCCAGGTCAACCTCGACGGCGAGCAGCAGAAGGCAGGCTGCCAGCCCGACCAGATCGCTGACCTGGCCGAGGCAATCAGCGCCAACCGACCACTGCGGCTGCGCGGGCTGATGGCCATCCCGGCACCGCGGGACAACCGGCAAGACCAGCGCGCTGCGTTCGAACGGCTTCACAGTCTGTTTGCCCGGCTGCAAGATGATCACGCTTCAGTTGACACCTTGTCGGCCGGCATGTCGGCTGACCTGGAAGCAGCGATCATGGCCGGCAGCACCATGGTCCGGATAGGCACGGACCTGTTCGGACCCAGACCTTCGGCTGCCAGCCAGGCACCGCCGCGTCACGCTGGCGCCTGACCGGGCTCACTCCTACAATAGACGACATGGCTAACTCCTCACCTTCATTTACGATCAGCTTCATCGGCGGCGGCAACATGGCGCGCGCCCTGGTTGGCGGCCTGGTCGCCGCTGACCACGCTGCCGACGCCATCACCGTTGCCGACCCCGATGCCGACCAGCGCGCCGCGCTGGCCAGGGACACCGGCGTGCGCACCCAGGCCGACAATCGCGCGGCGGTCAGCACGCAACGGGTCGTCGTTCTGGCTGTCAAACCCCAGGTCATGGACCGGGTGCTGGAAGATATCGCGCCGGCCCTGGGCAGCCAGACCGTGGTGGTCAGCATTGCCGCTGGCGTCACCCTGGCCCGTCTCGAGGCCGCGCTGGGACGGGACCGCGCCATCGTGCGTGCCATGCCGAACACGCCGGCCCTGTTTGGTGCCGGCATGACCGGCCTGGTCGCCAACCCGGCCTGCAGCCGCGACGATCGCAACCTGGCCGAACAGATCTTCAGCGCCGCCGGCGACATTGCATGGCTCGATGACGAGGCGCTGATGGACGTGGTGACGGCCGTCTCCGGGTCCGGTCCGGCCTACTTTTTCGCCCTGACTGAGCATCTCGCCGAGGCCGGTACCAGTGCCGGCCTGGCACCGGAACTCGCCGCCAGGCTGGCCCGCCAGACCGCCGTTGGTGCCGGCGTGATGCTGAACCACTCCGATCTCGATGCCGGCGAGCTCAGGCGGCGAGTTACCTCGCCGGGCGGCACCACGGCGGCGGCCCTGGCACAGTTGGCCGATGACGGCCTGAAACAGCTGGTCGATCGCGCGGTGGATGCGGGCGTGCGCCGCGGTCGTGAACTGGGAGCAGGCTGATGGGCTCACCGACCGCCGCCTTTGGTTTCCTGGTCGAAACCCTGTTCCACCTCTACCTGGTGGTGCTGCTGTTGCGCCTGCTGCTGGAAATGGTCCGGGCCGACTTCTACAACCCCGTGGTACAGATGCTGATCAAGGTCACCGACCCACTGGTCAAGCCGCTGAGCCGCGTCATACCGCCGGTCGGCCGGGTCAACCTGGCCGGCATACTCGTGCTGTACCTGATCCAGCTACTGAGTCTGCTCCTGCTTACCCTGATCGCAGGCGCCCAGGTCGACCCGCTGATCCTGGCCTTGCTGGCGGTGCTACGGCTGGTGCGCATGCTGCTGGTGCTTTACCTGGTCCTGATCATCGCCGGGGTTATCCTGTCCTGGGTCGGCCAGGGTTTCCGTCACCCGATCGTGCCGCTGATCTTCCAGCTCACCGATCCGGTGCTCGCCCCTATTCGCCGGGTGCTGCCGGCACTGGGCGGCTTCGATCTGTCGCCCCTGGTTGCGTTGATCGGCATCCAGTTCCTGATCATCTTGCTCGGCGTATGAGCAAGCGCGTAGGATGGGCGAACATTCATTACGCACAGGTGGTGTCATGAAAACTCGCCTATTGCCTTCATTGCTGCTTGCCCTGTACCTGGTCGGATTCAGCCTTGGCGCGCAGGCCGGACAGGCCGAGACTTTCGGTCCCTACGCCGTGCACTACAACACGCTCAATACCAGCCTGCTGACGGCCGACGTGGCTCGGGCCTACAGTATTCAGCGCAGCGGCAACCGGGCACTGCTCAACATCGCCGTGATCCGGCACGGCGAGGAAGAAACCGGCACGGCGGTGACGGCGCGGGTAAGAGCCACGGCCACCAACCTGGCCGGTCAGCGGCGCGAACTCGACATGCGCGAAATCCGGGACCAGGAGGCGATCTACTACATCGGCACGTTCCGCATCAGCAACGAGGAAACCCTCAATTTCCAGGTCAGCGTCCAGCCGGAAGGCGAGCCCAGGCCCCACGAGTTCAGTTTCCGCCAACAGTTCTACGTTCATTAAACGACCGGATTCTGCTCAGTCCGGCTGGGGAAGCCGGCCAGCGAGCCCCCGCCCTGGCAGGATCAGTCAGGCTCGGCAACCAGCTCGTAGCTGCGCAAGGCCCAGCTCGCATCCATATCGACACCGCCAGCGTTGATCCAGCGCGCCTGGTACCAGAACCCGTCCATCCTGAAACTGCGGCCGCGCAACTCATCCGGCACCGCCGGCAAATAGCTTGGCGGCGGGACATCGATCAGCACCGGCAACACCAGGTCCGGCACCCGGTCGCGGTCGATGGCAGCCAACAGGCGACGGTAGCGCTGGTGAAACTCGCCGTCCTCTTCCTCGATCCGGTCAGGATGATGCAGGCGCAGCGCCAGCAGGTGCCAGCGCGTTTCGGTCCAGACCGTCATCATCTGGATCTCCCAGCCGTCAGGCGTATAGCGATACAGCTCCGAGCGATCGCCAATGTAGGCACCGGGCCCCGCCGCGGCCAGGGTCTGGCCAATCAGGCTGGTGAAGGCTTCGAAATCAGGCTCGTCGGCGCTGGCCTGGATACTGGCCAGCAGCACCACCAGGCCGGCGAGGATGCGATGCACGAAGCTCATTGGCAGTACCATACCCCGATGACGCCCGAACGCAAAGCCCGCATTCAGTCCGTTGCCGCCCGTCGCCAGGTCGACCTGACCGTCTTCATGGAGCGGGTTCACAAGCCGCATAACGTCGCTGCCATCCTGCGTACCTGCGATGCCGTCGGCGTGATGCGCGCCCACGCCGTGCCACCGACCGGCGGCATCCCGGCCCTGAACCACACCGCCCAGGGGGCCCAGCGCTGGGTCGAGCTGGTCCGCCACCGCGAGGCAGTCAGCGGCCTGGCCGAGCTGCGCGCAGCCGGCTTCAAGCTCTATGCCGCGCATTTTTCCGACCGCGCCATCGACTTCCGCCAGCCCGACTACACCCGGCCCACTGCTATCGTCATGGGCACGGAAAAGTTCGGGGTCAGTGCCGAGGCACTGGCCGCCGTAGACGCAGAGATCGTCATCCCGATGATGGGCATGACCCAGTCCCTGAACGTCTCTGTCGCCACCGCCCTGATCCTGTTCGAGGCCCAGCGCCAGCGCCAGGCCGCCGGCATGTACCAGCCGCAATCGCTGGACGAATCACCGTTCAAGGAACTGAGCGAAGGCTGGATTGCTCGCGATCTCGCCCGGCGCAAAACCCGTTCGGAAGACCTCTTCTGATAACTGCCAGATGGCTGCAGTCGGCGGCTCAGGGGTAGAGCAGGTGCTCGTTCCATTGGCCGTTTTTCAGTTCGAAGCAGACCCGATCATGCAAACGGTACTCGCGGCCATACCAGAACTCCACGCGGTGGGGCCGCACCCGGAAGCCCGACCAGTGCTCCGGTCGCGGAATTTCGCGGCCCTCGTAGCGTGCTTCAACCTCACTGACTCGCTTGATCAGCTCGTCCCGGCTGGCCAGGGTATGTGACTGGCGCGACGCCCAGGCACCAACCTGGCTGCCGCGCGGTCGACTGGCGAAGTAGGCATCCGCCTCCACCGCGCTGACCGGCTCGGCCAGGCCATCGACCAGCACCTGCTCGGCCGTCTCGCGCCACCAGAACACCAGGCTGACAGACGGGTTGGCGGCCAGGTGCCGCCCTTTCCGCGAATTGAGATTGGTATAGAACACGAAGCCACCCGGGTCGGCATCCTTCAGCAATACGGTTCGGGCACAGGGTCGGCCCTGGTCATCCACGGTCGCCAGGCTCATCGCCGTCGGCTCAGGTACATCGGCCGCACAGGCTCGCTCGAAGCCGGCCTGGAATCGCGCCAGCATGGCATCGGTCATTGCAAGGCTCATGTCATCATCGCTCCGTAACCTTGGCGAAAATCGGGGTAGGAAAATTCAAATCCACTGGCCCGCAGGCGCCGATTGGCAATGCGCTTGCCGCTGCCACCGACCTGATCAGTGCGGGTCGGTCGCGGCGCATTCATCCGCCCGGCCAGCCAATCCAGCACCTCGCAACGCGGGGCCGGATAATTATCGCTGGCACAGTAAAGCATCTGCGGTGAAGGGAGTTCGAGCAAGTGGGCCAGAATTGCGCCGCAATCATCGGCGTGAATGCGATTGGTCCACTGGGGCGGATCGGGCCGGCAGCTGGCCTGACCGGAACGGATCTGTCGCAGCAGGTAATCCCGCCCAGGCCCGTAAATGCCGGAGAAGCGAACGACCATTCCGCCCGCCGCCATCGCCACGGCCTCCGACTCGAGCAGAATCTGACCGCTGAAGCGGCCCGGCTCGGTGACAGAGTCCTCGTCTACCCATGCACCATCATCCTGTCCATACACGGAAGTGGACGAAACCAGCAGCAGGCGCCTGGCCTGGACCCGTTCAAGCAGGTTCTGAAGGCCGATGACGTAAGCGCGCCGATAGGCCTCGGGCGTGCGCTCGCCGGGCGTTGCCTGGTAGACCACGGCGTCCCAGTGCTGCTCCACAGCATCCAGCGCGGCGGGATCCAGCAGATCGGCGGCCACCGGGTGGATAGGCTCGGGCAGTTTCTCCACGCGCCGGCGCAGACCGCTGACCTGCCATCGCTCCTGGCCCAGCCGGGCGGCCAGGCGCATGCCGATGTCTCCGCAGCCAGCGATCAGCAGTCGCTTCATGGCGACGCAGTCGCCAGGTCTCCATCACCGTCGCCACCACCATCACCATTGGCGCGCGGGCGCGGCGGCAGCAGGCGCAGCCAGATCAGCCACACCACCAGGGCATCGAGAATGATCAGGGCCTGCCACAGGTACAGGTGGAACCAGTTGAACCAGGTCATGTTCCACTGGCCCAGGTAAAACAGGCTGATGATGCGGACCAGGTTCAGCCCCTGGATGGCGCAGAATCCGATCGCAAAGCCGATCAGCTTGTGCTTCAGAGGCGCTGGAAAGGCAAAGATCGCGGCAAACAGGATGATCAGTGCCTCGACGCCATTGCAGCCTGGCTCGATACTGATGGCAAAACCGGTCTCCAGGTCGCGAATAACCTTGCCCGCCGAGATCACACCGTCGTCGAACAATTCGATCAGGAAGACACTGACGCTGGCGATGACCGAGGTGAACGGCAGAATCACCGCGTCCTGCACCGGTTGCAGAACCTCCAGGGTAAACAGTCCCAACAGGAGTACAACGAAAACGATTGAAAAGCGCAGCATGGGGTGAATGCGACAGCCGTTACTGGGAGCTCCATAGTAGCAAATGCCAGGCCATAACTCCGAGCCTCCGCACGTGAGGGCGTGATAGCATTGCCGACGTACTGGACAACTCGCCAACAACTTGACCGCGCACCGACCGATCCGGGCCTGGCCACCCTCAATCGCCTGGCATTGCTGCCCTGGGCCAGGATACGGCCCGTGAATCGCCTGTTCCTCATTGGCCCGATGGGCTCGGGGAAGACCACGGTCGGCCGCTACCTGGCTGATCGTATCGGGCTGGAGTTTCTTGACCTGGACCAGGAGATCGAGAAGCGCTGCGGTGTCGATGTCAGCCTGATCTTCGAGATCGAGGGAGAGGCTGGCTTTCGTGGCCGCGAAACGGCCATGCTCGACGAACTCAGCCAGCGCGACGGGATCCTGCTGGCCACGGGTGGTGGCAGCGTCCTGAAGGAAATCAATCGCGACATTCTTCGATCGCGAGGCCTGGTGGTCTGGCTCAAGACCAGCGTCGACCAGCAGCTCAAGCGCCTGGAGCGCGACCAGCGCCGCCCCCTGCTGCAAGCGCCCGATCGCCGTGAGCGCCTGGAAAACCTGGCCGCAGCGCGCAACGCCCTGTACGGCGAATGCGCTCACCTGGTCGTTCAATCATCCAATGTCAGTCCCGCTCAGATGGCCGCCCGGGCCGAGCGGCAAATCCGAAGCCACCTGGAAAAAACAACATGAAAACGATCGAAGTCCGGCACGGCCAAGGCAGCTACCCGGTCCATGTCGGGCACGGCTTGCTCGGGCTCGCCGACGTCGTCCAGCGCCACCTGCAAGGCCGCATCCTCACCGTCACCGACGACCGGGTCGCCGGGCTGTACCTGGAGCGGCTGACTGCTCAGCTGAGCGATCAGCCTGAGCACCAGAGCCTGGTATTGCCCAACGGCGAGGAACACAAGACAGTCGCCAGCTGGCAGCGCATCGTGGATGCGCTGGTCAATCTCGGCGCCCAGCGTGACGCCACCGTGCTGGCCCTGGGTGGCGGCGTTATTGGCGATATGGCCGGCTTCGCCGCGGCCTGTTACATGCGCGGTATCCGCGTCATCCAGGTGCCGACGACCCTGTTGGCGCAGGTCGATGCCGCCGTCGGCGGCAAGACCGGTGTCAATCACAGCCAGGGCAAGAACCTGATCGGTGCTTTCCACGCGCCGGCCGCCGTGATCGCCGACACCGATACGCTCTCCAGCCTGGACAGGCGTGACTATTGCGCTGGCCTGGCCGAAGTGGTCAAGTACGGTGCCATTCGCGATCCCGAGTTCTTCGACTGGCTGGAAGACCATGCCGAGGCCTTGAATGCGCGCGAACCCGAACCGCTTCTGGAGGCGGTCTACCAGTCTGTGCGCAACAAGGCCGAGGTCGTTGCTGCCGACGAGCGCGAGTCCGGCCAGCGCGCCTTGCTCAATTTTGGTCATACATTCGGCCACGCGCTGGAAACGGCCACTGCTTACCGCGCGTATCGCCACGGTGAGGCCGTAGCCATCGGCATGGCGCTGGCCAGCCGGCTCAGCGAGCTGCTTGGCCTGTCGGCCACCGGAACGGCCGAGCGCATGACCCGGCTGCTGCAGCGGCTCGATCTGCCAACCAGTCTTCCTGAGCCGCTGGATCGCGACCGGCTGGTCGACCTGATGCGCCTGGACAAGAAAAATCGCGACGAACAGATTCGCCTGATTCTGCTTGACGGCATCGGGCAGGCTCGTATCCTGCCTTGTCCGTCCCACGACATCCGCAAGGTATTACAAGCATGAGCGACTGCCAGCAATCCCTGTTCCTGAAGGCCCTGAGACGCGAGCCTACCTCGCGTCGCCCGATCTGGATGATGCGCCAGGCGGGACGCTACCTGCCCGAATACCGAGCCACCCGGGCCCGGGCTGGCAGCTTTCTGAAGCTAGCCGGAAACCCGGAACTTGCCTGCGAGGTCACCCTGCAGCCGATCGAGCGTTATGGCTTCGATGCCGCGATCCTGTTTTCCGACATCCTGATCCTGCCGCACGCGATGGGCCTGGGCCTGGGCTTCGAACCGGGCGAGGGCCCCTTTTTCGAACGCCCGATCCGCAGCCCGGCCGACATCGCGGCCCTGCCCGTCATCGATCCCAATGACGATACCGGCTACGTGATGGAGGCGGTGCGCCTGATCCGGGCCAGCCTGCCAAGGGAAACACCGCTGATCGGCTTTGCCGGCAGCCCCTGGACCGTGGCCACCTACATGATCGAAGGCCGCTCAAGCAAGGATTTCGCCACCGCCAAGACCTTGCTGCTGGCCGAGCCGGACGCGGCGCAGCAACTGATGAACACCCTGGCCGATGCTACCGCCGACTACCTGGCCGCCCAGGTCGAAGCGGGCGCCGATGCCTTGATGATTTTCGATTCCTGGGGAGGCGCCTTATCGCCGAGCCTGTATCAACAGTTCTCGCTCGCCTCGCAGCAGCGCATCGTCCAGCGTCTCGAGGCCAGCTGTCCGAATACGCCGCTGATCCTGTTTGGCAAGGGCTGCGGTCAGCACCTGGAGGCGTTGGCTGACACCGGCTGCGCCGGCCTGGGCGTGGATTGGACCATGGATATGGGCGAGGCCAGGCGACGGGTGGGCGACCGGGTCGCCCTGCAGGGCAACCTGGACCCGGCCGTGATGCTGACCAACCCCGAGATCGTGCGCCGTGAAGCGAAACGAGTCCTGGAAAGCTTTGGCAAGGGGCCAGGACACATTTTCAACCTGGGCCACGGCATTACCCCGGGCGTGGACCCGGAGCATGTGGCCGTGCTGGTGGAAACGGTGAAGAGTTGGAAGATCTGAAGAAGGTTTCAGATTTCAGGTTTCAGGGTTCAGGGTTCAGGGCTGGCTCCGAGCCGATTTTCCTGAAAGCTGAAACCTGAACCCTGAAACCTGTTCTTCATTCAATATCGAGAAAGCTTCGAAGCTGTTCCGAACGGGTCGGGTGACGCAGCTTGCGCAGCGCCTTGGCTTCTATCTGGCGAATGCGCTCGCGGGTTACATCAAACTGCTTGCCGACCTCTTCCAGTGTGTGGTCGGTATTCATGTCGATACCAAAACGCATGCGCAGCACCTTGGCTTCGCGCGGGGTCAGACCGCCCAGCACTTTCTGCACGGTATCGGTCAGGCCGGTGGTAGTGGCGGTGTCGATCGGTGACAGGATATTGATATCCTCGATGAAATCGCCCAGATGCGAATCTTCGTCATCGCCAATCGGCGTTTCCATGGAGATCGGCTCCTTGGCGATCTTGAGCACCTTGCGCACCTTGTCTTCCGGCATCTCCATCTTGATCGCCAACTCTTCGGGCGTGGGCTCACGGCCCATCTCCTGCAGCATCTGGCGCGACACCCGGTTGAGCTTGTTGATCGTTTCGATCATGTGCACCGGGATGCGGATCGTACGGGCCTGGTCGGCAATCGAGCGGGTGATGGCCTGGCGTATCCACCAGGTTGCATAGGTAGAGAACTTGTAACCACGCCGGTATTCGAACTTGTCAACGGCCTTCATCAGGCCGATGTTGCCCTCCTGGATCAGATCCAGGAATTGCAGGCCGCGGTTGGTGTATTTCTTGGCAATGGAAATGACCAGGCGCAGGTTGGCTTCAACCATTTCCTTCTTGGCCCGGCGCGCCATGGCCTCACCAATCGACATGGCGCGATTGAGCTCACGAAGCTCGGCTACGGTGACGCGCTGGGATTTCTCGAACCGGGCCAGGCGCAGCTGCAGATCAGCAATATCTTCAGCATGCTCCTTCATCGCCCGACCCCATTTGGTCTGACGCTTCAACAACCCGGCCAGCCATTCCGGATCGGCCTCGTTGTCCTGGAACGACTTGATGAATTCCTTGCGCGGCATGCCGGCCCGTTCTACGCACAGCAGCATGATCTTGCGTTCGATGCCGCGAATCAGGGCAACGTGAAAACGCATCCGGTCGATCAGGTGATCGAACATGCGCGGTGGCAACTTCAGACGCATGAACTGTTCGGAAATCTGGTCCTTGAGCTCGTTGGTCTTCTTGCCATTCGGCCCGTAGCGATCGTAGAGCTTGACGAAGTGCTCCTGCAGGCGCCTGAGCTCGTCGAAGTACTGGATCACCTGCTCCGGGTCCGGGCCGGTATTGACGGTCGGGGCTGGCTTGTCTTCGTCTTCTTCCTCTTCGTCCTGGAACTCGGCCTCCTCGGCAACGGCCGCTTCCATCGTGTCTTCCGAGATCAGATCCATCTCGGCCAGCAGGGTCGGGTCGATAAAGCCACTGACCAGCTCGTTGAGCCGCTGATTGCCGGCCTTCCATGATTCGGATTCTTCCAGCAGCTCGGTGACCGTACCCGGGAAGCGCGACAAGGCCATGTTGACCTGGTTGAGCCCGTCCTCGATGCGCTTGGCGATGGAGATTTCACCTTCGCGGGTCAACAGATCGACCGAACCCATTTCGCGCATGTACATGCGCACCGGGTCCGTGGTCCGTCCCAGCTCGGACTCGACCGCGGCCAACGCGGCCTCGGCCTCCTGCTGGGCAGTTTCATCGTCAGCATCGGAGCTGGCCGAGTCATTCAGGATCAGTGAATCGGCATCCTCGGGCGCCTCCTCAAAGACCTTGATGCCCATGTCGTTGATCATGTTGATGATGTCTTCGATCTGTTCCGGATCGACGATGTCATCGGGCAGGTGATCATTGACCTGGGCGTAGGTCAGCCATTGGCCTTGTTCACGGCCTTTTTCAATCAGCTGCTTGAGCTGGGAGGGTCGCGGTGCATTTTCCATAGAATGATGCTGGTAACTCTAGTTGTCTCGGTGTTGATTGCGCTGGCTCAGCAGCCGGCGCAACTCGTCGGCCCGGTTCTGATCCAGCCCCCCTTCGTTCATCTGGGCCTGTTGCAGTTCCCGAACCCTGGCCTGTATCTGTAAACCACGAATTCTGGCCAGCGTTTGCGCCAGCGCAGCCGGCATGGCTTCGTCCGTATCAATCAGCTCTCGCGTCGCCAGCTGGCCAAGCCAGGGCGCCTCGGGCCGGTCTCGCCAAAATTCCAGAAGCTTAGCTGTGGACATTTGGGGCCTTGAGCGGCAAAAGTCAATGAGTTCCTTCAGGAAAGCAAGGCCTTTGACATCTCCGGGCACCTCGGATACACAGACCGCAGGATCGGCGCCCAGTTCAGGACGCTGCACCAGCAAGGCGACCGCGTATTGTACAGGGGTCAGGGGTCTGTCCGCCAGCGTGCCGCTTGCGGCCTGCCGGCGCGGCGAGCGCGCCTGCTGTCGAGCCGAGCCTGCATGGCCGGCGCGGCGCTTCAATTCTGCTCGCATCAGGTCTGCAAACGGGCCGGCCGGGAGGCGCGCCAGGTAGGGTTCGGCCAGCGCGACCAGGCGCGACCGCCCATCGATGGTTTCCATATCGACCTGGCGCTGAAGGTGGTCGAAAAAGAAGGCCGACAAGGTCGGCGCTGAATCCATCAGAGCTCTCAGCGCATCGGCACCGCGAGAACGCACCAGGCTGTCCGGGTCTTCGCCCTCGGGCAGAAACAGAAAACGCAGTTCACGGTTGTCCTGCATCAGCGGCAAGGCCGACTCCAACCCGCGCCAGGCGGCCTGGCGACCGGCCCGGTCACCGTCAAAGCAGAACAGCACCAGTGGGGTGGCCTTGAACAGGGCTTCCAGATGATCGGCCGTTACCGCCGTACCCAGGGTTGCCACGCAATCCGTGAAACCGAACTGGTGCAGGGCAGCGGCATCCATGTAGCCTTCGACCACCAGGATCCGCCCAGGCAAACCGCCACGGCGCACCTGGTAGAGGCGATAAAGCTCACGCCCCTTGTGAAATACCGGGGTTTCCGGTGAGTTCATGTATTTCGGCTGACCATCACCGATGATCCGGCCACCAAAGGCGATCACCCGGCCGCGACGATCGTGGATAGGGAACATGACCCGGCCGCGGAATTTATCGGTGACTCGATTATCGCGCCGAGTCACCAGACCGGCCTGCTCCAGCTCGGCGGCAGCAAAGCCGGCCTTGGACAAATGATCGGCCAGGGCGTGCCAGGCATCGGGTGCAAAGCCAATCCCGAATTCATCGACCGTGGGCTTGTCGAAGCC
>SLQY01000130.1 GCA_007131235.1 Wenzhouxiangella sp.
CAGTACGCGCGGTCCCAGGCGCAAGCCCAGGTAGCCGCGTGCCAGCAGGCTGTCCAGTTCGGTATCGCTCAGCCCGCCCTCTGGGCCGATGACCAGGGTGATCCGGGTTGCTGGCTGTTGACGCAGCTGGCGCAGACGGCGCTCGGAGCGCGGATCCAGGCACAGCCCCAGGTCGGCCGGTGGATCCACGTCTGCCAGGCGCTGCGGTGGAGCCACGATAGGAACACGGGCCCGACCGCATTGTTCACAGGCCGAAATCACGACCTGCTGCCAATGGACCAGGCGACGTTCGGCGCGACGCTGATCAAGTCGAACCTCGGTTCGTTCGGTAAACACCGGCTGGATATGCGCAGCACCCAGCTCGACGGCTTTCTGGATGGCCCAGTCCATGCGCTCGCCGCGCGCGATTCCCTGGACCAGGCTGATCTCCAAGGGGGATTCGGTGTTGGCCGGGATGCCTTGTTCCACCTGGACCCGGCAGCGCCGCCCGTCAATCTCGACCAGCGTGCCGGGATAGTCCTGTCCGTCGCCATTGAACACGGTGACGGCATCGCCCTGGCGCAGACGCAGGACGCGCAGCAGGTGCCGGGCCGGGCCTTCGCCCAGCTCGACCTCATCACCCGCCCTCAGCGCTGAGTCAATGTGAACGCGGGGCCGACGCACGGGCGGTCCGGAAAGGAGCTTGTGCTTGCATACGCGGTATCATGCCATGAGCTGCGCGGTTGGCGGGGCCGGGCAGGGAACGCCTGGCCGCGACCGATGGTCTTTGTGTTGAGTGCTCTGTTTTTTCAGGGCTACTTGATCATTGTGGTGCCTGGTGGACGCCGCACGGATAATCCGGGATCATGTCCCATTGGCAATATTGACTCGACAGATGAAGGTAGTCACGTAAATGATACGTATTCCCTCCCGGTTCGCGCGCGGTTTTTCCCTGATCGAGATCTTGGTCGTGGTTGTCATCATTGGCATTCTCGCGGCCGTCGTGGTGCCTCGGGTCATGGATGAGCCTGATCGCGCGCGCGTCACCAAGGCGCAACAGGATGTTCAGGCGCTGATGACGGCGCTGAACATGTATCGTCTGGATAATTTCTCCTACCCGTCGACCGACCAGGGGCTGGAGGCGCTGGTCAGGCGGCCTTCCGGACAGCCCGAGGCACCGAACTGGAAAGCAGGCGGCTACATTGACCGACTGCCGCGAGATCCGTGGGGACGGGAATACCAGTACCTCAACCCCGGTGTCCATGGCGAGATCGATGTCTGGTCCTTTGGTGCCAACGGCATGCCGGGCGGCGAGGGCATCAATTCAGAAATCGGCAGCTGGATGGACTAGCCCGAACAATTCATGAAATTGCGCTCGGCCGGCTTTACCTTGATCGAAGTGCTGGTGGTGGTGGCCATCGCTGCCATCCTGACGGCACTGGTGGTGCTGCGCCTGGGCGACTGGCGATCGCCTGATGACCCGCGATTGCAGCTCGAACGCCTGGCCAGCCTGATCGAACGCCAGTGTGAGCAGGCCATGTTCCAGGCCCGACCGCGCGGCATCCGCGTCACCGAGGCCGGCTACGACTTCTGGCAGGCAAGCTCCCAGGGCTGGGTGGCGCTGGCCCCTGAAGGATTGGACCGGCCGCGTGCCTGGGTGATCGGAGAAGGGCCGGAGCTGCTGGTTGAAGGCCATGGCGTGGACCTGGCGGGTGAGCCTGACGGCCCGCAGTTGACCTGCCAACCGCTGGGTGAACTGACCCTGTTTGAAATCGTGTTGCGCGACCAGGCCGGGCGCTATCGCCTGGTCGGCAATTCTGGCGGCCAACTGGCCGTTACCAGCAGCGCGGCCTTGCCGTGATGGTGGCCGGGCGTCAGCGTGGCTTCACCCTGCTCGAGGTGCTGGTCGCCCTGGTTGTCGTGGCCGTGGCCGTGGCTGCGCTGGCCCGGGCCGGCGCCCAGGCGGTCAACGGTCAGTTCGAAGCCGAGCAACGCACCATGGCGCTGTGGGTGGCAGACAACCTGCTGGCTGAACTGCGCCTGGACCCGCCCGGCCAGAGCGGGCGCAGCCAGGGCAGTGCCGACATGGGTGGGCGCGTTTGGCACTACGACGTGCTGATTCAAACGGCCCCGGGTGACGAGATGCTGCGGGTTGATGTGGCCATTTTTGCCGACGCCCGCCGCCGCCAGCCAGTCTTTACCCACACCGGCTTTTTGCCGTTGTGAACGGGGGTGGCTGGACTGCCATGAAAAGCGCCGGATATACGCTGGTCGAGGTGCTGATCGCGGTGACGGTGTTCGCGGTGCTGGCCGCCAGCGCCTACGTCGCCCTGAATGGTCTTGCCCGGGCCGCCATGGAGCAGCGCGAGCGCGGTGAGTCACTGGCCGCCCTGCAGCTGGCCGTGGCTCGCTTCGATGCTGACCTGCGCCAGGTTGCCACGCGTCCCGTGCGCTTGAGCGATGGTGGCCACGAGCCGGCCCTGACTGGCGGGCGCCAGAATCTGACCGCCACCCGAGCCGGTTGGGCCAATCCGGCCGGTCTGCGCCGCAGTCAGCTGCAGCGTTTTTCCTGGTCGCTGCAGCAAAACAGCCTGGTTCGCTTGAGCTGGCCGGTGACCGATGCCGCAGCAGCCACCCAGCCGATGGCCGATTCGGTGCTGAATGATGTCCGCATCATCGAGTTTCGCTACCGGGATGGCACCGGCCGCTGGCACGATCAGTGGCCCCCGGCCCAGGGTGGGGTGGGGGCGCTGCCGG
>SLQY01000161.1 GCA_007131235.1 Wenzhouxiangella sp.
ACCACATCGGCAAGCTGGCCTGGCTCCAGCGTCTTCAGCGGCGACCGGCCAATATCGACCTCGTTGCTGAAGATCCACAGGTGACCAGCGCGCAGCCGGCGAGCTTCCTTCTTTTTCAGGTGGAGAACCGGATACGTGGACATGAACACTCAGGCGCGCGAATAAGCCCACTAGTGTACCCCGGCCCTCGAGATGGGCCTACAATATCTGGCGATGGCACTTCGGAACCAACTCGATCAGGCGCTCAGCCCCTACCTGCTTCAGCATGCCGGCAACCCGGTGCACTGGATGGAGTGGAACGCCGAATCCCTGTCCCTGGCACGGCGCCTGAATCGTCCCATCCTGCTGTCAATCGGATACAGCGCCTGTCACTGGTGCCATGTCATGGCCCATGAGAGTTTCGACAACGAGCGCGTCGCCCACCTGATGAACCAGGCGTTCGTCAACATCAAGGTCGACCGCGAAGAGCGACCCGACCTCGATCGGATCTACCAGCTCGCGCACCAGCTGCTGACCGGACGCGGCGGCGGCTGGCCGCTGACCGTGTTCCTGGACCCTGACAGCCAGGCCCCGTTCTTCGCCGGCACCTATTTTCCGCTGCAGCCAAGGCCGGGGCTGATTGACTTTCCGTCCCTGCTGGAGCGAATCAACGAAGTCTGGTCAACTCGCCAGGATGAACTGCGGGCCCAGAACCTGCAGGTTCAGCAGGCGCTCAAGGCCATTGCCCAACCGCGACCGGCGCCAGCCGACAGCAATCTGGCCGACATGGCTGAAAGCCTTGTCGGCCAGCTGGCAGCGCAATTCGATGCCAGGCACGGCGGCTTTGGCGACGCACCCAAGTTTCCCCAGGCGCCTGTGCTTGCCCTGCTGGCTGACCTGCACGCGGACGAACAGGCATCGCAGATGCTGGCCGATACCCTGGCGAGCATGGCACGCTACGGCTTGTTCGATCATCTGGGTGGCGGGTTTTTCCGTTATTGCGTAGACGCATCCTGGGAAATTCCCCACTTCGAAAAGATGCTGTCCGACAACGCCTTGCTGATCGAGCTGTACGCGCGGGCGGCGAAACGCTGGCAGCGGGCCGACTTTGCCGTTGCCTGCGCCGGCACCGTGGCGTGGCTCGAGGACGAGATGGCGCTTGCCGGTGGCGGCTTCGCGGCCAGCCAGGATGCCGACACCAGCGATGGAGAAGGTGCTTTCTACCTGTGGACGCCGCACGCGGTCCAGCAGGTCTTGCCGGCGCCGCAGGCCGAGCTGCTGATGGCGCACTTCGGCCTCGACGGACCCCCCAATTTCGAGGATGAATCCTGGCACCTGGTCACTGCCCGCGATGTCGATGAACTGACCCGAGCCGGGCGCGATCGGGATCGGGCCGCAGCCGAACTCGAACAGGCCCGCCAGCGCTTGCTCGAAGCGCGCAACCGCAGAGCGCGGCCCGGTCGTGATGACAAGATGATCGGTGCCTGGAACGGCATGACCATTGCCGCCCTGGCCCGCGCCGGTCGTCTGCTCGAGCGACCCGACTGGCTAGACCAGGCCACCA
This sequence comes from Wenzhouxiangella sp., assembly GCA_007131235.1. Taxonomy (GTDB): domain Bacteria; phylum Pseudomonadota; class Gammaproteobacteria; order Xanthomonadales; family Wenzhouxiangellaceae; genus Wenzhouxiangella. Next base: position 1,544 of record SLQY01000161.1, read on the forward strand.
CCGCACTCAACGCGCTGGCACCCCGCCTGTTCGGCCAGGACCCCCCGCGCTCGGTCTGGCGCCAGGGAAAAAGCGCCCAGACCGCCACCCTGGACGACCTCGCCGCCGTGCTCGATGCCTGTCTGAGCCTGCTGCAGTGGCGATTCGAACCGCGCTGGTTCAACCTGGCCCGGCGCATCGCCCGGCGCATCATCGACCAGCATGTCGACGACCAGACCAGCGCGATGTACCTGACCCCGATTGATCACGAGCCTCTGCTGACCCGCCCGCTGGCCCTGGCCGACGACGCCACCCCGTCGGCTGCCGGACTGGCCCTTCAAGCCCTCAACCGTCTGGCCCAGCTGTGTGGCGACGGCAGGCTGCACCATCAGTGCACGCTGATCCTGGAAGCCGCGCTCGGCGACATGGCCGCCTCGCCGCTTGGCCACGCCAGCCTGATCCGAGCCGGCCTGGCCATGGACAAGCCGGCCAGCCAGGTGCTGATCACAGGCAATGAAAAGGACACTCGATCCTGGCACCAGGCCCTGTATTTCGGACGTGAGCTGACCGTCTACTACCTCCCGGCTGAGCTGGCCCTGGAAGATCCGCCCGAACTACTGTCTGCACTGCTCGCCGATACTGCAAGCCGCGCCCTGATCTGCGATGGCTTCAGCTGTCGGGCACCCGTTCACAGCCTTGAAGCGCTGGAACAAGCACTCGGCGCATAGGGCTTTCTGATCGCGCACGGTTCTCCTGCCAGGACCGGGCGCGCCGGCATGTATGCCCCCCGACCGGACAGCAGCGGCCAATTCCACGTAGAATCCCGAACTCATGAGCCTGATGCTGCCCAATTACCACGCCCTGGCGGTTCTTTTGCTGGTCGTCTTCGCGCTGATATTGTTCTCGCGCGACCGTATTCCGCTGGAAACCAGTTCGCTGGTCGTACTGGCCATGCTGGCAGTCGGTTTTCAGTTGTTCCCCTACACCGGCCCGGACGGCCGCACCCTCAGCCCCACCGACTTCTACCTGGGCTTTGGCCACCAGGCGTTGATTGCCGTTTGCGCCCTGATGATCCTCGGCCAGGGCCTGATCCGTTCCGGCGCGCTGGAACCGATTGGCCGCATGCTCGCCATTGCCTGGAAGAAATCGCCCGCCCTGTCGATGCTGGCCACCTTGCTGGTGTGTGCGGTGTTGAG
>SLQY01000336.1 GCA_007131235.1 Wenzhouxiangella sp.
GCCCGCTCAGGTCGTACCACAAGGGTTCGCGCAAGGCCACCAGCAGAGTCCGGCCCCGCGTGTTGGCCTATCTACCGTTTGCATGGCTTGGCTACTTGCTCGGTCGCCCGCGAGCCCGAATGCGAAATCGCGTATCCCCGGGCCCCTGAAAGTTGAAGCGATCACCCTTTTTGGCTTAAGCTATTGATTGGTGATATTGAAGGCAGGTAGCGATGATTGTGAAGGTTACCGTTGGATCGATTTTGCTTGGCTTGAGCCTGACACTTCAGGCAGAAGGTTCTTTGTCACGCTACTGTCCGGAAGCGGACGCTGAGCACATGCCGCTCCATCGTGAGCCGCCGGCATGGCCGCATTCGGCGATGATGATGTGTCTGGAAGGCACGGTGGTGGTTGAGTTTACCGTCAGCGAGGACGGCCGGGTACGCGACGCCAGCGTCATCGAATCAACCCATCCCGGCATTTTTGACCGCGCGGCAATCACCGCCACCGAGAGCTGGTACTACCGTCCGAGCTGCGAGGGTGGCAAACCGGTAGCCGTGCAACAGCGCACGGCACTGGATTTTGTTTTTGCCGAAGGCCTGCGCTCCAGGTGCCTGCCCGGCGCACGGCTGCTGGAAGGGGAAGCCCTCGACCTGGTGGCGTCTCTTGCGGTTCTGTATTCGATGTTGGCCGAGTCGCAGCTTCGTCCGTACCAGGTCGATTGGCTGACCAAGATCGAACACGCCCTGGAGCCGAGCTTTGACGGTGAACTGGGTCGGGTAGAGCAGTTTCACCATGATGTGATCGGCAAAATACTCGCTACGGCGCAAGAGCAAAGCTATGATCCACGCTACCTTTCGCCCTTTATGCTCGGGCGCTTTGCGGTACCCGGCTCCGCGATTGACCCGTTGTCAGAAGAGATACTGGTCAAGGTCCGCCAGAACACCTGGGCCTGGGTTGAAGCTCTTCGTTCTCACAGTGAATGGATCACCGAGCGCTACGCGGTATTGCGGCGGGAAGCGAGCATGGATCCTGAGTTGCTGAATGTACTGGTCCACGGCTTCCTCGGCGACCCGAACGAAGGGATGAGCGTGCAGAAGCATTTTGTTACCGCGGTTTACGACCTTACCGAGCAGTTGCTTGACCTGCTGGAAAACCCGGCCAGCGACTGGACTGAACAGCCATATGGGATTCAGTTTGAAAACGAACATGACCAGGCTCGATACATGGAAGTGATCGGGGAGTTCGTCACCCTGGTAACCAGCGCAGACCAGGAGCACAAACAGTTCTGGTCACTGTTCATGGACTATCGTCTCTAGTCAACCGACCGATGACTGCCAAACCACGGTTCCGTCGATCAGCACAGCACAGCGCCAGGATGGACCACGAAACTGTCATGGATGAAGCTGAGCTACGTAAATCGGATTCAGGTTTCCGGCGCTTTATGGTCGATAGGTTCGGTCAGATCTGCCCAGCTGGGCGGCCAGATGCTGTTCCGCAGGATGGTTTGGCGAAGAAAGATGTCTCGGCCGGCCTGGGTGTCGCGATAGGCCGGCTGTAGCCGGATACGCCAGCAGTTCTGGTCCAGTTCGAGGAACTGCTGAAACTTCTTGCGGGTCTTTGCGAGGATTCTGAGCCAGCCGACTGTGACATAACCCCAACAGGCCAGACAACACATCAGTACGACAGGCCCACGCCAGTGCTGATCGATCGGGGTCAATTCGACGATGACGTAGCCGATACCTCCCGAAACAGCGCACAGCAGAATCAGGATCATCGCCAAGGGCGCTCCAGGCAAGTAGCGAAGGTCTATGTCTTCGGTCGGTGGCTTGGAATGAAACTCGGCGAAAACGGCGGCAATACGAATCACTGCGGGCAAGATCAGGGCAGTGATAATCGCCATCCAGCCAGGTTCAGCTAGCAGGTCGGGGATCAAGCCAATCAGCACGAAGAGTGGGACTGCGAGCAGAATGCGGACATATTGCAAATGCCAGTCCGAGCTGACTTTCCATAGCTTGGTCTGGACTTGACCTGCCCTGGAGATCAGTTGATCGATCACGGTGCCCGCTATTTCCACCTGGGCAGCAAAAACCCGGGCTGCATGAGTGTTGCGGGGGAACTTCCACAGCCGGATTTCATCAATGATGACCTGCACCATTGCATCGGCCGAGATAACCACTGCAACGAGTATCAACGGCCACCCCAAAACCAAGTGCCCGATTACAGGGATCGCGCCAGCCATTAACAGTCCCAGGACCTGTTCTCTACGAATGGCGCGCTTGTCCTGATCGAATCGCGTCAAAAGTTTTCGAACCAGCTGACGCAACACGATAACGTCCCGAGCGGTCAGTGGGCGGCGCTCTTTACTGGTTGCGGGATCAAGAATCCATTCCAGCATGGGAAACGGGTAGTACATCAGCCCACCGTGGTATCAGCTCGCGTCGAAAGGATAAACATGCGTCTACCAAACCATTCGAGATGCCGAAAGGCTTTGTGCCAATGCCCATTGCTTTAGTCTAAATGCGCACCGAACGGTAGGCGATGGGCTGGAAGTTGAATGCTGGACTTATGAGGGGCGAGAGAGATCAGTTTTGAGAAGCTAAGGTACCACCTCGACCCGGGTGGTGGCGGTGCGGCCAAAGGTTTCTGGCTGGTACATCTCCTCGGCGCGGGCCGGGGGCACCACGAACTGGCCTGGCGTGGTGGCTCGGGCGGTGTAGCGATAGTGATAGA
>SLQY01000178.1 GCA_007131235.1 Wenzhouxiangella sp.
ACCATTATCCGGCCGGACCGGTGCCAATCCAGCGCTCAAAAGGCCAGTCAGCGCCGCCGTGCATGGCTTCGAGCGCTTCACGCTCGCGGCTTTCGATGGTATCGAGGAAGTGATCGGCCGGTCCCATGTGAGCAAAGGCGTCCAGGCCGCGCTGCAGAAACCCCTGCAACGCACCGAAGCCGGCCATCACAGCCGGACCGTGCATCAGGCGAATCAGGCGATGGACCATGGGCCGCTTGACGGTTTCGTCAAGTAACTCGCCGAGCTGGCGAATCAGGCCGAGCTGGTCGGCACGCTCATCCCAGGCCGCATGCTGGCGATAAGCCCAGGCGTAGTCAGGCTGCTCAAGCGTCGGACGCGCTGCCAGCAACTCGGCAATGGCCAGGTCGAACTCCAGGCTGACGGCCTGTAAACGCACCGCATCCCCAACCGCCTTGAGCAGATGGGCCGGCAGGAAGCGCCGCATCACCGGTACCACCCGGCCCAGCTGTTGATCGCGTTCATGGACATCACGACCGCCGTAAAGCTCGTCCAGGAAGAACTCGCAGGCCGGCCGGTAGCGCGGATCGTCGCGGAGATCGCTGTAGGTGGCGTCCAGTCGTGCCCGCTGCCAGTGCTGGAGCTCGTCCAGCCCTTGCCTCAGCGTCGGATCAATGGCCCGGATGCGGTCGGCGATGACCTGGTTGCGCTCGATCTGGGCCTGCAAGTGGGCAGCAGCCTCGCGCTTGCTCATTGCAGCGCCTCGATGGCCTTGACCAGCTCCTCTTTCCGGCGCCGAAACAAGGCCACTGCCTCGACATGCCGGTAGCGGATCCGACCCGTCTCGTCGATGAGAAAAACGCCCCGCTTCATGCCGATCAATGCCTTGCAGCCGTATTGCGCGGCCACGTCGAGGTCCGGATCGCTGAGCAGAACAAAGGGCAATCGATGGCGTTCACGGAACTTGCGGTGCGACTCGGCATCGTCGGGACTGATCCCGATAATGTCGACATTGAGGTCGGCAAACGCTTCGATACCGTCGCGGTAATCACAAAGCTGGCGCGTGCACACGGGCGTATCGTCTCCCGGATAGAAGACAATCAGTAGACGTCTGCCACGCTGCTCAGAAAGGGCAAAACGCTGCCCATCGGCATCAATCAGTGAGAAATCGGGAGCAATTTCATTCAGTTGCGCTGTCATTGTGCACTGTTTTCCAGAATTAGAACTTGCTGAAGTTTTGACAGTCATCACGGCAACGACCGCCAGCAAGCCTCTATAATAAGCCGACAGCATCAATTGCGATCAAGGGCCCAGGCCCGATTCAATCAGGAGCCCAAATCAACCATGCTCAAGCTGACGCCAGCCACTCAGCCGCCAAAGGATCGGGCCAGCCCCGTGATCGGGCTGGCCATTGCGGGTGGCGGGCCGCTTGGTGCGATTTACGAGCTCGGCGCCTTGCAGGCGGTCGACGAGGCCATCGACGGGATCCACATGCATGACCTCGACGTGTACGTTGGGGTCAGTTCCGGCTCCTTCCTGACCGCAAGCCTGGCCAACCAGGTCACCACGACCCAGATGAGCCGGATCTTCATCAACGATCCGAACGCGGAGTTCAGTTTCCAGCCCGAACTGTTCCTGAGGCCTGCGTTTCGTGAATATGGTGACCGTCTGCGCAATATTCCGAGCGTTGTACTCGAGATCCTGAGCGAGGCCATTCGGCACCCGACCCGGCTCGGCCAGCTGGAAAGCATCGAAGGAGTGGCCAGGCTGATTCCGACCGGTTTGTTCGACAACCACATGATCGAACGCTTCCTGGCCCGGGTATTGTCGCGTGACGGTCGCAGCAACGATTTTCGAACCTTGAAGGCCAAATTGCGCATCGTGGCCGTGGAACTGGACACCGGCCAGGCCGTCCGCTTTGGCGAAGCAGGGCTTGAGCAGGTTCCCATCTCCCGAGCCGTCCAGGCCTCGGCGGCATTGCCCGGACTGTATCCCCCGGTCGAAATCAACGGTCGACTCTATGTCGACGGCGCGCTGCGACGAACCCTGCATGCCTCGGTCGCGCTCAAGGAAGGTGCCGACCTGCTGATCGGCATCAACCCGCTGGTGCCCTATGACGCCGATGGCGCCAGCATCAACGGTGCCGCCCAGAGCCGCATGGTCAGGGGTGGCTTGCCAACGGTGCTGTCACAGACCTTCCGGGCCCTGATCCAGTCGCGCATGCAGGTCGGCATGGCCAAGTACGAGAAGGACTATCCGGCCGCAGGCATGATGCTCGTCGAGCCTGATCGCAACGACGAGCAGATGTTTTTCACCAACGTTTTCAGCTATGCCTCGCGCGCGGATCTGGTCGAGCACGCCTACGCCACGACCAGGGCAGACCTGCTGGCCAGCGCCGATCGGCTGGAACCTTTCCTCGAAAACTACGGCCTGGGGCTCAATCGATCGCTGTTGGAAAAGCCTCGCAAGTTCAGCGATGCGCTCGCCGCCGAACCGCCTTACCTGGCCCCGGTAGGCAACAATCTGGCCCGCAACCTCGATCGGCTCGAACGCCTGCTGCGCGACTGACTCGGTTTTCAAGCGGTCTGGCAATTACCTTCAGCATGCGGCGGCCAGCGTAGACTGGCCGCCGTGGACTTTCCAGTAGAGGTTACCAGTGGATACCGCGCATCAATGATGCGAATGCCACCTGCTCCTGGGTCGGCTGATCCTCCTGGCCCGATTTTTCGCCCTTGGCAGCAGAAGAGTCCGGGAACATCCGGAATGCCGAGTTCATGACAATTTCGGAGATCTTGGGCGCCACCGAGTGCAGCACCTGGGCAAAGATCCCCAGCCGCGTGGCGATACGCTGCGGACGGAAAATTACCGCCTGCTTGACCATGTCGGCGGCATCTTCCGGCGTGATGGTGGGCACTGACTCGTAGATCTTGGTCGGCGCAATCATGGGCGTGCGGACCAGGGGCATGTTGATGGTGGTGAAGGAAACGCCGGTATCGTTGAACTCCGATGCCGCGCAGCGCGAGAACGAGTCCAGCGCTGCCTTGGATGCGACGTACGCAGAAAAACGCGGCGCATTGGTCAGCACGCCGATCGAGGAAATGTTGATCACCTGGCCACGGCGTTGCTTGGTCATGGCCGGCAGAAAACCCATGATCATCTTCAAGGCGCCAAAGTAATTCAGCTGCATGCAGCGCTCGAAATCGTGGAAGCGGTCGTACGACAGGGCAATCGAGCGCCGGATGGAACGCCCTGCGTTGTTGACGAGGATGTCAACGGTGCCCTGCTCTTTGAGTACCTGTTCGGTTAGACGCTCGATATCGGCCATGTCGGACAGGTCGCAGGTATAGGCCACGGCCGTGCCCCCCGAGGCCTCGATCTCGGCCTTGGTCTCGAGCAAGGCTTCTTCGCCTCGGGCGACAATGATGACCCGGGCCCCGGCCTCGCCCATCATCAGGGCAGTGGCCTTGCCGATGCCGGAAGATGCACCGGTAATCAACACGTTGCGGTCGCGAACCTGCCCTGACAGCGAGCGGTCAATGAACAATTCCGGGTCGAGGTGACGTTCCCAGTAATCCCACAGCGTCCAGGCATAGGTCTCCAGCGATGGCACCTTGATCCCCGACCCTTTAAGGGCCCGATCCGTCTCCCGGGTGTCAAACTTGGTCGGGTAATTGAAGAACGTCAGCATATCCTTCGGAATCCCGAGATCCCCGAGCACCTGCTTGATGATGCGGCGAACTGGCGGCAACATGCCCAGGCCCTGCTTGACCGGCGCGGGAATGAACGAAAACAGGCGCGCATCAACGCGCATGGACATCAAGGGCGCATGGGCGGCCTCGGCAAACAGGTTCATCACCTCCCCGATCCGCTTCGGATTCGGGTCGGTCAGGTGGAAACACTGGCCGTCAAGCTTGGGTTTGTGGGCGATATGGTCCATGGCCGCGGCAACGAAGTCCACCGGCACCAGGTTGATGCGCCCACCCTCCACGCCCAGGGTCGGCACCCAGGGTGGCAACATCCGCCGCATTTTCTGAATAAGCTTGAAGAAGTAGTACGGCCCGTCGATCTTGTCAATTTCACCGGTCTTGGAGTGCCCGACCACGATGCCGGGACGATAGACTCGCCATGGAATCTCGCACTGGCGTCGCACCAGGCCTTCGGAGTCGTGCTTGGTGCGAAAATAGGGATGCTGCAGACCCGTCGCCTCCTCGAACATGTCTTCGCGGAAGGTGCCATGGTAAAGACCGGCCGCGGCAATCGAGGAGGTGTGGTGAAAACAGCCGGCCTTGATGGCTTCGGCAAACTGAATGGCGTGCCGGGTACCATCGATGTTGGCAGCCTGGTTGGCGTCGGCATCGGCCGAGATATCGTAGATCGCGGCCAGGTGAAAGAAATGCTTGACCTTGCCGCTCAACATCTCGGTGTCGGCGGCAGACACACCCAGCTTGACCTTGGTGAGATCCCCGCTGATGGCAACAACCCGCTTGGCCTGGTCCGACCAGCGCTCGCTGACCAGTGCATTGAATTTCTTCTTCGAACCGCGCCGCACCAGCACGTATACCGTTCCCTTGCGCTTGAGCAGGTGGTCGATGAGGTTGCGGCCAATGAAACCGGTCCCCCCGGTCACGAAATAGCTCATCTTCTTGTTCTCCGGCAGTCGATGTCCAGGCCATAAGATACCGTCCCTGCGCCAATCGCGCCACCGTAGTTGACTTCTCGTTGACCCGTTGCCGAGGCCATGCTAGAAATAGAACCCCGCCGAATCGCATGAAGTCAAAAGAGAGAAGACAATAATGAGTGACCTGGACACCCGCTTTCAGCAGGCCGCCGAAGACGCCCAGCAGTTGACCGAACGGCCCGACAACGACACCATGTTGACCCTTTATGCCCTTTACAAGCAGGGCTCCCAGGGCGATGTGACGGGCGACAAGCCCGGTTTTTTTGATTTTGTCGGGGTGGCAAAATACGAAGCCTGGGAGAAGCGCAAGGGCTTGGCGCAGGACGAGGCGAAGGAGAAATACATCGAGTTGATCGAGTCACTCAAGGGCTGATTCCCGACGGCTGATTGACACACGCCAGGTAACCAGGTCGGTGGCACGCAATACCCGCGAGCGAATCATGGCCATGGCATTGGCCCTGTTCAATGCCGAGGGTGAACCGAATGTCACCACCAACCGGATCGCCGAAGAGCTCGAAATCAGCCCCGGCAACCTGCACTATCACTTCCGGACCAAGTCGGATCTGATCGAAGCGCTGTTTGCCCTGTTCGAGCAGCGCATGCTGGAATTGCTGGCCACGCCCGACGAACGCCAGCCGAATATCGAGGATATCTGGCTTTTCTTGCATCTGTGCTTCGAGACCATCGGAGATTTTCGCTTTTTCTACCGCGACCTGACCGACCTGTGCGCGCGCCACCGCGGCCTGCACCAGCGCTTTCGCGGCATTCTCAATCTGTCCATGGACACCGCGCGCGGGCTGATGACCGGCCTGGCCGATGCCGGCCAGCTCGAAGCCGACCGGCAGGAGATGTCAGGGCTGGTACGCAATATAGTCCTGGTCAGTACCTGCTGGCTTGCTTTTGACCAGGTCATCGAGCGAGACGGCGAAGGTCGGCCCGACCGTGCGGTATGGCAGGTCATGAGCCTGGTCAGCCCCTACCTGGTGGGAGAGGCTCGCCAACAGCTGGCCGCCCTGGCCACCCAGTACCAGACCGGCTTCTAATGATTGATGAATTCGCACGATGATCGCGCAGGATATTGTTCGCACAGGGGATTTTCCGATTGACCGGCTGCGCGTGGCCCACTAGCTTTTTTGCTTCATAAAAAAGGCCCGGATCTTGCGATCCGGGCCAAGCTCGCAGCCTCGCTAGGGCAGAGGGAAGCCCAGGCTGCTTCGGGGTAGTCGTTTCAGGCCGATTCAGCTGGCCTTGGATTCAGTCTTGGCAGGGGCCTTGGCCGGTGCCGGTTTGGCTGCAGCCGCTTCCTGCTTCTTGGCCAGGTCAGCGACGCGCTTGTTCAGCTCGGCAACCCGCTTGCTCAGTTCGTTGATCTCATCGGAAGTCGGCACACCCAGGCGAGACAGGGCACGGGCGACGCGCTGCTCGAATACTTTTTCAAGCTTGTCCCAGTTGGCCTGAGCGGATTCGCGAACCTTGCCAACGCGGCTTTCTACATCGCCACGAACGCCGCCGACGGTATCGGTGGCCATCTTGCGACCCTTGCTTTCCAGCTTCGAGCCCTCGGCTACCAGCTTTTCAAACAGCTTCGAAGATTCACCCAGCACCTTGCTGCGGGTGTCATCCAGGGCCTTGGTGCCCTGCTTGACGATCTTGCCACCTTCTTCCTGGGCCAGTGCGAAAGCACCCAGGCCAGCCAGCCAGATTTCGTGGGCGTAGTCCTGCGCCTGGTTCGACGTGGACTTGCGGCTTGCGGTCTTCTTGGTTACTTTCTTCTTGGCAACTTTCTTCTTGGCGGTCTTCTTGTTCATGGTCTTTCTCCTGACTCGGAAATTTGCAATTCATGGTGCTGCGATCTGCAGCTACGAGGGTTAAGATAGACCCCAGATCTAGAGCGGTCACACTAATGATGGATACCAGCAACTGGGCGGATTTTCCGCATGACAGCAAGTCCTTCGATTTTTCCGGCGCGAAACTGGCCAAGGCCTGGCCTGTGCTCCATCGGGGCGATTGCGAACCTTTCCCCGACCCTGACCGCATTAGCGCCCTGGAACCCTCACATGACAATCCTGAAGCAGCCGCCAAGACCCTGGCCGATGCCTGGCGGGCCTACCACCAGGGTGATTTCGCCACGGCCGTCAAACTCGGCCACAGCCTTGGCCTGCTGGGCCACGCGGTAACCAACAAGGCCAGTGGTATTTACGCTGACTACCTGGAAGAAGACGACGATACCAAGCTGGCCATTTACACGGCCGGCATCGAGCGCGCCGAAGCGGCCCGCGAGGCATTTCCGGATGACGCCAATGCGCATTACTTTCACGCCTTTCTGCTCGGCCGCTACAGCCAGTGCATTTCGGTAGCCAAGGCACTGGCTCAAGGTGTAGGCGGCCGGATCAAGGCATCCCTGGAAAAAACGTTGAAGCTGGCCCCGGGACACGCAGAAGCCCATACCGCGATGGGGCTATACCATGCCGAGATCATCGACAAGGTGGGGAAACTGGTCGGCTCAATGACTTACGGTGCCAGTGCAGACAAGGCCATTCAGTGCTTCGACAAGGCGCTGGAACTGACCCCGGATGCGCCCATCGCTCACCTGGAATATGGCAACGGGCTATACCTGCTTTTTGGTGACAAGCGTCTGGAAGATTCCAACGAAGCCTACCGCCGGGCCGCGCAAATGGAGCCTGTCGATGCGATGCAGCTGCTCGACATCGAGTACGCCAGGGCGTCGATGGAGTAAGCTGGCTGGAAGACGCGACCGAATCAAGGTTCGCCGTCTATCCACTGGTGGACATCGTCGACGATATCCGGGCTGACCCAGCCCTGTTGCGGACCAATCAGCATGGTCAGGTGCAACAGATTGTCGAACTCGATATGGAAGTTCCGCATGACCTGGTCCGGGTCGGGTACCAGCTTGTTGTCGGTAATCAGACCACAGAAAACCTGCCCCTGGTAGCTGATGATGCTGATACCCATCCCGACTGACCCGGTCTGGGGCACCCAGAACATCATCTCCCGAATCGGCGAGCCCGCCAGGTAAAGCGTCTCCTGGGGGCCTGGCACGTTGGTCAGCACCGTACTTGCCTTGCGACTGAAAAGCTCCAGGGCGGGCTTCTGCAAGGCCGACGGCCCCATCCCAAGGGCGGCCAGCAGGCCCAGGGACATGACCGCCTGCTTGGACTGCTTGAGCTGGTGCATGAACTCCGCGACCTGGTAGAGACGCGCGAGCGGGTTGGTCTCTGCAATCGGCAGATCCAGAAAGACCAGGCCGAAGTGGTTGCCGAGATCGCGGGCATGTTCCAGCGGTCGCAGGTTGACCGGCACCGTGGCTCGCATGGTCAGGCCCGATGGATCATCGCCGTTCTCGACCAGGTAGCGATGCAGGGAGCCGGTCATGACGGCGATCAGCACGTCATTGACCGTGCAGCCCAGGGCCTTGCCAACCGCCTTGACTTCTTCCAGCGGTATCGGCTCGGCCAGGGCGACTCTCTTGCGCACGCCGATCTTGCCCTTGAAACGCGATGGCGGATCATCTTCCAGCAGCAGGGCGGTAGCCAGCTCGGTCAGGATTTCACCGGCACCCAGCGCGTAGTCCTGGGCCAGATGAGGCTCTCGAACCAGCTGCAGGGCTTCGTCGATCACCTTGTGACCGATGTGCTGGACGGCACCCAGGCCTTCCTTGGCCGGGGCCATCAGACGGCGGAAAATATTCGACTCGGCGGCACGCCGCTCCTTCCAGCGTTGCTGTGACACCAGGCGTTCCGACGCCTCGGCACTGCGCTCGGTCAGCGACAGCAGCACCTGGACCAGGGCAATGCCATCGGCGTAGCAGTGATGAATCCGCGATACCACGGCCGGTCCATCCTTGTAGTTCTCGACCAGGTGGAACTGCCAGAGAGGCTTGGTCTTGTCCAGTGGCGTCGAAGCCAGCTCCGAGACGAACTCCTCCAGCTCGGCCTTGCCTGCATCACCAGGCAGAGCGATACGGCGCACGTGCGAGCTGATCTCGAAATTCTCGTCTTCCTCCCACCAGCAACCGCGCACGTGGTCGACTGCCTTCTGCCGAAACCGGGGAAAGGCAAGAAACCGGTTGCTGATGATGTCCTTGAAGTGACCGAAGTCAACCGGCTCGGAAAGCACGATGACACCGGTGATCATCATCAGGTTGGTCGGCTGCTCCATGCGCAGCCAGGCAGTATCGACCTTGGCAATAGGTTCACGACGAGCAGTAGACACGGGGGGGATTCCTGGGAAATCTGACGACGACAGGGGCTGATTCTCTCAGCCCCGGCCCGCGCGGTCAATGAACCTGGCGCTGCGGAGCAGGTTCCTGAGGCTGGTTGAAGAGATCGTAGGGCAGCCGAACCTGGTCAAGACCAAACTGCTTGAACACCGGCTGCAGCTGGTGATGCATGAGCGGATAGAGCTGACGAGTCAGAGAGCCGTGGTTCTGCGAGAAGACCTCGAAGCTCAGCGGTTCTCCGGTGAATTGCCGATAAACAGCTTGCATGACCAGCTCGATGGTGAACAATGGCTTGTCACTGGTATCCGCTTCCCGGCTGCCTCGGCATAGCATGCGTGCAGTGACCTGGAATTGGTGCACCCCCTGGTCCGTTGGCATCTCGCGCGGGGTCAGCTTCAACTCCACCTTGGCGCTGAATTTCTGATCCTGCGACACGATTTCGACCAGATCGGCATTGAGCCGGGTGACCTGGGTATGGGCAAGCGCGAATCTTTCCAGCAGGTTGATCATTCTGTATTCCGTTAACAACTCAGATGACATTCAATGGCAGCCAGAACCTCCGCTTTCAAGTCACACCCACTCGCCATTTGAGGCCAGCAGCCAAAAAAAACCCGCACCTCCTCAAGCGAAGGTGCGGGTTGATACCCTTGACCAGGGCAGATTGCTGATTGCTTACTGTGGCGAGAAAGTCACGACCTGGGCTGCCGTTGCATCGGCATCAGCTTCCCCGATGCTGAGTGGCAGGTAGTCGTTGACCAGCCAGCGCCGCAGCTGGTTGGTGTACAGCGGGCTCAAGAAAATGCCGCTACGTCCACCGGGGATGATCTCCTCGGCCTGGGGACCATCGGGCGTCATCTCGGCAACATTCCGGCGCGCGGCACCGCTTCCGAACATGAAGCTGTTGACGTTCCGGCCGCGAGCATTGTGGCTGGAGGCGTCAACGGCATCGAAACCACCGGCACGGGCAATACCCGGCAGTCCATCAACGCTCGGGCTAAAGCCCCCGGCCGGCGGCACATTGAACGGTGCCGTGTTGAGCGGATGGTCGAATACGACGCGATGCAGCTTGCCCCAGCGATAGTCGTTCTGATCGGTGGAGTTGGCGAAGGCAGCGGTGAAGTCGTCACCGGCCAGGCGATCTAGCGTGGTCTGCAAAGAGGACAGCAGCACGATGTCGCGCGCGTCTGCCGGCGCCAGGTCGGACATCCCGGGGACATTGAAGTAGCTCAGTCCGGAAGCCGCCTGGCCTTGCGTCAGCGGGAATAGACGCAGCTGGTTGACCAGCGCCCGCCAGGCAGTCTTGGAACCCGGCAGGTTGTTACCCAGGCCGACCGCCGTCAACGTTGCATCGATGGTGTTGGCGATGACCTCGCCACGCCAGACGCTGTAAATGGTCGCGGCAACACTGGCTGCTACCTGGTCGCCTGTCGGCACGCTGTTGCCGCTCGGATCGCCGCCAGGATCGAAGCCACCCTCCAGGCCCGTTGGCGTCGAGAAATCCCAGGTTGCCAGGCGTCCCATGGCTTCCTGGATGCGCTCGTCGGCGGCCAGCCCCGCCAGGGCCGGATGCGCCTCTTCGGCAACCGCGTTGCCATAGGCCTGCAGCAGGAAGGGCAGCAGCAGCTCGGCGTCAAGCAACTGGTTATTTGCCTGCAGCGCCTTCATGTCATCGATGGTGACATCACCACGCTCCACCAGGTCCTGCAGGACGCGATCAATCCGACCCATCCGCAGGTCAGCATAATTGGTATTCAGGTAATACAGCCCGTTACCGCCCGGACGCAGTTGATTGAGCGGATTACCGTCCAGGGTCGTGCCAACCGGGTCGTTGTTGCCATTGGCAATATAGCCCCAGGGCGGATTGACCACCTGCGGCATTTCTTCGCGCGGAATAATCGCGTACGGCGTGGTCTGGCCAGGCTGAGGCTCATCGGCCAGCAGCCATTCATGGTTGAGGGCACCGCTGCCGTCGCGAATGAACCAGGGCGGACGTCCACCATCGGGCATCAAATCATTCTGCAGGTCGGCACGCAGAGGCATTTCTCCGCCAACAAAGTAGGCGATATTGCCTTCAATATCGGCGTAGAGGAAGTTCTGCGAGCCGAACGCGAAATCAGTCAGCCCGGCGACGAAGTCATCCATGCTGCGAGCTCGGCTCCATTGGCGGAAGGTATTGAGCTCGAACGTCGCGCCCCAGCCGGTGTACTGGACCGTCAGCGCTGTATCCCCCATCAACTGGAGGATGGGTCCGTTGTTGCGGCGGGGAACCAGGAACGTGATTCCACCGGCGTCGTAGCCCACGCTGGCGCGATTGACGTCGTCAAAGGTGCCATTGCCCGGCGTGTTCAGGAAGAAAGTCTGGAAGGCGTAAATGATCGGCTCGGGTACGCCCTTGTGCACGGTGTGCGTGGGCAGGCCGAAATTGTTGACCAGAATCGGGTCCTGGAAGACGTCGGTGACGTCGAGGGGATTGACCGTCGAGCCCCAGCACAGGAAGTCGGTGCAAGCCTGGGCGTTGACCGGGGCTCCGGGGAACACGACGCCACTGACGGCGATGCCCTCGTCGCGGACAACCAGATTTTCGTTCATGAAAATCGGCGGAATCGTCAGGCCCAGGTGAGGATCGTTGGCGAACAGCGGGAAACCGGACTCGGTATGCTCGCCGGATACGGCCCACCAGTTACTGCCCAGGTCAAGCCCTTCGTTAAGAATCGGCAAGCCTTCGACGCGCTCAAGGTAAAGGCGCGCCAGCTCGATGGTGGTTTCGTCGATCCGGGCCATGTTGTTCACCAGCGATGCGTTGGCATCCAGCTGGGCCACGCGACTGCTGTCGACGCTGGTCAGGCCGGCAACTTCGACCTGCTCAACTTGCTCGGCGTCAGCGCCGGGTACGATGATCCCGATGCGCTCGAAAAAGTCGGGAACGGTGACCCGGCCATCAACCGGAATGCTGGTGTTCAGATCCTGCAGGAACAGGGCCGTGCCGTCGAAGCCGACCGCATCTCCGACCGCCTGGTAGGTGCCGATTCGAACGGTGTTGCCGATGGCCGACAGGCTCTGGTCAAACGACAGCTGAAAGGCAAGTAACTTGCCGATCACCAGGGAATCGACCGGCGACCAGGGCTCGGCCGTGGTCAGCTCCAGGGCAGCGCCGTATTCCGGGGGCAGCGGGTTGGTGGCGAGAAAGTGATTGACACCGTCTGCATACGCCTTCAACCAGGCTTTTTCGGTCGCAGCCAGGCGTGTGTACGACGACCAGGCGGCCCGACGCAGGCCGAGGGTGCGCAGCTGGATGTCGTTGGCCAGTGCCGCTTGCCCGACCAGCTCACCGAGCGTGCCACTGGCGACGCGGCGCAGGAAATCCATCTGGAAGAATCGATCAGCGGCATGCAGGTAACCCTGCACGAAAGTCACGTCAGCCTCGGTTTCACCGACGATGGTTGGAATGCCGTTGGCATCGGTATACACGGTCACGTCCGATGCCAGACGCGGCACAGATACCTGGGCCTGGAGAGCAGCGGCAGCGCAGAGACCGGCCGCGAGCAGTAAAAGTCGCCTCATGTTCTAATTCCCCGTCAGTTTTGGTTGTTTGAGATCTTGATTATGGCACAAGCAATCCAGTTCCGCGAATCGCACAAAGCGCTGACCTGAAGGGGCTTCGGCCCGCCAGGAGACGGGCCTGAATGTCTTAAAGCTCGGTGCGAACGTCAAGCAGCTCGGGGAAAAATGTCAGCTCCAGGGCCTGCTTCAGGAAGCCGACCCCGCTGGATCCGCCGGTGCCACGCTTGAAGCCGATGATGCGCTCAACGGTCTTCAAGTGCCGGAACCGCCAGAGCTGAAAGGACTCCTCGACATCGACCAGTCGCTCGCACAGCGCATACTCGTCCCAGTAAGCATCGGTCTGCCGGTAGATATTGACGAATACAGGAACCAGCTCCGGCGCACGCCGATGCGGAACCGACCAGTCCCGGTCGACCAGGTGCTCGGGCACCGCGTGACCGCGACGATGCAGGTAACGCAGGAACTCATCGTAAATGCTGGGTGATTCGAGCGCGGCTTTCAGACGATCCCGGGCTACGGGATCATGGTCGAACAGTTTCAGCATCTGGGCATTCTTGTTGCCGAGCAGGAATTCGACCAGGCGGTACTGCGCGGATTGAAAGCCGGAAGCATTGCCCAGGCAATCGCGAAACTGCACGTATTCGCTGGGCGTAAGCGTTTCGAGCACGGCCCACTGGTTGAACAGCTGCTGCTGCACCAGCTTGAAACGGGCCAGGATCTTCATGCATGGTCCGGGGTCGTCTTCGGCCAGCTGGCGGATGGCGGCCTTCAGCTCGTGAATGACCAGCTTGAACCACAATTCGCTGGTCTGGTGCTGGATGATGAACAGCAGCTCATCGTGATGGGGTGGATCCGACAGGGGATGCTGGGCGTCGAGAATCCGGTCAAGACACAGGTACCCGGAGTAGTCCAGGCGGTCGGCAAGATCGGTCTGGATCGACGCTTCCAGTTGGCGCTGGTTGTCTGGTGTTGCCATGAAATGCTGACTCGAGGACAAGGCCGACCGAGGAGTTTAACCTCGATAGCACGGCAGCGTATAATGGTGCACTGCCCGAAGCCGACCGGTGTTTGCAAAGAAGTCGGCGGGGCCGGCAACTCCAGACGGATTCAAACCGACGAGGTACAGACATGGCGCGGACAGTCGCCGCTTTCAAGGTGGATCATTTTCAATTCCTGGGCCAGGACGGCAAGCTGCTGGACGAACAGCATGTGCCGGCCGTGGCCAGAGATTTCGAGCGCTTGACCGATATCTATCGGTTGATGACACTGACCCGGGCTTTCGACAAAAAGGCCATTGCCCTGCAGCGCACGGGCAAACTGGGCACCTATGCATCGAGCCTGGGCCACGAAGCTGCGCACGTATCAATCGGCGCGGCGATGCATGAAGAAGACTGCCTGGCACCGATGTACCGGGAATACGGTGCGCAGTTCTATCGTGGCGTCAAGATGTCCGAAGTACTGCTGTACTGGGGCGGAGACGAGCGAGGCAACGATTTTTCCAGCCCGCGCCATGATTTTGCATGGTGTGTGCCGATCGCGACCCAGTGCCTGCATGCCGCTGGTGCCGCCATGGCGTACAAGCTCAAGAACGAACCCCGGGTCGCCGTATCCATCGTTGGCGACGGCGGTTCATCGAAGGGTGATTTCCTCGAGGCGATCAACGCGGCCAGCGCCTGGAAACTGCCGCTGGTACTGGTCATCGTCAACAACCAGTGGGCCATTTCCGTTCCTCGCTCCAAGCAAAACACGGCCAGCACGCTGGCCCAGAAGGGCATCGCCGGCGGCCTGCCCAGTATCCAGGTCGACGGCAACGATTTGATTGCCTGCCTATGGGCAATGGAAAAGGCCGTGTCGGCCGCCCGGGCTGGCAAGGGGGCTTTTGTCATTGAAATGCTCACTTACCGCCTCAGCGACCACACCACTGCCGACGATGCGCGCCGCTACCGGCCGCAGGAAGAAGTCGACCAGGCCTGGGAAAAGGAACCGCTGAAGCGCTTGCGTAGTTACCTGATCGACCAGGGCGCCTGGGACGATGACCGCGAGCAGGAACTCATCGCAGAATGCAGCCAGTTCGTGCAGCAGGCCGCCGATGAATACATCGACATGGTGCAGAACAACCCACAACCCGTCACGGCCATGTTTGACTACATGTACAAGGAGTTGCCGCATGACCTGGTCGAGCAGCGCGCCCATGCCGAGCAGTTCCCGGAAGATGGAGGCCACCACTGATGGCCAAGATAACCCTGATTGAAGGTGTGACCCTGGCACTGGCCCGGGCCATGGAGGAAGATTCCGCGGTGGTCGTGCTTGGCGAGGATGTGGGCATCAACGGCGGCGTTTTTCGTGCTACCGCCGGCCTGCAGCAACGCTTTGGCGATGAACGCGTCATTGATACGCCGCTGGCCGAGGTCATGATTGCCGGCATGAGCGTCGGCATGGCGGCACAAGGCCTCAAGCCCGTCGCCGAGGCCCAGTTTTGCGGCTTCACCATGCCGATGATCGATCACCTGATGTGTCACGCCGGCCGCATGCGCAATCGCACGCGCGGCCGCCTGAGCTGCCCGATGGTGCTGCGCTTCCCGACCGGTGGCGGCATTCATGCCCCAGAGCATCATTCCGAAAGCCCGGAAGCGCTGTTTGCCCACATGCCTGGCATCCGCGTGGTCATGCCGTCCTCACCGTCGCGTGCCTACGGCCTGTTGCTGGCCGCCATTCGCGATCCTGATCCAGTGATCTACATGGAACCCAAGCGCATTTATCGCTGGCAGCGCGAGGAAGTCGCCGATGATGGCGAGGAACTGCCGCTGGACGTCTGCTTCACCCTGCGCGATGGCACGGACGTCACCCTGGTGACCTGGGGTGCCATGGTCAAGGAAACCTTGCAGGCCGCAGATCAGCTCGAGGAAAAGGGCATCAGCGCCGAGGTCATTGACGTGGCCACCTTGAGCCCGATCGACATGGATACCATCATCGAGTCCGTCGAGCGCACCGGTCGCTGCGTGATTGTCCAGGAGGCACCGAAGCACTGCGGCGTTGCCGGCGAAATTGCAGCCAACCTGGCTGACGCCGGAATATGGAGTTTGCAGGCCCCGGTCAAGCGGGTCTGCGGTTACGATACGGTGATGCCGCTTTACCGTAACGAAATGAAATACATGCCAAGCGTTTCTCGCATCCTGCATGCAGTCAACCAGGTACTGGAGGTGTCATGAAAGTATTCAATCTGCCGGATCTCGGTGAAGGTCTGCCGGACGCCGAGATCGTTGAATGGCTGGTCAGCGAAGGAGACGAAGTCGAGCTGGACCAGCCCATGGTGTCGATGGAAACAGCCAAGGCCGTGGTCGAGGTTCCCAGCCCCTACACGGGCCGAATCGTCAAGCTTCATGGTCAGGCCGGAGATGTCATCCAGACGGGAGCACCGCTGTGCGAATTCCAGGTCGCTGGCGAAGCGTCAGCCGAGCCGGAGACACAGGAAAGCCCGGACGCCAGCGCAGCCAGCGCCGACACCGAAAGCTCATCGTCGGAAGTCGACCTGTCGAGCCTGTACTCGCCAGACGATGACACAGACAGCACCGATGAACCCGACACTGCGCCTGCCGCTGCGTCGACGCCAGAAGACCAGCCAAATCGCCGCGAATCTGACCGTCACAGCCCGGTTCGGCAATCGTCCGAAGCTGAACCAAAGCCCAGCGCGGAGCCAGACAGCCAGAACGACCGCGAGAATGACAATAGTCCGAGCGCCGAGCGCGCCGACACCGGCACCGTGGTCGGCAACGTGCAAAGCTCGAATGAAGTGCTGAGCGAACGCACCAGCAATGTCGGCGGCGTCAAGGTGACCCCGGCGGTGCGGGCCATGGCGCGCAAGCTCAAGGTCGACATTACGCAAGTCAAGCCATCCGGTGCCGATGGCGTGGTCACGGTTCGCGACGTGCGCGCCGCGGCCGATGCCGGCACTGCAGCGCTGGGCGCGAAACCCGCCGCGACACCGCCAGCGGCCGAGCCCCCTGCCCCCCAGGATGCGCCGGTTCGGGCAGAAGCAACCCAGCAGCCGTCCGCCGCCAGCAAGGCCAGTGCTGAACCGTCCGGCGAGTGGGAACCGGTGCGTGGACCCCGTCGTACCATGGTACGGGTCATGAGCGAAGCTCACCGCAGCGTGGTCCCGACCAGCCTGATGGACGACGCCGACATCAACGCCTGGCGGCCCGGCGAAGACATTACCGCGCGCCTGCTGCGCTCGCTGTGGGTGGGTGCCCAGGCCGAACCGGGCCTGAATGCCTGGTTTGATGGCGAAAAGAACATGCGCATGATCCACAAGAACATGCACGTGGGAATGGCGGTCGACACCGCCGATGGATTGTTCGTTGCCGCCCTGCGCAATGTCAACAAGGCCGATCGCCACCAACTTCGGCAGGACATCAACCGGCTGCGCGACAACACGGCCAACCGCTCGATTCCGCCGGAAGACCTCAAGGATTACACCATCGTGTTGTCCAACTTCGGCAAGTTCGCCGGCCGCTACGCTACCCCCGTTGTGACCCCGCCGTGCGTCGCTATCGTGGCTGCCGGCACGCTGCGGCACGAGGTGGTGCCGGTACTTGGTGGCATGGAAGTCCATCGGATCATTCCGATCTCGCTTACCTTCGACCATCGCGCCTGCACCGGCGGAGAGGCCGCCCGCTTCCTCAAGGCCATGCTTCAAGACCTCGCGCGAGCCGAGTAAGGGCGGGACTGGCCGATGGTCTCGAACGTTGCCCCGAACATGATCATCGGTGCCTGCGAATGGGTGGGATTGCCCGAGCTCGGCATTGACCGTCTCCGCGCCCGGGTCGACACCGGGGCCAAGTCATGCGCACTGCACGCCAGCGCGATCCGGGCCTTCCAGCGCGACGGCCTGGACTTGCTGGCCTTTCGCGTTCATCTTGATCATATCGCCGAGATTGCCGATATCGACTGCGAGTGCCGACTCAAGGGCACACGCACAGTAAGAAGCAGCTCTGGTGATGCCGAGCAGCGGTATACCATTCGCACCCCCATTGTTATCGGTCATTCCCGCTGGCAGGTCGACATTACCCTGAGCGATCGGCAGAAAATGCGCTATCGCATGCTGCTGGGACGAACCGCGATGGAAAATCACGCCCTGGTCTACCCGGCCAGAACCTTTCTGCAAGGCAAACCGCGCTTGACTTAAGCGCCCTGGAATTCATTCATGCGCATAGCCATCCTCTCCCGCAGCCGCAAGATCTACTCCACCAGTCGCCTGGTGGAAGCAGCCAAAAGCCGCGGCCACGACGCACAGGTCGTCGATACATTGCGCTGCTACATGAACATCGCCTCGCATCGACCAACCATGCATTTCCGCGGCGAGCAGCTCGAACCCTTTGATGCGGTCATTCCCCGGATCGGCGCATCAATCACCTTTTACGGTACGGCGGTACTGCGCCAGTTTGAAATGATGGGTACGTTCCCGCTCAACGAGTCGGTGGCCGTCACCCGCTCGCGCGACAAGCTCAGATCGTTGCAGCTGCTGGCCCGGCGCGGCATCGGGCTGCCGGTCACCGGCTTTGCCCGGGCACCGGACGATATCGGTGACCTGATCGAAATGGTGGGCGGCGCACCGCTGGTCGCAAAGCTCCTGGAAGGCACCCAGGGCATCGGTGTGGTTCTTTGCGAAACCCGCAAGGCGGCCGAGAGCGTGCTCGAAGCCTTCATGGGCCTGAACGTTTCCATCATGGTGCAGGAGTACATCAAGGAAGCCGGCGGCGCCGATATCCGTTGCTTTGTCATTGGCGACAAGGTCGTGGCCTCCATCAAGCGCCAGGCCAAGCCCGGTGAGTTCCGCTCCAACCTGCATCGCGGTGGCACGGCCGCACTGATCAAGATCACGCCGCAGGAGCGCGCCGTGGCCGTGCGCTCGGCCCGGATCATGGGCCTCAACGTGGCAGGCGTGGACCTGTTGCGATCCAACCACGGTCCGCTGGTGATGGAAGTCAACTCTTCGCCCGGCCTGGAAGGCATCGAGTCCGCAACCGGCAAGGACGTGGCCGGAATGATCATCGAGTTTCTCGAGAAAAACGCCCGCAAGGACAAGACCCGCACCCGCGGGACCGGCTGAGGGCATGACCTCGTGGCGTTCACCGGGCGTAGAATGAGGCCATGGAAAGCCTATCCGAGCTCACGGCGCTGTCTGCCATCATGGCCGGGATCACGCTTAGCGCGGCCTCGGGTCTGAGGGTATTCCTGCCCATACTGGCCCTGGGTGTGTCGGTGCGCATGGGCTGGTTGGAGGTTGGCGAACAATTCGCATGGCTGGCCTCGGAGCCGGTCTTGATCATCGTCGGCATCGCGGCCATGCTTGAGGCTGGCGCTTACTACATCCCCCTGGTCGACAACCTGCTGGACATCCTGGCCACGCCTGCCGCCATTGGCGGCGGCACCGTGATCGTGGCATCACTGCTGCCGGAAATGAACGATCTCGCGCAATGGGGCACGGCCCTGACCCTGGGCGGCGGATCGGCCGGCATTGTGCAGGGGGCAACGGTGCTCGCACGCGGCCTGTCTACCGCATCCAGCGGCGGGCTGGCCAATCCGGTTGTTTCTACCGGGGAAACGGCTGGCAGCTTGTTTGCCATTGCCATGGCGTTGCTGATTCCCATCCTGTTCGGGGTCATTGTCATCATTGGCCTGATCGCCCTGGTGGTGTGGATGGTGCGCTGGCTGCGACGGCGAGGAAAGGCAGGCGCGGAAGCCGAACGGATCTGATTTGCCAATGACTGACACAAGGCGTGCTGGCGTCCTGCTGGCGCTGGTGACCCTGGGTTTGCTGGCAGCGGCGCTATACCTGTTACCCGACCAATTGATGGTCGATGAACATTTCCACCACGGCCAGATCCAGTTTTTCCTGGACGGAGCGTTCAAGCGCGTACCCGAGATAACGGTCACGCCCGGCTACCACCTGGCCGTTTACCTACCGGCTGCCCTGCTTGGCCTTGACCAGGTCGTCTCACTGCGCGCCATCAGCGCCCTGCTGGGTTCCGGTGTCATCCTGCTGGCCTGGCTGTACTGGCTGCGTACCGATGCCGAGCAACCACTGCTGCGCGCGCTGCAGCTGCTGGCCTGTCCACTGCTATGGCCGTTTTACGTTCTGCTCTACACCGACCTGGTTGCCCTGGTGGCACTGCTGGCCGTCGTGGTCCTGGCCGACCGTCAGCGCTTCATCGCCGCCGCCGTGGTCGGCATCGCCGCCCTTTTCATCCGCCAGACCAACGTCTTCTGGTTGGCGCTGGCCTGGCTGATGGCAATGCACCAGGCAGGCCTTGGCGCCGCCCTGGCCAATGGCCACGGCATGGCTGAGCGACTGCGAAATGCCGGCCACGGCACTTTGGCGGCGCTAAGGCGAACCTGGCCAATGCTTTTGCCGCTGTTGGCATTCGCGATCTTCCTGATCGTCAACCGTGGTGTGGCGGTTGGCGACCGGGCATCCCATCAGCTTGGCGGCCTGTATCCCAGCCAGATTTTTTTCATGCTGCTGGTGCTGTGGCTGGTCCTGCTACCGCTGCACATTGACAACCTGGCGCGCATCCTCAGACTGATACGCCAGCATGCCTGGGTCGCGCCTGCCGTGCTGCTGCTCGGCGTGTTCTACTGGTTCAGTTTTGCCGTCACTCATCACTACAACCTCGGCTTGCCGGAATTTCATCTGCGCAACCGCGTTCTCGGCTGGCTCGATGGTGACGGGTCTGTGCGCTTGCTCGCCTATGTGCTGATGGCCTGGACCCTGCTCAGCATGGCCGTTTCCCCGTTGCGGGAAAAAGCGGCTGTCTGGCTGTTTCCGGTCACACTGCTGGCGATGCTCCCGGCCGAGCTGATCGAACAGCGTTACTACATCCCGCCGCTGGTGCTGTGGCTGTTGTTCCGGCAGCCCGGCCGACGCGGGCTGGAGCTTGCATTGTTGATCTGGTTTGCCCTGCTCAGCGCAGCGATTTTCGTGGCCGTCAGTTCGCTCGAGTATTTTCTATGACGGGGTTAGATCCGGCCAATTAGTTATCCTGCAGGTCCCAGTCGGTCGGAGTGTTGCCGGCGCCGGCATGGAGGCGGATGTTCAGGCCGAGGTCGTTGCGCGAATCAGCGTGTTCAAGGGCCTGTTCGGCGCTGATCTTGCCCGCCTTGAACAGTTCGAACAGCGACTGATCGAAGGTCTGCATGCCGTGCTGACTGCCCTCTTTCATCGCATCCTTGAGGCCGCTGATTTCCGATTTGAGAATCAGGTCGGCGACAAACGGCGTTCGAATCATCAACTCTACTGCCGGCACCCGTTGGCCATCGCTGCTCGGCACCAGGCGCTGGCTGATAATGGACTGCAGGTGAAGCGACAGGTCCATGAACAACTGCTGATGCGCCGACTCCGGAAAGAAATTGATGATCCGGTCAAGCGCCTGGTTGGCATTGTTCGCATGCAGGGTCGACAGGCACAAGTGCCCGGTCTCGGCATAGGCGATGGCATGTTGCATGGTGTCTCGATCGCGGATCTCGCCAATCAGAATCACGTCGGGGGCCTCACGCATGGCGTTTTTCAGGGCGCTGGAATAACTGTGGGTATCCAGGCCAACCTCGCGCTGATCTACGATGCATTTCTTGTGATTGTGCAGAAACTCGATCGGATCTTCGATCGTCAGGATATGGCCGCTGCGGGTCTCGTTGCGATAATCGATCATTGACGCCAGGGTGGTTGACTTGCCCGATCCTGTCGATCCGACCACCAGCACCAGTCCACGCGGTGCCATGACCAGCTCCTTGAGCTTGACCGGCAGATTGAGCGCCTCGATCGAGGGGATCTCAGCCTTGATGTGACGAATCACCATGGCTACAGAGCCGCGCTGGCGAAACACGTTGACGCGGAACCGCCCGATTCCGTCCAGGGCCAGGGCAAGATTCAGCTCCATTTCGCGCTCGAATTCGGCGCTTTGCTTGTCGGACAGGATCGAAAACGCCAGCTGCCGGGATTCGACCGAGCTCAGGCGATGCTCGCCAAGATAGCGTGTCTTGCCGTGGATCTTTATCCCCACCGGCGCGCCGGCACTGAAAAACAGGTCAGAAGCCTCATGCTTGACCATGACTTGAAGGTACTTGTGCAGATCCATGCGATGAAGTCCCGCCCTTGCAACAAAGTCTGTTTATCAGTCTAGCCGATCAGGGGAACGAGCCGGAACCAGGTGCCTGGAAATCTTCTTGATGGCCATCATGCCCCTGAATGCTGACGCAGGAAAACGCTGAGCTGGCGAAAGTCATCGGCTGCCATTTGCTCGCAAAAGACACCCAGCCTGACTCTCCTGTCTCCCGCCCCCAGGAACCAGGGGCTGACGAAACACCTGTTGCCATTGCCTGGAAGTCGCTGTTCGCCCCCCGCTTCAATCAGCAACAGACCGTCCGCACCCAGCTTGAGCGCGCTGAAGCGAGGCTTGAGCAAGCGGTAGACCGAGCGGCTACCATAAACCAGCACGGCCAACAGCAGGACCGCCTTCAGGAGATGTGAAAGTCCGCTGCCAAGAACGGCCAGGAGGGCCAGCAACAGCAACGCCATGACCACAAGCGCTGCCCGCGGAGCAGCCCCGACCGGAAAGGGCTCAGCCCGAGCCAAGCGAGCCTGGTCCACCGAGATTCTGAATGGCGTCGACCACGGATTGGAACTGCGGTTGCGGCCGGCTCCGGCCCAGCAACCAATCCCAGAGCTGATCATCTTCGCAATCCAGCAGGTCGACAAACGCCTGCTGGAGCTCGGGGCTGGCTTCGGCATGACGCTCTTGCAGCCACCGACTCAGCAGCACATCCAGCTCGCGCATGCCGCGGCGACAGCGCCAGCGCAAGGCGGCAGGTGAGGATCGATCGCTCATCCTGTCATCACCCTTGCTCTCCCGATTACAAGCCTCTCCGGGCAAGCATCATCTTCTTGATCTCGGCAATGGCCTTGGCCGGATTCAACCCCTTCGGACAGGTACGGGTGCAATTCATGATGGTATGGCAGCGGTACAGGCGGAAGGGGTCCTCCAGATCATCCAGACGATCCCCTGTTGCCTCGTCGCGGGAGTCAACCAGCCAACGGTAGGCCTGCAGCAGAATGGCCGGGCCTAGGTAACGATCTCCGTTCCACCAGTAGCTCGGGCAGGCGGTCGAGCAGCAGGCACAGAGAATGCACTCATACAAGCCATCCATGCGCTTGCGATCTTCTGGCGACTGCAGCCGCTCCTTGTCCGGGGGCGCCGGGCTCTGGGTGCGAATCCAGGGCTTGATGGAAGCATACTGAGCGTAGAAGTGAGTCAGGTCAGGTACCAGGTCCTTGATCACCGGCATATGCGGCAAGGGGTAGATCTTTACATCGCCCTTGATATCGTCGATCGCCTTGGTGCAGGCCAGCGTATTGGTACCGTCGATATTGAAAGCGCAAGAACCACAAATCCCCTCGCGACATGAGCGCCTGAAGGTCAGGGTCGGGTCAAGCTCATTCTTGATCTTGACCACGGCATCCAGAACCATCGGCCCACACTGGTCAAGGTCGATATCGTAGGAGTCGACGCGCGGGTTTTCACCACTGTCAGGATCGAAACGGTAGACCCGGAACGTCTTGACGCGACTGGCGCCTTGCGCAGCAGGGAAATGTCGACCCTTGCTGATTCTCGAATTTTTCGGGAGTCTGAACTCTGCCATGATTTTTCTTCTGCTTCCTGTCCTGATTGCTTAGAAGACGATGCGACGCTCAGTAGGTCCTCGCCTTCAGCGGGATGACCTCGGCATCGTCGCTCAGGGTGTACATGTGCACTGGGCGGTAGTCAATGCGAGCCTGACCCTTGTCGTCAAGCCATATCAGGGTGTGCTTGTGCCAGTTGTCGTCGTCTCTGTCAGGATAGTCCTCGTGAGCATGTGCTCCGCGGCTTTCCTTGCGATTCTCGGCCGATACCATGGTCGTGACCGCATTCCCGAGCAGGTTGCGTAATTCCAGCGTTTCGACCAGGTCCGAATTCCACACCATGGAGCGATCGCTGACCGACACCTGCTCGAACCGGCCATTGACCTCGGCGATACGTTCACAACCCTGCTTGAGCGAGTCCGAGGTCCGGAATACAGCGGCGTCTTCCTGCATGACCTGCTGCATTGAATCGCGGATGGCAGACGTCGGCGCGTCGCCGTCGGCGTGGCGAATGCGATCGAACTCGCCGACCAGGTTATCGACCAGATCCCTGGATAGCGTCTTGTGCGATTGACCGGGCTTGATCGTTTCACCGCAGCGCTTGGCAACCGCACGTCCAAACACGATCAGGTCGAGCAGGGAGTTCGATCCAAGTCGGTTGGCCCCGTGGACCGAGACGCAAGCCGCTTCACCGATCGCATACAAGCCCGGAACAATGGAGTCCGGGTCGCCATCCTTGAGTGTCACCACTTCGCCATGGTAGTTGGTCGGAATGCCACCCATGTTGTAATGAACCGTCGGCAAGACCGGGATCGGCTCCTTGGTCACATCGACACCAGCGAAGATCTTGGCAGTTTCGGCGATGCCAGGCAGGCGCTCGTGAATGACGTCTCCACCCAGGTGCTGCAGGTTGAGGTGAATATGATCGTTTTTCGATCCAACGCCTCGACCTTCGCGAATCTCGATGGTCATCGAGCGCGACACAACATCGCGCGAGGCCAGATCCTTGGCGTTGGGGGCATAGCGCTCCATGAAGCGTTCGCCTTCCGAATTGGTCAGAAAACCACCTTCGCCACGTACACCCTCGGTAATCAGACAGCCGGCACCGTAAACGCCGGTAGGGTGGAACTGCACGAATTCCATATCCTGCAGCGGCAGGCCGGCGCGCAGAACCATGCCGTTGCCGTCACCGGTGCAGGTATGGGCCGAGGTACAGGAGAAATAAGCCCGTCCGTAGCCGCCCGTCGCCAGGATCACGGCATGGGCGCGAAACTCATGCAAGGTGCCGCTGGCCAGGTCCCAGGCCAGCACCCCGCGACAAACTCCGTCGTCCATCAACAGGTCGAGCGCGAAGTACTCGATGAAGAACTGCGCATCATGCTTCAGCGATTGCTGGTAGAGGGTGTGAAGAATGGCATGTCCGGTGCGGTCGGCGGCCGCACAGGTCCGCTGTGCCGTTCCTTCGCCGAACCGTGTAGTCATGCCACCAAACGGGCGCTGGTAGATCTTGCCATCGTCGGTGCGAGAGAATGGCACACCGAAGTGCTCAAGCTCGATGACCGACGGGATTGCCTCGCGACACATGTACTCGATAGCATCCTGGTCACCCAACCAGTCCGACCCCTTGATGGTGTCGTACATGTGCCAGCGCCAGTCATCCTCGCCCATGTTGCCCAGTGCGGCACTCATGCCACCCTGGGCGGCCACGGTATGCGAACGGGTCGGGAACACCTTGGAGATACAGGCCGTGGTCAAACCGGTCGCCGCCAAACCCATGGTGGCGCGCAGGCCCGCACCGCCTGCTCCGATGACCAGAACATCGTACTCGTGCTTGGTGATTTGGTAAGACTTGCTCAAGATCAGACTCCAAATGCCACTTTCAGGATGGCGATAACTGCCAGCAAGCCGCCAACGATGCTCGCCAGCTTGATGAAAATCTGCAACGAGACCTCGACACTGCGCTGATGAATGTAATCTTCAATAATGACTTGCAGGCCGAGCTTGCCGTGATAAATGGATGTCACCACGAAAAGAATGGCCATGGCTGCATTGAATGGCGTACCCAGCCAGGTCGTCGCGGCGGCGTGATCAGCTCCGACCAGGGAAGCCAGCGCATAAACCAGCCAGACGGTCAGCAGGGCCAGCAGAATGGCGCTGAATCGCTGCGCCCACCAATGACCAACGCCATCGCCAGCCGCCCCATGGTTGTGTGCATTGGCCAACGGGTTACGTAAATTCACAGCACACCTCCCCAGATCACGGCGGTCAGGACCACAGACAGCACGACGACGGCCCACCCGGATGCGTAAGCGCCTCTCAAGTCAAGCAGCCACCCGGCGTCCCAGAACAAGTGGCGAATGCCGTTTAGCAGGTGGTAGAACAGACAAAAGCTCCACACTGCCAACCCGATCAGCCCTAACGGGTGGCTCAGTACCGCCGTCAGCTGATCGAAGCGCTCCGGCCCGCTGGCCAGGGCCAGCAACCAGAAAACGACGATGACCGTGCCTGCGCTGAGTGCAATACCGGTGATGCGATGGGAAATGGAAAGCACCGAGGTCAGTTGCGGCCGGTAGACCTGCAAATGTGGGGAAAGCGGTCGGTTATCCGTCGCCATGATTTATCTCACTTGTTTGGTCCGATGGTGTCAAAAGTCGATGCAGCGACCATTTTTTTCCCAGTCACCGTATCGAGTCGGGTCGAGGCCGTCCTTGCGCCCGCCGATTTCGCGCGGCGGCTGTTCGCCTTCCCGATCATCGCTGGCAGGCGCCTTTTCTACAAAAGGAGCGTCCGTGCTTGTCTTGTGGTCCGACATAATAGAATTGTACCCGCTGTCTCATGGATGTCACAGTTGAAATGCTCAATAGCTTCGATATTTCTCATCTATCTGCACTTCGCATCAGCGGCCCCGATGCCTTGCGCTTTTGCCAGGGCCAGTTGACTTTCGACGTCAATCAGCTCACCGACACGAACTGGCAACCTGGTGCCTGGTGCGACACCAGGGGCCGATGTCTGATTGTCATTCTCGCAAGGCTCAATGAAGGCTGCGTCGAGTGGGTCCTGCCCAGATCACAGATCGACCTGGTTGCTCGCCTCAAGATGTTTTCGATTGGTCACCGGATTGAAATCGGCCCGACCGTTCATGTCCGGGGCTGCTTTGGCAGCATGCCCCAATCCGGCACCTATCCGGGTCGCGTATCCCGCAGTCTGCAGCTGGATGATGCGCCGCCCCCGAGCAATCCTGCAGCGCTCCATCGCTGGCGCCTGGCTGACCTGGCCACGCCCCTTCCCTGGCTGCAACCGACCACTTCCGGCCAGCACCTGCCGCAGTTTCTGGGCCTGGAAGACAACAAGGGGCTGAGCTACACCAAGGGCTGCTATCCGGGCCAGGAGGTCATCGCCCGGGTTCACTACCTTGGCAAGGTAAAGCGACAGCTGCTTGGCTTCAGCTACACGGCGGCCACAGAGCAACCGCTCGAACCAGGCACGAGGCTCGGTGATGCAGAACAAAATGAAGCTGGTGAAGTGGTTGATTGCGTGTTGGACGAGCACGTCGGGTTCGGTTTGGCCGTGTGCCCGATCGCGGTTCAGGCCGGTGCCAGGCTGATGGCAGGCGGTGCCTTGGAGTCGACGAC
This sequence comes from Wenzhouxiangella sp., assembly GCA_007131235.1. Classification (GTDB taxonomy): domain Bacteria; phylum Pseudomonadota; class Gammaproteobacteria; order Xanthomonadales; family Wenzhouxiangellaceae; genus Wenzhouxiangella. The sequence continues at coordinate 26,766 of SLQY01000178.1, forward strand.
GCTGGAGATGGCGCTGCCAGAAACTCTGTGCTAGTATCGATGGAATCTGCCATTTAGCCAAAATCGCTGCCAATCATAGAGTTAAAGGGGTAAGTTCAATGAAAATCTCGATCAGACTATCGACTTGCCTGGTTCTCCTGATGTTCGCGGGCATGCTCTTGGCACAAGATGCCGAGACAGGCGTTGACGGCGAGGATGAAACTGCTGTAGTGGAGTTGGCACTAGAGCCGACCGATGGTGAGCTGGAAGGCGACGAACCGGCCATGGACAGCGATACCGACCTGGCGACCACCGACCCGGTCGAGGCGCCAGCCCTGGCCCGCGCAGCGGAACCAGCGCCGGAGCCGCGTACTTACCGGATCCAGCCGCACCCCATTTTCATTCCCGATCAGGCCGAGAGCGTTTACAGGCCGCTGGTCGATTATCTGAACGCGGTGACACCGCACACGTTCGAGCTGCAGATCGCTCGCGATTTTCACCGCTTCTGGCTGGATATTCGACGCGGCGGTCAGCCCGACCTGGTGCTTGAGGATGCTCACCTCATCGCCATGAGAATCAACCGCTACGGCTACACGCCGCTGGTCAGGGCTGCCGAGCCCGGCACTTTCTCGCTGCTGACTTCCGGGATGAACATGGACGCCGAACTGGCTGACTTCATTGGTCGCCCCGTGTCGAGCATGCCCGCACCCAGCCTCGGCTACCTGATTCTGGCCAGCTGGTACGACAACCCCATGCAACAGCCGATCATCCAGTCCAATGCCAGTTCCTGGCTGGACGCGGTCGAGATCGTGTTTTCAATGGAGGCCGAAGCCGCGATCGTGCCTCACAACCTGGTTGCTCGCTACGTAAACATGGAAGTTGTCCGCACCTCCGAGCCTTTTCCGCATGCCGGTATCGCCGCCAGCCCCGACGTGCCAGCAGCAGTTCAACGTGATGTCATTGCCGCATTGACCGTGCTGCACGAAGACCCCGAGCACTTTGGCGCGCTGCACGAGCTGGATATCGATGAATTCGTGCCAGCCAGCAGCGATGAGTTCGAAGGGCTCGATAGCTGGCTGGAACAGGTATTCACGTTTTTCTGATCAAGAGACTCCCTGGTCTGAGCGCCCCGCAGCAAGCTCAGCCGCGAGCGACCAGGTAACAGATCCAGCCGGCATCGGCATCGCCCGATTCGCTAGGGGTGTAGATGCCATCGCCTTCGCCGGTCTTTGCATCGGTGCCTTCCCAGTAAACCGTGGCCTCGCTGAAGCCGGCCTCGAGCAACAGCTCCCTGATTTCCGGTAGCGTCCACAACCGCCAGTGGTACTCGAAGGCGCGCTCCATCTTTGAGCCGTCCGGGAACTCGAAGTGGATCAGGCAGGTCATGTTGTGGTTGATGGGGTCGAAACTGGCCTGGTCCCAGACGTAGGTAAAGTCGTCGTACTCGGTGCGCTCTTCAAGCTCACGATGCGCGTCATACCCACCGAAAGCATCGAGAAACAGCACACCGTCGTCGACCAGCGCAGCCCGAGCGCGCTTGAAATAGCCCTTGAGCGAAGACCTGGTGGTGAACAGGTAGTAACTGAAATTCATCGCCAGCAAGGCATCCACGCTGGCCGTCTCGACGCTCAGAACGTCGCCCTGAATCACTTCGATCCGCGCCTTTTGCGCCGCGGAGAGCCCGGCAACATGGTGGCGTCGCCCCCAGTCCAGCACTTCACCGTCCAGGTCCACGGCTATGGCCTGATGATCGGCCCCCGTTCGCACCCAGGCGCAGGCGGTATTGGCCGTCCCGCAGAAATCCTCGCGGAGTTTCTTTAGCGGTCGGCCGGTAAGCTCGGTAAACGTCTCGGAGACGAACTCCAGCTCGGTCTCGGTATCCTGAACGCTGGCTTCATACAGCGCATGGCGATCGGCCAGGTCGGCCATGGCATGCTTTTTTCGGTTCTTGGGCATCTTGGAAGTATCAGGTCAACAGCGTCAACCGCGCTGGCGAATGGCTGGCCAGGCGGAGCGCAGGTAGGTAAACATCGAAAGAATGGTGAGCACGGCTGCCGCCACCAGCAGCCAGCGTCCAATATCGAGCACGGGCAGCGGTCCAAGCGGCTCGCCATAGAGCAGGAAACCGATCGCAACCATTTGCAAGATGGTCTTGAGCTTGCCTGTCCAGGCCACCTTCACCCGCGCCCCCTCGCCCAGGGCCGCCATCCATTCACGCAAGGCCGAAATCGTGATCTCGCGACCGATGATGGTCGCCGCTGCCAGTGCCAGGATGATTTCGGGGTGGGCTTGAACGAGAATGATCAGCGATACGCCGACCATGAGTTTATCGGCAACCGGGTCGAGAAAAGCCCCAAAGGTGCTGGTCATCCCATATCGGCGCGCCACCCAGCCATCCAGCCAGTCGGTGAGGGCGGCCAGCACGAAAATCACGACCGCCGCCACGTTTGCCCATGCCACCGGCAGATAGAACACCACCACCAGCACCGGAATCATCACGATGCGCAGCAAGGTCAGGAGGGTGGGAATGGTCAGCGACAAGATTTGTGGTTCTCCAGCGTCATCCGGTCATTATCCCGCAAACGCTGTCGACTTTGGCGCGCGTGTCAGCCCGACTGCTGCAACTGCTCGACAATGCGCTGAGCCAGGGCTGCACTGATACCGGGCACGCGTTCCAATTCCTCGGCACTGGCTTTCAAGATGCCCTTCAGCCCGCCAAAATGCTTGAGCAGGCGCTGGCGCCGCTGCGGCCCGACGCCCGCAATCTGCTCCAGCGGCGACGCCTGGACACGCTTCTGCCGACGCTTGCGATGGGCCTGGATGGCGAAGCGATGCGCCTCGTCGCGAATCTGCTGGACCAGGTGAGAGGCAGGATGGTGCGGCCCTGGCTTGACCTCCAGCCCGTTGAGAATGAAAGTCTCGTGTCCGGCCCGACGGGCCGGCCCCTTGGCCACGCCCATGATGGGTATGGCATCAAGACCCAGCTCCTCGAGCACGGCAAGTGCCCGGTTGACCTGGCCCTTGCCGCCATCGATGACCAGCAGGTCAGGCAGCTCGCCGCCCTCTTCGACGATGCGCTTGTAGCGCCGGCGCAGGGCCTGCTCCATGGCAGCATAGTCGTCGCCCGGCTCGATTCCCTCGATGTTGTACTGCCGGTAGAGGGATTTTTGCGCGCCCTCGGGTCCGAACACGACGCAGGAACCGACTGTTTCAGTGCCGGAAATATGGCTGATATCGAAACATTCCAGGCGCTCAGGCATGTTGTCCAGCTTGAGCAGATCGGCCAGCTGGGCCAGCCCGCGCCCGACCTGGTCACGATCTGCCAGCCGCCGCCTGAGTGCATCTTCAGCGTTGGTCATCGCCATTTGCACCCACTTGGCCCGCTGGCCTCGAACCCGCCAGCTCAAGTAAACCTTGCCCCCGCGGCGTCGCGCCAGGGCTTCTTTCCACAAGCTGGCCTGGGCCGGCGCACAGGACAGGATCAAGGCCGAGGGAGGAATGCGCTCGGCGTAATACTGGCCGAGAAAAGCGGCCATGATTTCTCCGCCTTCGGCAGCATCGGGCAGGTTGCCCGGAAAGAAACTTCGTCCACCCACATTGCGACCGTGACGGAATGAGACCACCTGCACCGCGGCCTGTCCGGATTTGACGCTCAAGGCGATCACATCGAGATCCTCTGCGCCATCGGCCACGTACTGGCTGGCACGCACCCGTTGCAGGCTCTGGATCTGGTCGCGCAACTGCGCTGCCTTTTCAAACGCCAGGTTACTGCTGGCGGCCTGCATGCGTTCTCCAAGCAGCTCGATGACGGCCTCGTCGCGACCTTTCAGGAACTCGACTGCGGCCTTGACATCGCGCGCGTATTCCTCGGCGCTGACGTATCCCACACAAGGAGCGCTGCAGCGGTTGATCTGGTATTGCAGGCAAGGCCGGGTGCGGTTGGCAAAGACGCTGTCGCGGCACTGGCGCAGGCCGAGCATGCGGTAGATCTGGTTGAGCGATTCTCGCACCGCCCCGGCACTTGGGAAAGGCCCGAAATACTGCCCGGCATGACTGCGCGATCCGCGGTAAAAGCCGATCCGGGGAAACTCATGCGCGGTTTGCAACCGGATCCAGGGGTAGCTCTTGTCGTCGCGCAGATTGATATTGAAGCGGGG